>CAZMHE010000209.1:0-2577 GCA_964566015.1 uncultured Sangeribacter sp. | reverse complement strand
GAGTCTTTTACTTCCACAGCAGATGCTATATTTTTTATCTTTTAAGGCCTTTTCTATATTTTGGATTTTTGTCTTTAATAGTGATAGGTAATCCTTTGAGGTTATCTCTAGATTTTCCCCCACTCCACACCGTACGTGAAAAGTTTCCCCTTCATACGGCGTTCCATCCTATTGGTTTCTAGTTGTAAGCAATTAATCCAGAAATTCTATGTAATCTGCGGTGCTGCGAGTTTTCACCTTTTTTGTTGCTTTATTAAAGTCTATTTCCTTGTTTCCCACTTGCTCTCTATATTTGTTGAGCTTTACTAGGGATTTACTGTTTATGTCGCATGAGATCAGATATTTCTTTAGTGTTTCTACATCTGTGGCGTGGATTAGTTTGTGTACGTCCTTATCTACTAGGATAAGATTTCGATAACTGTCATCTCCTCCTTGGGATATTGGGATCACATGATGACACTCTATATGCTCTGGTATGAGTTCTTCTCCTGTGATTTTATCCTTTCCACGTTGTGCGGATACGAGGGATTGTCGATTATCGTTGTACTCAATACTTCTGTTCTGTATTGGATGTTGTAGCATATAGACTTGTAGCTCACTTATGAGGGCTTTGTCTTCTCTTTTCCTTTGTAGAGTTGTCACTCCCTCTGAAGTAAAGATATTTAGCTTTACATCCTTGGCCATTGGTTTTTTTTTCTTGATTTTCCCGATGGGAACTATTAAACAGTCTGCTACATATCTGACCATCTGTGATTTTTCGTACTTTTCAAGGGCTTCTCTGGTGTTTTCACCCTTTTTGCTTGGATGCAATCGGTTTTCTAGTACTTTGTTGAGAATATATTGGGTTTTGCTCAGATCACAACTGATATGGGTAGCCATGGAATAGTAATTATGTATTCCTAGCACCATTGCATTGTATTGGTCAATCTGTACCCATTGTTCTGTTCCTTTTGGAGGTCTTTGAATTTTCTTGATCTGTTCGATCAGTTTATCCTTTTCTCTCTTGATTGCATCTTTTGACATATGGGACTCAACTACATACTTTTTCCCTTTAACCTGTGTTCCAATTTCAAGACCCAGATATTTAATGCGACTCTTCTCGAGATTCACAATTTTGGTCTTTTCTTCAGACATTTCAAGTTTAAGGTTGTTTGTTAGAAAACTTTGAATAGCAGACTTTAGTTTCTTGGCATTCTGAAGTGATTTGCATAGAATGACTACGTCATCCGCATATCGAACAAAGTAAAATTCTTTTAATTTTGATTTTCGCAATGCACTGTATTCATTAGTTTTGTCCCGTTCACCATTCTTGCTGTATTGCTTCTTGACTGGTCTGACCATATGAGAGTCAAAGTTTTCCCATTGATCATTTAGCCACTGATCAAGACTGTTAAGGTATATATTAGCTAATAGCGGAGAGATGATCCCACCTTGTGGTGTTCCCTTAGCAGGCTTAATCCTTTCACCCTCGGGTTCTACAATTTCTGCCTTAAGCACTTTTGAAGAATTTGTAATACCCTTGTGTCTCGTACCCCAATTCCCCATAAGGCCTGTCTTAATCTGCGATGGTTCACATTGTCAAAGAAACTTTTGATGTCAATGGATATTGCCCAATGACAGTGTGATCGTTGGATTCTATTATATACATCCTGGATGGCAGTTTCAGTTCCTAGTAGGGGTCTGAAACCATGTGAGTGTTTGTTAAATTTTGCTTCACAAATTGGTTCCAGAATCTGCCTAATGGCTTGTTGACAGATTCTATCTACTATGGATGGAATACCCAATGGTCTTTGTTTGCCATTTGGTTTGGGAATATATACCCTTCTAACTGGTGAAGGTTGGTAGTTTTCTAACTTCTGTTGTATGTAGGTGACAAATTCGTCTTCATTCATTTCCTTAAGAAATTGAACTGACTTTTTATCGACTCCTATTGTCATACTTCCCTTGTTTGCTTTGATATTGCGATAGGCAAGTTTGAGGTTGTTGGGGGAAACAATAAGACTGTATAGGTCTTTATTAATTCCCCCTTCACAAGAAATCTTATAAAGCTCCTCAAAGGTGGTCTGCATATCGTAATATTGCGCAGTACGGATTGCTTCACTATTTCCTTTCATACTATCACTCTCCTTGCGAAGGGTGATAACTCGTTTAATTACCCATTCTGTATGAGTGGTTATTACTTTACTTTCAAAACAAATAGGACTAGGGGCTATTGCTCCATGACTTGTTATCATCACTTCTCTGCTCTTGCCTCCACTCTCACAGTGATTTGGTAATTTATTAGCTCTAGGGTAGCACTTATATTTACCGATCACCCTGTTAGCCCAGTTTGTACACTATTCGTGTAGGTGACTCACTGCTTTCCTCGTTCCAATACTTCTATCTTCGTTATACTTAGGTTTAGGTTCTTTACCCCTGCTGACTGGATACCCCCTGTAAGGGTATAGGGACTTTCATAACAGATAATCTTACCGATCCCCATCAACGATCTCTGCGGACCCTACGATCTTGGTTTCGTAGTGTTAGAGGCGTACATTCAAACCTTCCACAGTTCTCTCGAACATTGTTTCACCATAT
>CAZMHE010000208.1:0-2603 GCA_964566015.1 uncultured Sangeribacter sp. | reverse complement strand
TCATCAATCACCAATTCCGCGATGTCGGAGTTGTCAAGATTACCAGCTACATCAACAGCTATCGCCTTCACCACGCCGTTGCGGTCAAACTCAAACGCTTTGCCGTCGTAGAGTTTCGACGAAGTGCCGCTGATGTTTGTACTTGGTGCCGACTCGTCGAGGGTGTAATAAATCTTGGCATCCTTCGCACAGGTCAGCGAAACCATATTACTACTGTAATGTATCTGCGGTTTCGGCATCTGTCTACCGTTTATAACGAGACTCACCACCTCCGAATCGTACATATCAGTTTTGCGAGCCTGAGCGTAGATAGTGCCGTTACCCTCCATCGTGAATGGTGCGGTGTAAGTTTTCATCTGCGTCGGATCGGAATTGCCGATATTATACCACAATGTCGAACCTGCCGTAGTCGCTTTCAATGTCACGGTCGTTCCATTCATTGTAATCTGCGGTGCACCGGTGATATACGTGGAATGGGTATATGTATAGGTTGCGGCATCCGATGGAGTATAGCCGACCTTGAAACTGCGGGCTTTGACGGTGGTATTACCCGATAGTGAGAATGGTCCGGTGTACTCATAAGTACCTGCCGCAGGGCGCAACCCCTCCGGACCGGTTGCCAATGCACTCTCAGCCGTCAGTTCCGGTGTCTTTCCATCAAGAGTGTAGAAGGTCTTGACACCCGACAGACCGGCTCCGCTGATTACAACCGTAAGATGTTCGAAACGGACAGTCGGTGCCCGCACCTTATACGAATCTATTACGAGTTGCTCCACCCCCGATGGCTCGATGTCGCTACCCGGCACTATCGAGCGGGCGCGGATTACTCCGTTATGATCGAGTGTGAAGGGCACTCCGGTATAGCGGGTACTGCTCTCCGAGGGGATAACCGGAGTTGTGTGCAGATAATCCTCTATTGTATAATACGTCATGGCATCCTCACGCGACTGAGTGATTGTCACCTCTCCGTTGTTGAAGAGGATGGCGGGATTCGGCACAATATTGGGAGAGTTCATCACATGCAGTGTGAATGTCATCGCGCTACCCGGTTCTGCATCCCGCAAAATGGCGTAATAATCACCTGTCGGGAGTGCAAGCTGTTTCATTCCATACAACTCATCGGGCTTAATCTCCATCACTTTCTCACCGTTGCGGTATAGATCGACTGCTATCTTCGCGTTGGCGCGGAGGTATAGCGGTTGGCCGGCCGAAGCGGTGAACTTCGCTGCTGCAAACTGGCCGATGCGCGGAGTGTCAAACTTGTGCATAGTGTTTACGGCCATCTCCACGGCAGTTGTGGTGAATGGATTCGACACCTCGAGATCCCATTCCTGAGGGGGTGCCCAACCCAACTCGGATTGTATCTGCATGATGTAATGCAGGGAGTCAGTCCCCTCGAGGGAGATCTTGTCACCATGGAATATCGGTTTCTTATCCTTGACGCTCATCCGCATACTGTCGGGAAGAGCAATCAGGAAGGTGTAATTGTCGGTTATCTTCCGCTCTACCTTCACATAACCTAAGTCGGTGTCATTGATGAAGTGGCGGTAACCGATAACGGGAACCTTACTCTCTGCGTCGTGGAATATAACGAGGCGACGGTAGAACGAACTCCAGTCACCGTCATCGTCGCGCACGCGCATGGTGAAATAGTGAGCGCCACCGCTCTTGTCGAAACCGTCGAGATTGATGTCGAACGTTACGGGGTTGGTTGTGGCTTTACCCGAAACTCGATGGGCGTAGTCATTGTCGAGCCAATATTCATATGAAGTGAACGGCAGGCTCGATGATGACTTGTAATAGAAATATTTCGAGAAAACGGAACCCCACTCGCCGAGACCGGTTTTGATGCGGTAGTTGAAGCGGTGGAGACCCTTCTTCAGTCCGGCAAGATCCACGATATAGGTATTAGCACCGGCGACGAGATCACCCTCTTTTTTGGCGTCATAATTGTCGTCGAGCCAATATTCGTAGGCCACACCGTCGCTCCCTGTCGGGGTGGTGAACACCATCTTGCGGTAAACCGCTCCCCATTCGTCAGCACCCCTCGAGAGTCGGCAGTTGAAATAATGCACACCCGGGGTGAGGTTAGCGACATTCACCTCGAATGATGAAGTACCAGAAGAGATGTCACCGACAATTTTCCCGGAATAATCGTTGTCAAACCAATATTCATAGGTGATTTCGCCTGTATCCTGTCCGAGGGAGAAGAACATTTTCCGGTAGACGGAACCATATTCCCCTTCGTCGGTATTGAGTCGGCAATTGAAATAATGGGCACCTTTGGGGAGATGTGAGGTGTCGATGATCAGGTCAGTTTTCTCAGGCGACAACGAACCGGTTTGAAGAGAGGATATGTCGTTGTCAAACCACCACTCATAGCCGGTAGGATTGGCTGCAAAGGCCGAAGAGATAGCTGTGAGAATGGCAGATATTAAAGTAAAAAGCTTTCCCATAATGAAAGAGGGTCAGCGCGATTAGTTTTCCTTGACGGTGATGGTCACCTTCAGCTTATTCGCATCGGCATCATATTCCACGGAACTCTTCTCAGAGTCCACAGTCGGCACAGACGGATTCTCCGAGAACGGAAATTCACCACCATA
>CAZMHE010000207.1:0-2616 GCA_964566015.1 uncultured Sangeribacter sp. | reverse complement strand
ATCTCTTGTTTAGAGATGTCTTACAAGGTATCCTATTTGTATCTTTTTGATGAGCGCAAATACGATAGACAACACGGAAATTTCGACAGCGACTAATGCCGTTGACGACGCCGTAGGCGTGGCAAAAAGTTACTGGTTTGTGGCTATTGTGAACCATAATTCAGAAAAACAGGCTTCCGACAAACTGACAAAAATGGGAATTACAAACTATCTTCCAACTCAACCTGAAATACGAATTTGGAAGAACGGCCGGAAATCAAAAGTCGACCGGATAGTAATCCCCTCAACAATTTTCATAAAATGTACCGAGCGGAGAAGGAAAGAATTGGTCAACCTACCATTCATATTCCGATTCATGACCAATAAAGCCGGCTACATAGAAGGATCGCCAAATAAACCACTCGCAATAATTCCCGACAAGGAGATAGCCCAGCTAAGATTCATGTTAGGCCAATCAGACACCCCGGTAGAGATAACAGAAAAACCATTTAAAAACGGTGACCGTGTGCGAGTGATCCGAGGTAATCTCGCCGGCCTTGAAGGTGAGGTCTTGAGTCTTAAAGAATCCAAAAGCGAACTCATTATCTCCCTAAACTTCTTCGGCTGTGCCCGTCTATCCATCGATTCCATCAATCTCGAAATTATTTAACTGACATTACCATATTAAGCATGGATAAGTATCTCGAAGCATTATCTTTGATACCCAATAACTATCTGCATATTGCAATCTCATATGCTTTAGATTATAAATCTCCAAAGATCGAACCGTGTCACCTACTGAGAGCGTTACTTCACAAGGATATGGGGCTGGTTGACTATATAGAAAATACTCTTGATTCAGACTACTATTATATACTTGATTGGACTGATATTCGAATAGGACAATGTCAGAAATCTGCATATCCGATGAGAGAAGCGACTCTTTCAGATAGCTCAAAGAGCGTTGTAAAAGAGTGTTTGCGATTAGGTCAATCTTCAGGCCTCAATTCCATTGACCCAAAACTTCTTTTGTGTGCATTGATTTCACCCGGTGTTGGATTTTCGGCAGAGCAACTAAAATCTCTACCTCTAACTCCTGAGATGGTATTAAAAAACAGTTCTCAAAATATCAATCATTCAGGGGTTACTCAAGATTCTCTCATACAGACCTCATTAAATAAAAGAGACAACTATTATGAGAATGTATTGGAAAATATCCGTCCTGTAGAGATTATTGGATTTGAGAATGAGATCAAATCAATGATCGAAACACTCTCCCGAAAGGATCGAGCCAATTTAATTATTATTGGAGAAACCGGTGTTGGAAAAACAAGTCTTATTCATGGGTTCCTTAATAATCTTAAAGAAGGGAAAGTGCCCAACTCCCTGAAATCATTATATCCTGTAGAGCTTGATTTGATATCAATTTCTCAAGGAGTGAGTTATAAAGGAGAATTGGAGGATCGATTCGACAAGATTGTAAAGGAATTGTCAAATCATCCGCAACCATTACTTATCATTGAAAATTTTCACAGGGTAATGGATAAACAATCCATTGTTCATGGAATTTTGGCTATATTAAAAAGGAGTCTGTCAAAGAACTATCTTCAAATTATCCTAACCTCCACCATTGACGGATTCACAAAGGATATAGAAAAAGATAAAGAACTAATTGCTCAATGTGAGAAAATCAATATTGAAGAGCCAACAGAGGAAGCGGCAACCGAGATTCTTATAAGCAAAGTACCGTCTTATAAGAAATTCCACAATGTTGAAGTCTCTGACGAGATAGAAAAGGAGATTGTTTATCTGGCAAAACGTTATATGCCTGAAAAAAGTCTTCCATCTTCTGCTATCGATTTGCTTGACCGAGGAATGGCATCAGCAAAGATAGCATCAGAGATGGCAGAGGGAGATATTCCGCATAAGCTTGATAAAGAATTCCTAAAGGATGTTATTGCCAACCTTACCGGCCTTCCTATTGGCAATATCCAGTCTGAGGAAAGAGAGAGGTTATCGAATGCTGAGGATATTATCCATAGAAGGGTTGTAGGACAGAATCACGCGGTAAAAAGCATACTGGATGCCATATATGAATCTCGATCGGGATTAAATAAGAAAGGGCAACCTATGGGTTCATTCTTCTTTCTTGGACCGACCGGAACAGGAAAAACAGAATTAGCTAAATCACTTGCAGATTTTCTGTTTAATGATGAAACCTCCATTCTTCGATTTGATATGTCTGAGTATAAGGAGGAACACTCTGTAGCATTACTTTATGGAGCACCTCCCGGATATGTCGGATATGAAGAAGGGGGCCTATTGGTGAATCAGATTCGTCAGCATCCATATTCAGTAGTTCTCTTTGATGAGATTGAAAAGGCACATCGATCTGTTTTTGACCTATTCCTTCAGATACTTGACGAAGGGAAACTGCATGATAGACTTGGTCGTGTAGGAGACTTCTCCAACGCATTAATTATATTTACTTCAAATATCGGAAGTGATTATATATTCAAATCATTTGAACAAAATCACATCCCAACTCATGATGAGATGCTTGAGGTGATGCAAGGTCAATTCCGTCCTGAGTTCCTGGCTCGACTCACTGAAATACTTCCTTTCTCTCCAATTACT
>CAZMHE010000206.1:0-2710 GCA_964566015.1 uncultured Sangeribacter sp. | reverse complement strand
TAAACAAAAATTACGCTTAAAAGCCCTCTATGGGGCCTTAAATGGCCTGTGAGAGGAGAAGGCTAGTCATTGAAAAATATGAGGTAAGCCGTAATGAGCGCCGGAAAACGTCTCTACTCCAAGACGGAAAGTTCGCTCTGACTCTCTGTAAGAGTCTAAAATTAAAAACTTAATATCATTTCATTTGTTTTCTTAGAAAAAAGCTAATTCAGTTTGAATATTTCTAATAAAGATGGTAAAATACTGTCACTCAGAAGTCGCGTCACAATAGTGATCCGCAATTACATTTCAAAGGCTAAAAAGGAAAGCTAAGAGTGTAGGCGGATCTTTTCTTTTTAGTCTTTTAAGCAAAAGAAAAGGAGCGATTTAAAACATGAATTTTGAACCATTAATTTTTAGAGATTTTGAAACAGCTATGAAAGAGATCGAACATCTTCCTTTCAAATTCGTATCCTTAACCCCAGAAGGATATGTAGTGGTTACGAAAGCCATTCTTAATTCTGAAGAAGAGGATTTGGCTTTCAATAATCCAATGATTGAAGATCAAATCAATCAGTTACTCTGGATTCAGCATAAGAACTTTCTTGAAATCGGCGCTACTGAATTTGTGGGAAGTTATTATGCTAGAGAAGACACTCCAGAATTTATTGGAAAATGGTTTTCTTCAGAGAAAAGTTGGATAGGACTTGGGCATCTCTGTCAGCCTATCTTGATTAAAGATTGGCAAGATGCAGAAGAAGAAATGGAGTTCGACTCATTTAATGCTGTAGAGGATCTAGTTCATAAGAATAAAAGAGAGATCCTGGAAGATGAAGATATTCAACAAGTGGGAATTGAGGCTTATAATGGAGGTCTTTTAGTTGGTTGGATGCGTCATCAAAAGATGATGGATTTAGAAAAAAATCTGGAAGTACATAAAAGACTTAAAGAAAGAATGCAAGCTCAAAAGAGAGAAGATAAATAAAAATAAAGGCCGGATTGATTTCCGGTCCTTTTATATGCTTTCCAATTTGTCGAATTTTCTTTTCTCCAACTTTCAAAATACTTGCTCTATAGACCTATATTTTGAAGAGCCTCATCTAAATTACAACGTTCTGTAAGAACATTATTAATCGGGAGTGCAGCTCCCTAAGTAGCTCTATCATCTCTAACTTAAGCTTTAATTACTCCTCGATGGCGAATATTATTGAGTTTTCTAGATCAAAGTCCAATGATAAAAGGCTTTAAATAAAGAACTAAAGTTAATAATAATATTAATAATTAATATATTTTTTAATATAAAAGTTAATATATTAATTATTATCTTATTTAAGTTCATATAAATGATAAAAATGAATATAATAAAAATAAGGAGGTACAATAATGGAAGTTATTTCTTTCGTTCAAAGTAAAGGTGGACAAGCTAAAACTTCTACTTGTTTTGAATGGGCTTATGGACTCAATCAATTGGGAAAATCTGTTCTCTGTATTGATATGGATTCTCAAGGGAACTTGAGTATTCTTGCTGAGGCTGATCTTAACCAAGGAATTTTTAAGGTTCTTCATGAGAAGGCCAATATTAATGAACTTCTTCAAGATTTTAAATATGGAAAGATTTTATCTTCGAATGATGAGATGTCTTTTTTTGATTTTGTAGTTGGATCAGGGAAAGAGAAAGATAGCTTCTTTTTATTAACAGATGCGTTAGAAAAATTAAAAGTGAGACCAGATTATGTTCTTATTGATTGTCCACCCAATTTAGGACTAAGTACTTTAAATGCTCTGACAGCATCCGATACAGTAATTATTCCAACTACTGCTGATGAACTTTCAATTTATGGAATTGGAAATTTATCCAGAACCTTAGAAACAGTTCGAAAGATCAATCCAGATTTAAAAATTGAAGGAATCCTTATTACCCGTTGGCGTTCCAGAATCAATCTCAATCAAGATATGGAACAAGGATTAAAAGAGATTGCTCAAAGACTAGGAACAAAAGTTTTCAAAACAAAAGTGAGAGAAAACTCTAAATTAAGAGAAGCCCAATTTGTTCGTCAATCTGTCCAAGAATTTAATAAGAAGGCTATTGCAGCTATTGACTATAATGAAGCTTTTACAGAGTTTATGGAGAATCGAAAATGAGTTTCAAAAATGAATTAATCCAAAATTCGAATCGAACTAGAAGAAGTGTTTCAAACTTAGTAGATGAAGTTACTGAAAAAAATGCTTCACAATTCCAGGAAGAAAATAAAGATCAAAAAATAAAACTATTTTTTCCTGAAAAAGAACAACGAACCCAAAGACTATCCATTGTGATGACTCCAAGTTTATACACAAGATTAAAAGATAAATACAAAGTCTCAGGAGCTAGAAGTTTGAATGAATTCATAAATAAGATTTTAGAGTTGTATTGTGAAGAAGATTCTTAATAAGGTCAGCCCAGAGCTGACTTTTTAATTTTAAAACCCAGAGTGATGTTATTATTTAATATCATTTTTAATATAAAAATTAATATATTAATTATGATAATATTTAGTATATGTTTAAATAAAAAGGGTTACTCATGGATTATTCGTTCTTGGCAGGACTTTCTCTTTCATTTTTAGATTTTTTAATTGTTTAATTTCTTTCTCTTAGGGTCGGAAAACGTATTCATAGAATAAGAAAGGAGGTTCGCTCTGACCCTCTGAGAGCGCGTGAAACAATTTTTTGTGGGTAGTTGGTCATAAAA
>CAZMHE010000205.1:0-2720 GCA_964566015.1 uncultured Sangeribacter sp. | reverse complement strand
GCTATGGCAAGTTTGCCCTCATCGTCATTACCGATAGAGCCAACAGCATAGCATTCTTCTCCCATTAAACTAAGGTTATATAAATCATTCCAATTGCAACCGCCACCATCTTGTGCAATTAGTTCTAAATTATCATTATAAATTTTGTCTAAAATAATATCACCGTGAGATATAAAGACTTTCATTACTTTCCTCCAAAAAGAAATTACGTAGATATTATATTACAAAAATTGACATTTTGCAAGGAAATATAGGCAAAAATTGTAAATTTTGTGTGAAGTTGATTTACATTATGTAAACAATGTGGTATAATTATAGCTAGTGAGTTTATTTTAAGAGGTGTTTATATGAAAGTAAGAAATATTAGTGGAGTTTCACGTAATCCATTCAAAAGACTAAGAGATGAGATTGGTTCATTAAGGAAAAGAACTGCACTTGCAAGGCTAGAGCCATATGCAGACATTATTGATTTAACTTTTGAAAGATATAACAGAGATGATGGACAAAGAACTATGATGTACAAACTTTTAAGGGATCCAGTAGAAGGTACAGTTACAAGAAGAAAACATACAGAAAATTGTAGAGATATTGCAACACAAATTTCAGAAGATTTTGACTGGTTAAGTACAGATATAATTAGAGTTATGGCAAGACATCACGACATTGGTCACACTTTTCTAGGACACAGTGGAGAGTGGTGGTTATCAAGTATTAAAGATACTTATGGAATGCCAAACTATGTACATAATGCAATTGGTGCTAGAAATTTAGAGATTAAGCGTGATGTTTCTATAGAAATATGCCGTGTAATAAAAGAACAAAATCCAGATATTTCTGATAAACAACTTGCAAAAATAAAAAATGATTTATGGCTTATATATGATGCAATTAATAGTCATAATGGTGAGAGGTCAGAATACAGTTATGCTCCAGACTTTAGTAAAACACGCAAAAGATATGAAGAAGAGCTTATGGGATGTTATACTAAGAAAGGGTTTGATAGAAGCTTAATACCAGCTACTGCAGAGGGAAGTTTAATGAGATTAACAGATAAGATTTCATATATTCCTTTTGATATGGTAGATATTTTTAGAAATGGTTGTAATTTAGAAAAAGCAACGGTTGACGGAGAAGAACACGATTTTTATGATGAATATAGAAGAGCTTTTAAAGCTTTAGGAATGGCAGATGATAGTTTAGATAGATTACTTGCTTGCAAAACTGAAGAGGATTATGACAATTTTGCAAGAGAAGTTCAAGGTATTTTAATTGCAGATGTTAAGAAAAATACTAGAAGAAATAATATTCGTATGTCTAAAGAAATGTCTAAAGCTATGCACAGTATTCGTGATATAAACAATAAATTAATGGTAAACTATACTGTTATGAAAGAAGACCACGAAGAGTATGTTCCAATGATGGAAAGATTTATGGTGTCCGCTAATAAGTTTTTAGTAGCGAATGGACTTATAGATAGCAAAGATGTAAGAAAATCTAAAGTTACAGATCTTTGCCAAAGTTTATCACAAACACAGGGCTTGCTTAAAAAATATCAAAACGATGAGCTTTCATCTGATTTTATAGCATTTTTAGCAGGAATACCTCCAAGAGATTTTGAATATACAATTAAAACTTGTGAGAAATCTTTTGAAGAAACTATAGAGGGCGAAATTGCAGTAGCAAGAGCAGTTGCAACTGGAGCGGTAGACCAAGTAGAAGTACAAGCCCAAGGTCATAAAAAAGAAAGAATAGAAAGTTATATAGAAGAGTTTAATAGTATTTTAGATGCTACATATCAAGACGGAGCTTTAAGAAAGGCTATGAACCCACTTTCAAATAACGTTATTGATAGATTTAAAAGAGAAATTTGGTTTAATAAAGCAAGCAAGAAAATAAAAGAAGAGTCTATGAAGAAATTACAAAAAGGTGGAAAAGGAATTATTCCACTTAGTGAAATGGTTGGTATGGAGCTTGGAGCACAGTTCTTAGCAAGCAGAAATGATTACGAATTTAGAAAAGTTTATGAACTATATGCACATCCGACAGAAGAAAAAGAAGCTTCGCTAGGAAGAAGATATCAAGAATTTGATTTTAGAGCTGAGCATCAAAAACACAAGGCTTGGGACAATATTCAAAAACTTCAAGCAAGAGAAACAAGATTAACAGACGAGGACAAAAAACAAGCAGGTTCAATGCTAAGCAGATTTTTACCATTTAGAAGGAAAGATAGAGAAAGAGAGAAATAATTTTAATGCAAGTACAAAAAAAGTACTTGCATTTTTTTATGAATATGATAGAATACAAAATAGGAATTATTCCTAACATTAAAGGAGTAAAAATGGAAAAATATTCTAAGCAACGTGAAGAAGTTTTTAATTGTATAAAACAGACAAAAACGCATCCAACAGCTGAAGAAATTTATATGAGTTTGAAGCTTAAGAACCCTAATATTAGTAGAGGTACTGTTTATAGAAACCTTAATTTATTAGTAGAAAAAGGGCTTGTAAAAAAGATTTCAAATTCAGGAAAGCCAGACAAGTTTGACTATGTTTGCACACCACACAGTCACGCTATTTGCAAGGCTTGTGGAAAGGTGTTTGATTTTGAAGCTTTATTGGATAAGAAAATGTCAGATGCGATTAAGACTCAAACAGAGCTAGAAGATTTTTCTAACGAATTTACAATTTATGGAATTTGTAAATCGTGTAAAAATAAAATAA
>CAZMHE010000204.1:0-2720 GCA_964566015.1 uncultured Sangeribacter sp. | reverse complement strand
AATCCAGGAATTCCGTGCGTGGGCTGAAAAATTTTGAATATCCACTATTTGCAAGTAGCAACATTTTATATTCTGTGTCGTAAGCCTTTACATCGGTTTTAAGGCGCTTGTGCGGATAGTCATAACTAACCTTTATCTCGGCGCGAGGACATTCCTTTCTCTTCTTAGCCGACATATCAAATATGGCGAAGAAAGCTAATATTGTTATTATCAGATATTGACGGTTCATTGCCTTTTACGAACTTTGTAAAAAAAATGGGTATGATTTTAGATTTCTTTTCATTAGTGTCCACTAATGATATTATTTGTTTAATGGTTGATTATTGTCTTTTTCGGGCTTTAATTTTGTAGAAGGTAGTTGTTTGGTTGGGGCACTTATGCCTAATCTATCTTCTATATTGGCTATGCTCTTAAAGCTAAGATTTTCAGTTCCGGATAGCAGTTTGCTGACATACTGGGGCGAAACCCTAAGCTTTGATGCAAGATCAGCACGCTTCATTCCATTATCCTGCATATAGCCAATAAGGGTTACGGCAAGTTGGCGCGACCAACGGAGCCAGCTTGCATTCTCTTTACGCCAAGTTGATTCTTCCACAAAACGTGAAGGAGTTTCCCCTTCATGTGATTCTAAAAATTTTATTGCTTTTTTCATCCCACTGTGATAATAGGTTGGCCGAAGAATGTCGAAAGCATGGCAAGCGTGGAGATAGTAAAGTTATGCTCTCCACTCAGCCATCTTGTTATCTCGCTTGGACGCTTGCCTATTGCATCGGCAAGTTGTTTCTTAGATAGTCCTTTTTCCTGCATCAGCGAGTCAAGGCGATTGGAAATCTGGAACGAAAGCCGAGCCTCAGCCCGTTCTTCCGGTTTTATATCACCAAGAAGCTCACGCAAAGATGTTTTTGCCCTTTTCATAACTCAAAAGTTTTGTCTGTTTCTATCTTACTTTCTGTAATTATCACGCTACCATCTGCGACTCCTTCTTTGAGTAGCTCTTCAAAACGTTGGAGTGGCATCTTACGTTCGGGTCGGAAATACCTTTCCAATGCACCGGAGTCAAGAATCAGATAATGAACTTAGCAACGATCCGGAAATCCTTGTTCAGTTCTCCGTCAGTCTGGAATTTTGTAACGAATTTTTCAAACTCGTTCATATCGTCGGAAAGAAACTGTATCGTTTAAACAGTACAGTTCTCTGTTTGATCCAAAAGTAGCAGCTCAACTTCACTTATAATGTCTTGATTTCTATTATAACGCAAAGATACACCAAAAATTTCACATAAATGTGAAATAAAGAGGATTTTTTCTTTCCCACCTGAAAATACTTGAAGTTACTTACTATTTTTTTCCCTCTGGATAGGGTGATTAACAAAATTAATTTGTCATTTTGTATCTGAATTAAGAAAGAACGTTTCGATTTCGTGCAGATTGTTGTTTTAGGGTGAGCTTTCAACTCCTGAAATTCGACTGAGACCCACCATTCTAACCTTGAATTCGCCATGACTTATACTACAAATCTGAATGAATCTGCTTCCTGTTTCATTTTAACATAGCAATGATTAGACTTCCGGATTATAAAGCATCTGTCAGCATAATTTTGATAAAAAACTTGCATATTTAATGCAAATGTTGTATTTTTGCAGTACAAATTCCTAAGAAATTATGGCACAATCAACTATTTCCATACGAGTAGACCAAGGTTTGAAACAAAAATTTGATTCCTTGTGTGAAGCTTTCGGCCTCAGTGCCACGGCAGCTTTCAATATATTCATGAAAGCTGTGGTAAGAGAAAAAAAAATACCATTTGAAATAAAGGCTGACAGTTCAGAGCTAATAAAATCTAATGCATTGTCAGCATTTGAAGCATTGCGTCAGTTATCGGTGGACAACAATCTCACAGGTATGAGTCTCGAAGATATCAATGCTGAAATAAAAGCCACAAGAGATGAAAGAAAAGAAAAAGATTTATGCGGTAATTGATACAAACGTCCTTGTATCTTCCCTTCTCTCATCGAATGGGCTTTCGAATCCTGCAATAATCATTAAATGTATATCAAGAGCTAACGAAGATTACCAAAAAGTTTTTAAGCAGACGATGAAGATTCTTTTTTAATTCGTCTAATCTAACAAAAAATCAAGGGAAGGTCCCGATATAGAGTCGAAACCTTCCCTTGATTTATCTTCCTTTTTTGCTGTTAAAATAGCCAATAGCATGAAGGCACAGGAAATGTGTGTTGCTTGCCGTTGCCGCAATATGTGGTGGTTGCAAGCCCGAGATCATATTCAGCTTTCAGTTTGATACGCCCATAGTTTTTACTAATTTTCTTTCATTAATGTCCCATAAAAATCGGGAAACTAATGTTATTTTCTAATAAGTTAAGCTAAATTATATCTTTATCAAATCCGAGTAGTGCCGCCACACCAATCATAATGAGCATGTATAATAATGCCGAGACGAGAATATAGAGTAAGAAAAAACCGATGCGTTTTTTGACAGACTTTATCGGGAAGGCTTTATACATCGCCATTGAACAGATTAGTATTGAATAGGCTATCTCCAACCCGGAATACCAAGACTCGGAAAGCAATGAAAGTGGACTCGTGACAATACCGAAGAGCAGAAATGCCGAGGTCATGTAAATCATCGCCGTGAAATATTCCGCAATGTTATACTTTCTTGCCCCTACTCCTGAATATACTATCGGTATTGCCAACAATGCC
>CAZMHE010000203.1:1253-2740 GCA_964566015.1 uncultured Sangeribacter sp. | reverse complement strand
CAAGATGCTGAAAATCATAAATTTATATCATAATTACAGTGCGCCCGCGGATCACAGATATAGGGGTGTCAAACGACATCCCTATTGTTTTTATATCAGGGTGTTACGTTAATTATAAGATTGTTAACCCCGGATATTGCGGTTCCATTTCATATTTTTTCTTAGTATCTTGTGGTTATATTTGGCATCTTTTAACCGCAAACTCGTACCCTTATCGTACCCACACTCGTTCCCACGTTACTATTATGTATCCGTCTTGATAAAAGACGATTAACTAAGAAAATCCAAATATGATAAAATATCCAAAAATAAGGGTGCATTTCGACCGTAAGAAGAAGTCCGGTCCAACAAAGGAGGGAAGCGTCGAGATCGAGGTGTACTACGATAATTCCCGGAGATGGATATCCACGGGGATAAAGATCCTGCCCAAGTATTGGAACAGGAAACAGAACATCATCAGTGGGCACGTTGATTCCCTTGAGATGAATACGTCGATCGAGAACATCGTGAATAAGGTGAAGTCAACCATCCGGACGATAATCATGGAGGGAAGAGATTTCACATGGGAGGAATATGACGCACTTGTCGCCGATCCGAAGGGAGTGAGGGATGCCTTCATAAAATTCGTGGAGAAACGTGTCTCGGAAAGACAGGACATTGTTGAAGGGACACGCAAGAACCACCGTAAGTTCCTGAAGGCACTGAAGGAATTCGGGGAGATCCGGACGTTCAGCAATATCACCAAACTCAATATCATGAAGTTTGACAGCTGGATCAGACAACGACGGGATTATACCCAATCCACCATTCATACCTATCATAAGTGTATGAAGGTCTATATAAATGAGGCTATCCGTCTGGAGCATATCAGCTATAATCCCTATGAGTCCATCAGGATAGACCGGGGAAAGTCCACCGTCCGCAAGTATCTGACCGAGGATGAAGTCAACAAGCTTGAAACGGTGGAGCTGCCAACCGATTCACTGAAGCGTGTCCGGGATCTCTTCATATTCCAATGTTATACCGGTCTGGCCTATGCCGATCTCTCGAAGTTCGATTTCAGTCAGGTGGTTGAGCGAAAGGGAAGGTTTGTGCTTCATGATGTCAGGGTCAAGACCGGTGAGGATTTCTACATAGTTCTCATGCCAAAAGCCATGGCAATACTCCGATCTTATGATTTTATACTCCCCGTCATGAGTAATGCCCAATACAACCTCCGGATTAAGGCGGTTGCGGATATTGCCGGGGTGAATAAAGCCCTGACAACCCACATGGGGAGACACACGTTCGCCAGCATGTGCCTAAATGCCGGCGTGTCGATCGAAGTATTGGCAAAGATGTTGGGCCATTCCAATATCGGTACTACACAGCTTTATGCGAAAATGATAAATCATACTGTCGAAGCTGCCTATGACCTGTTGAAATAACAGTTGTCACCGCATAGTTGAAGGGGAGGCCGGTTGGTGGCCTCCCCTCTTGCGGGTGTT
>CAZMHE010000203.1:0-1153 GCA_964566015.1 uncultured Sangeribacter sp. | reverse complement strand
TTCACTGCCGGGGAAGGTGGTTAATGATTACTCCAGACTATCTCACCTTTATACTCTACATCTATTGGTCGGTATTTACGCGCTGTCTCTTCTTTAGCAAATTCGATTGCGTCTTCCTTATTTTCGGATGCACCGATGGCGTAGGCTCCATTCTTGATTGTGATGAGATATAGATTCATGTAAGATGTGTTTGAGAGTTAATATTCTTGATAGTCACTGCATGAATCACCGTTACTTACTTGGCAATCATGCAGAATGCAAATATAGCACTTATACCCTGCACACTTCATGTGCTTACAGTCGAAGCAGTTTTCATTCATGATTCCTTGTTTTGTTACGTTGGTTTAAGAATTATTTGTTGCAGATAGGTGTGTCAGCCGGGACTATGGCGTATTTTTTCGCATTTTCAGGAGTGAGATGGGTGACTCCACGATTCTCCCGATAACGCTTAAGTGCGGTACGTGCCTCCTTCCGGGTTGCAAATACTTTTGCATGGCCTTTGAAGTAAAAAGGAGGCTGGGTCTCGCTTTCACCGCAGTAACCGAAGATTCCTTTGCCATTATTATAAGTAAGATAAAATCCTTCCATTTCAGTTAGTTTAATTTGACATATCCACGCTTTGCGAGCCATGCGGCCGCGCCGCGCTCAGTCTTGAAATACTTGCTGCTCTCTGAAGCTGTGCAGGCCGAAAACCTGCCTTTGCCGTGGTTGAATAATGCGCCAGTGTTGCCTCCTTTCTTATAGTCTGTTATTTCCATTTTCTTAGCTTTTAGGGGTCGTTTATATATTCGGGAAAATTTATTGTGTCGTCAGGGTTTACCCATTTGTCAGGTATGTGTACAGTTAGAATGAATCCACATAGCAATATGTGCCACAGGAATCATCCTCCGGGTCTATGTCTTTCCAAAACGCATCTTCATCACCATCATAAAGAGCGATTCCACACTCTTCACAACAGGCATGGCGGTTGCCTAAGATGTATCCTTCGTACATTTTCGTATTGCAATTATTGCAAATTCTGTAGTTTGCATCTATTTTATCAGGTATCATATTGAGAGTTTCAGAATCTTTGAATTAGTTTAACTTTTTCCCTTTGGTTTTAGAGGCTTTGGCCTCTCACCTTTGGGATTTTTACGTTGCAAGTGGCCACAGA
>CAZMHE010000202.1:0-2783 GCA_964566015.1 uncultured Sangeribacter sp. | reverse complement strand
GGTGGAGATCACGGATTTTTTTCCGGTATCTAGGTCATCGATTTCGGAAATGGGGGAGCAGTCGGCGGCTGTGCCGCAGTCCCCGACTTCCTCGAATGTGTCGAGTTCCTCATAGGGGATGTGACGCTCCTCGACTTTCATCCCCATGTCGAGTGCGATCTGGCGCAGGCTCTTGTTGGTGATGGAGGGGAGGATCGATTCGCTCGCTGGAGTCACATAGGTGTTATTCTTGATGCCATAAAAATTGGCGGCGCCACATTCGTCCAGATATTTTTTCTCTTTGGGATCGAGATAGAGCATGACGGAATACCCGAGTTCGTGGGCTTTCTCTCCGGCGAAGAGTGATGCTCCGTAGTTGCCTCCTACCTTGAACGCACCTGTCCCTTTGGGGGCGACGCGGTCAAATTCGCGGCTGAGGCACACTTTTGTCGGTTTGAAGCCGGCCTTGAAGTAGGGTCCTACAGGTGTGACGAACATCACCACCATATATTCCTTTGCAGGAGCCACACCGACGAGAGGGGAGATGCCGATCTCGAGGGGGCGGATATATAGGGAACCGCCGCTTCCGTAAGGGGGGATAAAGCGCTCGTTGAGTCTGACGACCTTGCGAACCATTTCGCAGAAGATCTCTTCCGGGAGGGGCTGCATCTTGATCCCCTCTGCAGAGCGGATGAAACGACGCGCATTCTCATCCATGCGGAATACCCTTACTTTTCCGTCTTTGCCACGGAAAGCCTTAAGGCCTTCGAATGATTCCTGACCATAGTGAAGGCAGGAAGCAGCCATGTGAAGCGGGATATATTCCGAATCAGTAACCTCGATCTCGCCCCATTTCCCGTCGCGGTATGTGCAGCGCACGTTGTAGTCGGTGGGATGGTAGCTGAAGGTCAGGTTGCTCCAGTCGATTTCAGTCTCTTTCATTTTCTATGTAGTTGTTTGGGAAGTCAATTTATGTGAGGGGCACATATCAGACGGCGACTTTGCAAGTGAGGTCTCCGACCTTTATGATATATACTCCGTGAGCCCCGATGGGGAGGCGGGACGTGCCGGGTGGAACAGTCTCGGAGGATACGAGACGCCCGAGGATGGTGAACACCTTGACGTTGACCTGCCGGTTGGCGTGGATAATGATTGCGGAAGGGGCGGTCATGATCTCCACGTCAGTGTCTTTGACGACGGATTTCGCATCGCGGATCTCTGTCTTCACTGTCTCCCAGGCCACGGCCGAAGCGGCAACCGCACTGATCGGGCAGATTAGAGCGGCTACAGCAAGTGCATATATGACTGCATGTTTTATCATGACCTTGATCCGGGATAAAGATTGGAAACTATGTCCGGTTTATAATTCAAGCGTAAAATTACAAAAAAAATGGAAAAGCTAAAAGCTTTTCCATTTTTTTAGTGTTTTATCGGGTGCCCCGAGGGGCCGGATAACCGACAGGATTATTTACCCTCCTTCTGGAGTTTGTCCTTGAGAGCCTGAAGAGCGTCGAGGTCACCGAAAGTTGTGCCGGTGTTGCTGCTGTTGTTAGCCTCGATAGCCTTAGCCTCCTCGCTGACAGCGTTGTTGCGGTTGCCGCTCTTGCGGTTGCCGCCGTTGCTGCGCTCCTTGGGAGCGGCTGCGGTGCGCTCAGCCTTGTTGGCATCTTCAGCGATGCGGCTGTGTGAGAGGATGATGCGCTTGCTGTCTTTGTTGAACTCGATCACCTTGAAGTTGAGCTTCTCGTCAAGTTTGGCCTGTGAGCCGTCTTCCTTGATAAGGTGCTTGGGAGTGGCGAAGCCTTCAACACCATATTCGAGAGCGATAACGGCGCCCTTGTCGATCACTTCTGTGATTGTACCCTCGTGGATTGAGCCTACTGTGAAGATAGTCTCGAATACATCCCAGGGATTCTCCTCGAGCTGCTTGTGGCCGAGAGAGAGACGACGGTTCTCCTTGTCGATCTCGAGCACCTGAACCTCGATGTCATTGCCAACCTGAGTGAACTCTGAGGGGTGTTTGATCTTCTTTGTCCAGGAGAGATCGGAGATGTGGATGAGGCCGTCAACGCCCTCCTCGATCTCAACGAACACACCGAAGTTGGTGAAGTTGCGCACCTTGGCGGTGTGGCGTGAGCCGATTGCATACTTCTCCTCGATGTTCTCCCAGGGATCTTTCTTAAGCTGCTTGATGCCGAGGCTCATCTTGCGGTCCTCACGGTCGAGTGTGAGAACGACAGCCTCAACCTCGTCGCCAACCTTGAGGAAGTCCTGAGCGCTGCGGAGGTGCTGGCTCCATGACATCTCGGAAACGTGGATGAGACCCTCTACGCCGGGCTGTACCTCTACGAATGCACCGTAGTCGGCCATTACCACTACGCGGCCGTGGATGTGATCGCCAACCTTGATGGTCTGGTCGAGTGCATCCCAGGGATGGGGAAGGAGCTGCTTGACGCCGAGGGCGATACGCTTCTTCTCATTGTCGAAGTCGAGGATAACGACCTTGATGTCCTGGTCGAGCTCGACAACCTCGTGGGGATCTGAAACGCGGCCCCAGGAGAGGTCGGTGATGTGAACGAGACCGTCAACACCGCCGAGGTCGACGAACACACCGTAAGGAGTGATGTTCTTGACTTTTCCCTCGAGAACCTGGCCTTTCTCAAGCTTGGAGATAATCTCGCGCTTCTGAGCCTCAAGTTCAGCCTCAATGAGAGCCTTGTGGGAAACGACAACATTTTTATATTCCTGGTTGATCTTGACAACCTTGAATTCCATTGTCTTGTCAACGAATACATCGTAGTCGC
>CAZMHE010000201.1:0-2797 GCA_964566015.1 uncultured Sangeribacter sp. | reverse complement strand
CGGGCGGGCTACAACGGCGGCAGCCTCTATGTCACCTACGGCGGCACGGACAGCGGGAACATCCGTCTCCACGTCCGCCGCGCCACCGTCATCCCCACCCTGGAGCTGGCGGACTGGTACTCCCTCACAGAGAGCGAACGCCGGGACGTGATCGGCGGCTATGTGGATGACCTGGCCGCCTACCTCGCCAAGACCACCATTTCCAAGGCCCAGAGCGACTACCGCAACGTCACCGAGATCTCCACCCCCGTGGTCCTCCTCTCCCTCCCCGCCAAGGCGGTGAGCGGCGGCCTGGGCAGCGGCACGAGGGAGGATAAGGTCAACACCCTCTATTCCGCCATTGAGGCCTGGGAGGACCTGATGGCCATCTGCAAGCGCACCCAGGGCATCGACAAGGTGTACGCCGAGAACGATATGCACACCCGCCAAAACGTCCGCTGCATGACCATGTTCGCCGGAGCGTTCATGTACGCCGCCGGGAACC
The DNA here is from genome assembly GCA_964566015.1 of uncultured Sangeribacter sp. Classification (GTDB taxonomy): domain Bacteria; phylum Bacteroidota; class Bacteroidia; order Bacteroidales; family Muribaculaceae; genus Lepagella. Next base: position 2,313 of record CAZMHE010000201.1, on the reverse strand, counting down.
ACATCGGCATCGGCTACTCCTCCTGCGCCGGCATGGTCACAGGCAAGCCCCTGTCCCAGCTGGGAGAAAACGCCGGCTCCAACCACCTCTACGGCTGGGGCATCGCCCACGAGGTGGGCCACAACATGGACAAGCTGGGCAAGGCGGAGATCACCAACAACATCTATTCCATTCTGGTGCAGACCTACGACGGCGGCGCGGGCACCTTCCGCTCCCGCCTGGAAAAGAGCAACAAATATAACGGCGTCTTCACCAAAGTCGCCCAGGGCTACCCCGGCGCGTCCAACGACGTGTTCGTGCAGCTGGGCATGTACTACCAGCTCCATCTGGCCTACGACGACGAAGGGCCCCTGGACTTCTACAACCGCTTCTTCAAGGCTTGGAAGGCGGGCGCCTATACCAAGGGTGCTTCCACCTATGACGACAAGGTGGCCCTCACCGCCTCCGCCGTCGCCAATGCTGACCTCACCGAGTTCTTCACCCGCTGGGGCATGACCCTGAGCGCCACTACCAAGGAAAAGCTGGCCACCTATCCCGCGGAGACCCGGGCGGTGTGGTACCTCAGCGACCAGAGCCGCCGGGAGCGTCTGGCCGGCACAGCCGCCGCTACCGGGTCCGTCACCGCCCAGGCGGTCAAGACCGCTGACAACGCCATCCGCGTCACCGTGGACGCTTCTGCCGTCAGCGGCAAGCTCCAGGGCTTCGAGATCCGCCGTAACGGCAAGTCCATCGCCTTTGTCACCGCGGACAAGGGGGAGTATCTGGACGTGATCGGCTCCGCCAACCACCGGGTCTACCGCTATGAGGTGGTGGCCTACGACATCCTGGGCAACCGGGTGACCTCCGCCGACGCTGGGGAGGTCCGGGTGGCCTATGACAAGACCGTGGACTCCAACGCCTACTCCGTCAAGACGCAAAACGGCAAGCTGGTGGTCACCTTTAAGGACGAGACCGCCATCTCCGGTCTGAAGCTCCTTGGCTTCACCCCCAACGACGCCACCGTCACCGTCACCGTCACCGACGTGGAGGGCAAGACCACCACCGCCCTCGCCACCGTGATGGACACGGACCACAACCAGGCCGTGGACGACCTCACCGCCTTTGTGGCCTACTTCAAGCTCCCCGGGGCGGCGGCGGACGACACCCGCATCGGCACCTACGACGCCATGACCGTCACCGTGGAGGGCGACGGTATCACCGCCGCTGATCTCCGCTTCATCAGCTATCCCGGCGACGATATCTCCTTCCTGGACGGGGCCACCATGGGGCTTCTCAGCGCGGACTACACCTACGACACCCTGGACGGCGCCGAGACCATCCCCGCCGGGACCCTGGTCATCGTGGGCAACTACCGGGGCGACCCGGTGTATAACACCGTGAACGTGGTGGGCCGTTTCACCGGCACCGCCACCACCGAGGACGGCGACATGACCGAGCTGGAGGTGGTGGAGCGTCCCCTGGCGGGCTACGCCCTCCTCTTCGCTGCCATCCCCGAGAGCGGCCCGGTGAGCGACCTCAGCGACGGGCTCTTCCTCTTCGTCCCCGACGTGCAGGCCGAGGCCGAGCTGCAGGAGACCACCGCCTGTGACGCGGCCCACCTGCTGCCCAGCCAGATCTGTCTGGAGCTCTACCGCACCGACGATCCCAATGATGCCACCTCCAAGCGGCTCACCGCCCAGACCCTTTGGATCTACTCCCCCGGCGGCGACGACCTCCCCGCCGTGGAGCTGGTGAAATAGAGCCGGGACCGCAACCCCGGCAACCAAAAAGGAGGGTCTCACCATGAGGAAACACCGCTGTTTGACCGCGCTGGCTCTGGTCCTTGCTCTGCTCTGCGCCCTTGCCGTTCCCGTGGGGGCCGCCGCCACGCCTAAATTGACCTACACCCAAAGCGGCAACACCGCCAAGCTCACCCTGCAAAATCTGGGGGAGGAGAGCGTCTACGGCGTTCAGTTAGAACTGACCTTCGCGGGAAGCTATGACCGCGCCACCTTCACTCCCGCCTCCTCCGCCGCCTACGCGCCCCCCTGCGCTTACGCCGCCGTGGGAAAGTCCACCCGGGTGACCGTTTACCTCACGGGCCAGTCCGCCCTTAACAGCAAGGGCAGTCTGGAGCTGGGCTCCCTGACCCTGCCCTCCGCCTTCACCATGCCGGAGGCCGCCACCCTCACCCTTTTGGGCCATGATCTCCAACCCCTTGCCGAAGGTCAGGCCATCACCGTGGCCCGTCAGTCCACTTCCGGTAATAACTCCGGGGGCGGCGGCACCACCCGCCCCACGACCCCCACGCCTACCCCCTCTCCCTCATCATCT
>CAZMHE010000200.1:0-2884 GCA_964566015.1 uncultured Sangeribacter sp. | reverse complement strand
TACGATCCAACGGACGAGTTTCTTTAAGTTTCTTTTCCATAACTTAAATCTTTAAGGAAATTATATACTATTATTATATTCCCTTAACGATACCACCATTACAATATTATCCTAATACATCTATAATTCAATAAGCGTCAAAAAAAGACGTGTAGATTAAGAGAACTTACCTTTAGGTTTGTCTTTTCAACTGTCCCTCCCTAGCCGTCATTTTTAGATACTTACCAACTTCTTATTTCAAGGTTGTAGGAAAGATTCTGCCCATTCAATTCTATTTAATAAATAATTCTTCAGATATTGTACTTCATTATCCCAAGTGCCATTTGAGGTATAATTTACTGAAACTATGGAATTCATAATTGGCCATTTCTCAAAATTATGTTGTTGGGAGATATAAAGATAATCGTACATTTTGTTAATATAATCTACCAATTCATCTTTCAATTCATCTTTTCTCTCCGTGAAAATTCTGTATACTTCTCCTTTAAAGTATGGATTTTGCATCATTATAGAATAATAGGAATACCTATTAGTCACATCTATATCATACTCGACAGGTAGGAGATTGTCCCATCCAATTCCACAAGACCATTCTGCATCCCAAACCGGACCTTTCTTAAGTTGGGCACCTTCACTTGCTATGACATAATAATCGTTGGTATCCAGATTTGCCATAATAAAATTTACAAGATACCATTTGGCCCAGCTTTCTATATCGATTATTTTAAGGAATTCAGCATCAGAACTTAATACATCCTCATTCTGCAAAGCTGTTTCTAATCTTTCAATATACGATTTAGCGTATTCAACTTGTTCTTGTGTAATACCATCATCGGGATCCGGAGTCTTGAAAGAGAAATAATAATTCATATCTGATTTGAAATAGACTGGTTCCTGAATAGCATAATCATAACTATTCTCTCGTTGGAAAAGATATCCGTCATCTTCAACTATAACACGATTACCGGAAGTCTTAACATGTTCAGTAAACAGATAATTTCCCCCATATTGACCGTTAAGAAATAATTCAACATATTGCCATTTTGGAGTCCAATCCAATTGAAATATTTCACTAAGTTTAAATTGAACTGACGCTCTTAGAAGAGTTTTGTCACAGTATCCCGCAAGTAAAGCCCAACTCTTATCAGCTGCTATATTAAAAATAGAAGCTTTCTTATCAAGCTTGATTCTATACGGTTTTTAGGATAACCCCACGTAGCATTTCCTCTACCTTTTATCTGAGTTAAAGCTGAAAATCCATCCGGGAATTCGTTCGTTTTTGAAATATTAATGGTACCGTTTACATATATGTTCTTATCAGGAGAAATAAATCTGTTTTCTGTTTCAATTTTCACTATAGGCAATCCTGTAAATACCTTTGTATTGATGGTGTAAGTTTTATTGGAGCCCATCGGATGCACGACAGTGATCTCTTGACGCTCTATAAGATTCATCCCAGCCTCCACATTCTCGATGACATACGCATCTTTATCAACGAGCCTTATTTCAGGAATCACATAGCTCACATCACAAACATAAGGAATATAAATATCAATTTCATTCCCGGATATGTTTGCCGTTATATCAGTTAAAAGGATATCCTTATTAGCCTCAACAAAGAGTTTAAACGATTCTATTCCACATTCATCAAAATTAAATTCAGTAAAACGTTCCTTATCACTATTTGAACAACTAACCGTTGCCAACAACACTAAAAAAAGGAAACACCAATGGATTCTATGCATATCAGTTAAAAATAGATTATAGGATTAAAGTTAGTTATAATTGATAAAATATTTTGGAAATCAAGATTTCATTCCGAAGTTTTATAAACTTTAGTAAAAGTGAGTACAGAGGGCGAACCTAAGGATACTTGACATCTTGAGCGACGATGAGTGAATTTTGAGCCTTGATAATACCCCTCAGTCTCCTTGACGAAACCCGTATCTGAAAGAATCTTCTTGGTATCAGCCAATTTCTTTTGAAAAACAATAACTCCGATTCACTTATAAATGATTTTTCGTTATCTTTGCACGACAAATCCTTAAGCTTATGAGCAAACTCGAATTTTATGAAACACTCGGTTCCTTACCCGCCGAAAAAGTTCTTGCCGTCGACTACCAGTTCGACGTGGCTGACCGTATAGATGCCCTAATGAAAGAGAGGGGACTCAACCAGAAACAATTGGCAATAGCCATCGGGCGACGTCCGAGTGAAATCAGTAAATGGCTCAGTGGTCAACATAACTTCACCCTCAAGACCATTGCTATGTTAACTCACTTCTTCGGCAAGCCCCTAATAAACATTGTGAAATAAAAACTCTGCCAAACGGCTACTCTACACCGTCATGACACCTATCAGTGCGCCTTCATCACATATTGTCTGGTTACATTTTATAAATGTTAAAGGGCTCTTCAAACCCAAGGGGCCAAATTTATTTGATTTTAACTCTTCCCGTTTTTTAAGGGACACGTAGGACGAAACACTTAAAAAAGCGAAGCGACCAAAAGGTCGCCTCACAAGTTATAATATTCATTTTGTAGATTTACGAATTATTGGCAGGTATGTTTAACCAATCTCATAGTATTAGATAAAGACAGCATAGTGTCGAGTGCTATTCCGATTGAGACTTATAAACTTTGATAAAAGTGAGAACAGAGGGCGAACCTGAGGATATCTGGCATCTTGTCCTTCGATGAGTGAATTTTGATCCTTTATAATAACCGTCAGCCTCTTTAACAAAACCTGTATCTGAAAGTATATTATTATACCAGAGACTCCGACTTTCATCATTTCTTTTTAGAGAAAAGACGCCGGAAAGTACGTAATCCACTAGCTTCATCAGGATGTTCCCTTGCATACTTACGTTTCTTTATCAAACTGC
>CAZMHE010000199.1:0-2898 GCA_964566015.1 uncultured Sangeribacter sp. | reverse complement strand
CACGCGGCATCATCGGTCTGCGCAACAATGTGCTGACCGCCACTGCCGGCGAGGCCATCATGGCCCACCGCTTCCTTGAATATCAGCCCTGGAAAGGTCCGATCGAGCGACGCACCAACGGTTCGCTCATTGCCATGGAGGCCGGCACGGCCTACGCCTACGCCATCGACAAGCTTCAGGACCGCGGCAAATTCTTCATCTTCCCCCAGGAGGAGGTCTACGCGGGTCAGGTCGTGGGTGAGAACGCCAAAGACAACGACATCGTGGTCAATGTCACCAAGTCTAAGAAACTGACCAATATGCGTGCATCAGGTGCCGATGACAAGGCGAAGATTGTCCCCCCGGTTGTCTTCTCGCTCGAGGAGGCTCTCGAATACATCAAGGAGGATGAATACGTGGAGGTGACACCCAATCACATCCGTCTCCGCAAGATCATACTTGACGAGAACGAGCGCAAGCGCGCCAACCGTTCCTGATCTCCTCCCACCGACTTATACTATAAGCAATGTCATTGACCCTCAACATACGCGGGCGTCTCCTTGACCTCTCCACACCACGGGTGATGGGGATAGTCAATGTGACGCCTGACAGTTTTTATGCCGGCAGCCGCACCCAGACCCGCGCCGAAGTGCGCGCCCGCATCGCCGGGATGATAGCCGACGGAGCCGACATCATCGACATCGGCGGCTACTCGAGCCGCCCGGGTGCCGGAGATGTCTCCCCCGAAGAGGAATATTCGCGTCTCTGCATCGGTCTTGAGGCGGCCCGCGATGTTGCCCCGGAGATTCCGGTCAGCGTCGACACCTTCCGTGCCGATGTGGCCCGCAGATGCGTGGAGGAATGGAAGGTGGATATCATCAACGACATCGGCGGCGGAAAACTCGACCCCGCCATGTGGGAGACAGTCGCCGGGCTCAAAGTGGCCTACGTGCTCATGCACATGCGCGGCACACCGGCCACCATGCAGTCTCTGACAGAATATACCGACGTCACTGCCGACATACTGACCGAGCTTTCCCGGAATATATATGAACTGCGCGGCCTCGGTGTCTGCGACATAATCGTCGATCCCGGGTTCGGCTTCGCAAAGACCGTAGCCCAGAATTTCCGTCTTCTTGACGAGATCGGCGAGTTCAGGAAGATGGGCCTCCCCCTCCTCGCGGGCCTCTCGAGGAAGACCATGATCTGGAAAACACTCGGCATCACCCCGGAGGAGAGTCTTGATGGCACAGTCGCCCTCGGCGCCATAGCCCTCGACCGCGGAGCCGACATCCTGCGCGTCCACGACGTGCTCCCCGCCGTACAGACAGTAAAGCTCATTGAGGCCATGCGCGGATCCTCCTCACACACCCCCTACGAAGGCTCCTTTATTTAAGCTGATGAAAAGATGATACTACCCGGAATTAAAGACATCATAGACATCCTGATCATATCAGTGGCTCTCTTCTACATCTACAAGATGATGAAGAGCAGCGGTACCCTGTCGCTCTTCTACGGTGTGCTCGTATTCTCAGCCCTATGGGTCATCGCATCCGAGATTCTCGACCTCCGCCTCACCGGCTCGGTGCTCGACAAATTCATGGGTATCGGACTCATCATCCTCGTCATCATCTTCCAGGATCAGATAAAACGCTTCCTTATAGATATAGGCTCCCACGGAAAACTGACATATCTGCGGCGCATGTTCCGCCACGCCAAGACCGATGATGGAGATCACGCCCGCATCATGGCGGTGGTATATGCCTGCATGAGCATGAGCAAATCAAAGACCGGAGCCCTTATCGTATTCCAGCGCAAGATGCCCCTCTCCGACTATGAGAAGACGGGAGACATCATCGACGCCAACGTCAACGTGCGCCTCATCGAGAATATCTTCTTCAAGAACTCCCCCCTCCACGACGGCGCCATGATCATCGCCAAGCACCGGATCAGCGCCGTTGGTTGCATCCTCCCCGTGAGCCACGACATGAACATACCCAAGCAGCTCGGACTCAGACACCGCGCCGCCATCGGCATGAGCCAGGAGACGGATGCAGTCTGCGTCATCGTCAGTGAGGAGACAGGCAATATCTCCGTCGCACGCGATGGTGAAATCACTGTGAGGGTGTCGACCCCCGACCTCGAGCATATCCTCTCCACCTCCCTGATAGATTGATTGCCGCGATTCAGCAGACGCCCCGCTGAACAACTTCGGCAAAAGAATCATTATAATTAGGAAATCTTTTACCGTTCCGCATATGCACAAGAAAAAACTCCCAGGGCTTATGACAGCCGCTATCCTCGCTTCCGGCCTCTTCTCGGCCATGCCGGTCTCAGCAGAAAGCACATATGATGCTCAATTCAAGACCTGGCCAACCTACTCAGGCTCCGATCTCGAACTCACCGTCGATGACTCCGGCACACATTTCCGTCTCTGGAGCCCCAAGGCTCAGGATGCCCGCGTCAATCTCTACACCAACGGCCACACCGGCCAGCCATACGAGACTCTCCCCATGAAATTCGACTCAGCCAACGGCACATGGACAGCCTCAGTGCCCTCACGGCTCTACGGAAAATTCTATACCTTCCAGATTCTCTGGGATGGCAAATGGAAAGACGAGACTCCCGGTGTCTGGGCAAAGGCCGTCGGTGTCAACGGCAAACGCGCGGCAATCATCGACCTCGACAAGACAAACCCCGAAGGGTGGGGCACCGACAAGGGTCCCGAGGTGAAGAATTTCTCCGACGTGATTGTCTACGAGATGCATCATCGCGACATGTCGATGGATCCCTCTTCCGGGATCGCCAACAAAGGTAAATTCCTCGCACTGACCGAAACGGGCACCACATCTCCCGACGGCCTCAAGACCGGCATCGACCACCTGAAGGAACTCGGTGTGACTCATGTGCATATCCTCC
>CAZMHE010000198.1:0-2934 GCA_964566015.1 uncultured Sangeribacter sp. | reverse complement strand
ATTTAGGCGTAATGGCAGATGGAGAAATGAGTGTAAACGGAATTGTTAGTGAAAACAAAGTTTCTACTATAGATTTTGTGAACCATTCAGGTTTTGAAATAGAATCAAATAATATCTTGAACCTAAACAATGTCTTGATAAAGAACGCATCAGGCACGGAGTCTGGGTCAGTAATTATTGCTAATAGTGAAGATGCAGTTATCACATTAACAAACGTATCGATAATGAATAGTAATTCAAGGGAACATGGAGGCGCTATTTATACTAAGTCAGATATGACAGTATATGCAAACGAAGTTGATTCAGTATTTAGTAATAACGTATCAAATTCAGTAGCGAACGATATGTATTTTGATAAAGCTGGTATTCAAACATTAAACTTAAATGCGAAAGACGGTAAATTTATCAGAATAAATTCAGGAATAGATTTTGGCAATGATACAAAACTTGCATTAAATATCAACGCAGAGAACTTTGAAAACGGTGAATATGCAGGAACAGTAGCGATATCAAATGATATAGGCTCAGAGTATAAGTCATTAGAGAGTATAAATTTCTATGGTGGCAGTTTTACAATGAGTAACAATCCGGATGAGAGAATGGTATTATCTACAATATATACAGATAAGTTGAATATATATGGAGATACATTATTCGGTTTTGATATCGATATGAACAAGAACAACTACGATAGGATTGTAGTAACGGGCAATAATCAACGATTACCGGAGATAACAAACGGGGATAATACGTTGGTATTGAATAAGGATACGTTGAATGTCCGATTAGACGGTGAATTAAAGACGAATAAGGTACAAGTTGTAGATATGATAGGATCAACAGCGAAGTATATTAGTTTGTCATATGAGAATGAGGATGAGTTTGGCAATAGACAAACAGATTATATAAGAGATTTGAACATAGGTATCAAGCTAAATGTTGAGGCTGCAGGCAATTATTTTGTGAGAATGGGCTTAAACGGTAACTTGATAATCTATACAGATAATGAACAAATGAATGCGGGAGCAACAAGCTTTATATCAGCGGTAGATAGTTATAATAAATCGGTTACATATAGCTTAGCGGATAATGTATCAATATATGACTATGGCAATAGAACGTTTACGAGCGGATTAAATTTAGTGACTCGTCATAAGGAGATGCAAGCTAAGAAGTTGAATATCAAGGGTAACAATGTGGCTAAGATATCAACAGCGACATCAGTTGAGGGTATAACCTTGTCAGGTGTTTATACCAAAGAAGACGACGTAATAAAATATTTAATAACACCGAACAAACAGAGCATAGTGGGTAATAAATTCACAGTAGAGGGCTTTGACGGGGCTATTATCAATAGGGGTGGAAAAGTAACATTAAGTTATGTAGACTTTATCAATAATGAAACAGAGACAGATGGTGCAGCGATAAGAAACGTAGTAAATAATGATACTTCAAAAATATATAGAGGCACAGTTACTGTAAAGGGTAACTCAGTTGATTATGCTAAGTTTAGTGGCAACTTGGCAGTAGGAAACGGCGGAGCTGTATATAATGAATGTGGATTGACCTTAACGTATGTACAGTTTGGAACAGATGAGGAAGATTATAACCGTGCGTTGAACGGTGGTGCAGTAGCGAATATATTGAATACATTGGTTGTGAATTCAGCTAATGTAAACAAGAGTATGTTTGTATTCAATAAGGCAGATAACGCTGGTGGTGCAGTATATAATACAGGTATATTAAAGGCGACAAATAGTACTTTTAAGGGTAACAAAGCGGATGAAAACGGCGGTGCAATATATACAACAAACAAATTGACAACAAGCAAGAACAAGTATTTAGAAAACAGCTCTAAATTAGGTGGTGCTGTATATGTAGAAGCAGAGAATGCCAAGGCATCAGCAGTAAGTTTGAGTGGAGATACATATACAAACAATAGCGCAGAACAGGGCGGAGCATTGTATGTAAAATCTGGTAATGTGACAGTATCAAAGGGTAACTTTGGAACAACTGTAGCTGGAACAGGTAATTATGCAGAACAGGGTGGCGCAATATATAATACAGCTGCATTGGAAGGCCTAACAGCGACTGTAGTGAAATCATCTAAGTTCTATAATAATACAGCGACATTGGGTGGAGCTATTTATAACGATGAAAACGCTGTAATGACACTTTCTGCGAACAAATTTGGCGGAGCAGTGACAAGAAAAGAGTTGGTAGATGGCAAGAAACAAAATGTAGTATACCATTATTATAATGAGTCTGAAAACGGCGGAGCTGTATATAACTTAGGGGTATTAACAGATAGTAAATCAGTATATTCATATAATGAATCAGGATTTGGTGGAGCTATATATAATGCGGGTCAAATTGTTGGTTCAAAACTGGTTAAGAAGGTTATGACGTCAGTATCAGGCTTGAACTCAGCTAAGTTTATATCAAACATAGCTACAGGTGATGGTGGCGCAATATATAACACATCAGCTGGAAGTATCTGGATGAGTAAAACAGTATTTACAGATAACGTAGCGTATGCGAATGGTGGAGCAGTGTATAATGCAGGAGATTTGATATCATCAAGTGCGACTATTGGTAAAGCGGATGTTGTTAAAAAAGGTATTGTTACAACAAAGAATTCAAATGACGCGAAAAACGGCGCAGGTATATATAATGCAGGAAGTTATACAGACACATCATCAAGTTTTGTGAATAACAAAGCAACACAAGCAGGTGGAGGCTTGTATAACGCAGGAAAAGCGACTTTGACAAAAACAAAGTTTACATCTAATGCGGCAGAAGAAGGCGGCGCTATATATAATGCAGGCGACTTGAGTGTAACGACAGGAACATTCAAGACAAATAGTGCAACAGGAAATGGCGGCGCAATGTATGTAGCAGCAGGTTCAACAACATTTGTAACCGGCTCAACGT
>CAZMHE010000197.1:0-2980 GCA_964566015.1 uncultured Sangeribacter sp. | reverse complement strand
CGATGATTCTCATTGTGCCGTCGGGGTCAACGATGCAGTCTCCACCGTAGATCTTCACGTCAAGGATGTCGGAGGCACGCTGACAGATATCCTTGAGGGTCTCGAGGTCGAAGGGGAGACCCTGGCTTTTGCCGTTGACAACTTCATAACCATACTTGCTGTGACCTTCGTCGAAGGGGTAGAACCAGTAGAAGAAGGGTTGGCCGCTGATGCCGTAGAATTTTATAAGGTCGCCGACGAGGTGGCGGTTGATGACGGCACGCTTGATGCCGCGGTAGAAGAACTCATGGAGAGTCTCCTGGGCCTCCTGCGCGTGACGGCAGTAGCTTGCGTCTTCCTTGTGCATGGCGTGGAAGTCGCCACGCTTTATCCAGCATGCCGAGATGTCGGCCTTGCGGAGTTCGTCGGCCACATTCTCGTTGGTGTTCACCACGAGACTGTCAGGGTAGGGGATGCCGTTGCCGAGCAGGATGCGGGTCATCCGCTCGCGGGTGCAATTCTCGATGCCGTAGCCGGAATTGATCACGAGGCGACCTTCATCCTCAAGCTGCTGGAGCTTATGGATTGATGCCTGCTCGCGGCACATGTTGAGTATGATTTCCTCCTCAATAGGGGAGGCGTTGAACTGGTCTTCACTATAGACGTTGACGGTGCATCCACGTTTGCGGAGCTGCTCCACGGCGGCGTTGAAGATTGCCGCGTCGTTGCCGATATGGTTGGGGGAGTAAGCTCCGGCACGCATCACGCCCGCTATTTTAATGTCTGCCATAAATTTTGGGTGGGGGGAAGTGATTCAGTGATTGGATTTGAGAAACTCGCGGGCCTTGATGATGTCGGAGGCATGATCCACGTCCATTACCTTGCCGAGGTCGTAGGCTTGCAGACGCAGACCGGCCGCCACGAGCGCCCGCTGATAATTGCGCATCCGCCCGACACCTTCGTCGAGGCATCTCTGCAAAACGGGAAGGGCTTTCTCTCCGAGACCGTAGATGCCGCCGCTGACGAATTTCACACCCTCCTCGGGTTTGTCGAGGAAACCGGTGATGCGCATATCTTCCGACGTGGCCACATAGAGTGGTTTCTCATCGTCGATAAAGGAGGTGACGGCCATCATGCCGTCGGTCTCTTCAGGCGCGTCGGCGAAAGCGCCGGCATAACGCTTGAAGTCATCACGCCTGAAGATGGTGTCGACCGTCGTGACTATATATCGGCCGCGACCCTCCATGCTTTTGGAAAGCTCATAGAAGCTGTGCATGGATGTGGGTGTGGTCTTCACCACGAGATTGAATCCGCAGTTGAGGGTCGGGGCGAGAGCCGTGAGGTATTCCTGCACCTCCCGCATCTCTTCGTTGACTATGACGCTGATCGATTCAGCACAGCAATCTGTGAATATGTCTATGAGACGTCCGATCATGGGGCCGCCATCTATATCTACCAGTGGTTTCGGGAGGGAGACACCCTCCTCCACGAGCCGGGAACCTTGCCCGGCGGCTATAATTCCGAAGTTCATTGTTCTGCCGGTGTATTATTGGTTTTACCCTTCTCCTGACGCGGAGCGCGCTGGGTCTTCTCATCGCGGTCAGGTTTTTCTGTCGTGGACTTGCGGAGGGGATTGGCGGTCATTTCGTCGTAGCGTTCGCGGCGGCGGTAGATGTCGATCGCCTTGTAGATGGCCTCACGCATGGAGGTGGGGTCTGCCTCCCCTTTCCAGGCAATCCCGAAGGCAGTGCCGTGGTCGGGTGAAGTGCGCACGAAAGGGAGTCCGGCGGTGAAGTTGACGCCATGATCTCCGGCGAGTGCCTTGAAGGGTGCGAGCCCCTGGTCATGATACATCGCCACGATGCCGTCGAAATGAGAATAATCGCCCGAGCCGAAGAAGCCGTCGGCGGCATATGGGCCGAAAGCGAGTATCCCTTTCTCGCGGGCCTCGGTGATGGCGGGGGTGATGACTTCACTCTCCTCATTGCCGAGAAGACCGCCGTCGCCGGCGTGGGGGTTGAGCGAGAGCACCGCGATGCGTGGACGCTCGAATCCGAAGTCTCGGCGCAGGGAGTCGCAGAGCGACATGATGGCGGCGTCGACTGATTCGCGGGTGACGGACTCGGCGAGTTTCGCCACCGGGAGGTGTGTGCTGACGAGGGCGACACGGATATTGTCGTCGAAGAGGATCATGCGAGCCTTGTGCCCTTCCCCGGCCTTTGACTCGAGATATTCGGTGTGGCCGGTGAAATGGAAGTCATCGCTCTGCACGGCCTCTTTTGAGATAGGGGCGGTGACGAGGACGTCGATGTCTCCCTGACGGAGGGCCTCTACGGCCATGTCGAGGGCTGCGACAGCCGCCTTGCCCGATTCGGGTGAAGGGGTGCCGGGCGTGTGCTCCGGCACTGTGTCAGAGACTTCGACTACGCTGATGCGGCCGGGGAGTGCAGACCGGGCGTCGCGCGTCTTGTAGAGGCGCATCTCCTCGAGCTGAAGCTGACGGCGGCATTTCTCGGCTATCGAATGGTAGCCGAAGATCACCGGAGTGCAGAGCTCAAGCATTGTTTCGTCGGCAAGCGCACCGAGCGTCACCTCGTAGCCTACGCCGTTGAGGTCGCCGTGTGTGATGCCTACTTTTATTGGTTCAGACATGTGATTGCTGTTAAGAGTGTGAGGGGAAGATGGTTGAAGAGGCCGGAATCACTTTTTCTTTGCCGCGAGCATCCCGCAGGCCGCCATGATGTCTTCGCCGCGTGAGGCCCGTATTGTTGCGGTGATTCCGTGTGAGTTGAGGTGATTGCGGAACATCAGCATCCTTTCCTCGCTGCAGGGGGTCAGGTCGGCTCCCGGAATGGCGTGGAAGCGGATGAGGTTCACGCGGCAGTCAAGCTGCCCGATGATGCGGATGAGCTGGTCGGCATGGGCGATGTCGTCATTGACCCCGCGTCACATGATATACTCGAGTGAGAGGCGGCGCTGATGGCTGAAGTCATATCCGGCG
>CAZMHE010000196.1:0-3009 GCA_964566015.1 uncultured Sangeribacter sp. | reverse complement strand
TGGTCTCGCCCGGATTGTCGCTCGGGATGATCTCACCCTCGATATGGCGTGCGAACGTGGCCATATATTCGAAATAGCTGATAGTGGCATCAACCTCGATAGTGGCCCAGTTGCGTGTCTTGCCCTGCTCGCACATGATGATCTCGATGAATTCATTGCGACGCTCCTTGATTCCCTCGGCCATCTTGAGGAGATATGAGGCGCGCTGGATGGCGGGAGTCTTCTCCCATGCTTTCTGTGCCCTGCGGGCTGCATCGAGAGCTTCGTCGACATCTTCCTTGGTGCCTTCGGGCTGGCGTGCGATCACCTCTTCTGTTGAGGGATTGAGCACATCGATCCATTTACCGGATTTGCTGTCGACGAATTTGCCGTCGATATACATTTTCAAGTCTTTCATGAGTATGGTATTTTAGGTTATGTTATTTTAATGACCAAAGATAGAAAAAATAATTCATTTGTGCAATTAATCGCCCAATATCTCTTTAAGTTCTGTGTTGGATACCCCTATTGAATAGGATTTTCCGTCGGCAGCCTGATAATGGTAGCGGATATCTCCTCCGGAGGAGACGAGGGTTTCCATCAGGGTTCTGGCAATCGGCGACATATCCATCTCTGACCGGATCATATAGAACATCGATTTCTTAAGGTTATCGTTACCCGGATCAAAACCGTCTGCAATACGGTTGATGCTATAATAATAGGTGATTGTCCTGCCGTTGTAGGCTGCGCTGTCCATGACAACATTATTTGCCGAACTAAGTTGTATGGGGCATTGGGCATTAGCCGCGTCTATGGCTTCCGTTATCAAGGCTACCGGGTTGCCGGAAACCTTCACTTCCTTCACCTTCTCATCCTTCGGTTTGGATCCGCAGGATCCAAGGATCACTAATAGGATATTCAACAAAATGAATCCAGTCTTCTTCATATCTTCATTTTTAATGGTTATAATTCAGGGGTGGGTCAGCCGCGGGAGGAGGGGCGGCGCTCCGGAGGGAGGTAGACGGCAGATTTCAGGAGGTGGCGGTTGAAACGGCGCCGCTCGGAATCGAACAGCCATCCCCATTTGAAGAAATATTTCATCATGTTCCAGAGATGTATCCTCAGCATTCTGCCGCTCTTGCGGCTGGCGGCGGCATGCTCATGCACGATCGACACCCCCGGGAAGTACATGGTCTTCCAGTCGCGGTGGATCCTGCGTGTCAGATCGATGTCTTCGGGATACATGAAGAAACGCTCGTCGAACATGCCGCTCTTTATAAGGGCAGAATTACGGATCATCAGATAGCTCCCGAGCAGATACGGACAGTCGAGGGGGTGGTTGTGGTCGTGGAAAGCAAGGAGGTAGCGCTCCATACGTTTCGCCGCCATCCTGCGTGGCAGAAACCTTTTGGCGAAGAGGTCGAGCGGTGTCGGCAGCATTCGGCAGGCCAGCTGAAGGTCGCCGTCGGGGTAATATACCTTCGGCATCACCATCCCCACATCCGGATTGCTCTCAAGATAACCGGCGAGAATACCCGGGACGTCTCCCTCCCACCAGACATCGGCGTTCATGACAAGATGACATCCGTCAGGATCCGACACCACCTCTCTTATGGCATGGTTGTGGCCGGCGCCGAATCCTTCGTTGGGGACGTGCATGTAGCATATGCGCGGGTCGAGCGTGCCGAAAGCCGAGAGTTCGCTTCCCGGAGAGTTGTCAATGAGATAGACTGTCGTCACGTCTGAATTAAGCAGACATGACAACGCTCTCTCCAGCTGGAGCGGAGGTGTCTTGTGGAGCACGATCGAGGCAGTGATGTTCATGGTCTCCGCAAATTTAGCAAAAATTTGTAGAAATGAAAAACGGTCGGGAATTTTTTGACAATTCCCGACCGTTCGGTTAAAAAAATTGTATGTTTGGCTACGGATATCTACACCCGAAGGTGTGAACTTACTCCTTGCACTTTGCAGCGATGAACATGCGGTTCATGAAACCGATGTTGGCGAGCTTGATGTTCTTGGGACATTCGGCCATGCAGGCACCGGTGTTGGTGCAGTTGCCGAAGCCGAGCTCATCCATCTTGGCCACCATGGCGCGGACGCGACGGTCTTTCTCGACCTTACCCTGCGGGAGGCGTGCGAACTGAGAGATCTTGGCAGACACGAAGAGCATAGCTGAACCGTTCTTGCAGGCAGCCACGCATGCGCCGCAGCCGATGCAGCTTGCTGAGTCCATAGCCTCGTCGGCCATCACCTTGGAGATGGGGAGATCGTTGGCATCCTGAGCGCCGCCGCAGTTGAAGGAGACGTAGCCGCCGGCCTGCTGGATCTTGTCGAATGCGTTGCGGTCAACCATAAGGTCCTTGATGACAGGGAATGCAGCCGAACGCCAGGGCTCCACGGTGATTGTCTCGCCGTTCTGGAAACGACGCATGTAGAGCTGGCAGGTGGTGGCTCCTGTGGCGGGGCCGTGGGGGTGTCCGTTGATATAGAGCGAGCACATGCCGCAAATGCCCTCGCGGCAGTCGTGGTCAAAGACAATAGGCTCCTCACCTTTCTCGACGAGGCTCTCGTTGAGGATGTCGAGTGTCTCGAGGAAGGAGGTATCAGGAGTGGTCTCGACGTCGGGATAGACCTCGAACGCACCCTGGGCTCCCGGATTAGCCTGACGCCAGACCTTGAGGGTCACTTTCATTGTATTTTCTTCCATGATTGAAATATCTTTTTTAGATGTGGGTCTTCACATCCGGGATTATGACTTGTAGTTACGGGTCTGTACCTTGATTGCCTCATAGTGGAGAGGCTCCTTGATAAGCTCAGGTGCCTTTTCGTCGCTGCCTTCATATTTCCAGCAGCTTACGTAGAAGCAGTTTTCGTCGTCGCGCTTAGCCTCGCCTTCCTCCGTCTGATACTCCGTGCGGAAGTGGCCGCCACAGCTCTCGTTGCGGCTGAGTGCGTCATAGGCGATGAGCTCACCCATTGTGATGAAGTCGTTGAGACGGAAAGCCTTGTCGAGCTCGATGTTCATGC
>CAZMHE010000195.1:0-3143 GCA_964566015.1 uncultured Sangeribacter sp. | reverse complement strand
GCTGGCTACAAAGCCGGAGAAGACGGAAAACTTAAAAAATCAGGCGAAAACGGATCGGTTAATGTTTTGAGCGGCGAAGAAACCACCAAACACCGCGAAGTTCATGAAAAAACTGACATGACTAAAGCTCTTAAAGGCTTTGGAATGGCAATGGTAACGGGAGGAGCATCTTTTTGGTTCGGTGGGGATTCTGGAATTAAAGATGGTAAACTCCAAGCCAATATGGAACTGGGGTCTGAAACCAAAGATACTTGGGATAATGTTCAAAGCAATGCTGTTTCTTCCAATATTACAGCAGGCGGCGATGTTAACATTGGAGCAACTGAAAATGTAAACATTAAAGGATCTAATGTTGTTTCAGATAATAATATCAATGTATCCGCAGAGAAAAATATTAATATTACATCATCACAAAGCACTGAAGATGACCAAAAGACACATAGCGAAAGCAAGTTGACTGCTAATGCCCATGTTGGACATGTTGCTGTAGATGCAGTCAATAGTATTGACGATGTAGTCAAAGCTGAAGAGAAAGTCAAAGAAGCCAAAGATCAACTTTCAGAAATAAAAAAACTTCACGCAGAAGGAAAAGCCAGCTCTCAGGCTGTTGAAGATGCTGAACTAAACTTGGCGGCAGCTTTATATAATCAGACAACAGCTATTGAGGCTGCAGCAACAACGATGAAAGAAGCGGCAAATACAAAAGAAACCTTAGGTTTTTATGCTGGCGGCGGTATTAGTGCCGAGACGACACAGACTGAAAGCAATGCCAGCTCTGTTACCAATACGGAATCAACGATTATTGCTGATAAGAATATTCAAATAACCGCAGGCAACGATGTCAATCAGATTGGTTCTGTCGTGATTTCTGAACACGGAGATATTGAATATAATGTCGCTAACGATTTGAATTTGAAGTCAAGTCAAGACAAGTACAAATCAGACAGTAAAACAACTCAAACATCTGCTGCGGTTACTGTCAGCAGTAAATCTGGAGCCGGATTTAATATTGCCAACTCTGATTCAAGCGAGCGAGCATCCGGAACACATCACAACAACTCAACAACAGTTGCTGAAGAAGGTAAAATCACAATAAATGTCGGCAATGATATGAATGCCGAAGGATATAACGCATTAGCCAAAGATGTGGACATCAATGTTGATGGCGATATGAAACTCGCATCACAGCAAAATACGGATTACTCCAACAGCAAATCAAACAGTTTTGGCATAGGCGGAACAACGGGCGGCAATAAGAGTGGAAGTATTGGAGCTTCTAAAGGTTCATCTGATCGCCAATGGGTTGACAATGCAAGCTCTATTATCGGCACGGAATCCGTTGACATTGATGTTGATGGCAAACTTAAGATGGAAGGCTCTTTAATCGCCAATATTGACAAAGATGGCAAAGATGCTGGAAATCTTGACATCAAAGCCGATTCTATTGAAACTAAAGACCTTCAAAACTTTGATCATAACAAAGAGACAGGTTTCAATTTAGCAGAATCTTACGGTTCATCTGCAGATGGAAGCAATGATGGGCATCCGAATGGTACAACAACGGTTGGTCTGAAAAATAAAGGTTCTGAAAAAGAAGGTGTAACACAAGCAACCATTGGCAAAGGTAATATTGAAGTTGCCGATGGCAGCGATATCTCCGGTATTAACCGAGATGTTGACAATATGGATATCATTACCAAAGACCAAATTACAGGTGCTTTGGATGCTACAGTTACAATTGATAACCGTATGTTTACTGAAGAAGGCCGTAAAGAGATTATTGATGACATCAGCAATATGCCCGATAATATCGTTAAAGTTGCTCAAGATATTTCTGCTCTGCCTAAACAAATTCAAGACACCGCTGTTAATGCTTATAAGCAGATAACTCAAGAATTACCAAACTTCACGCCTGAAGCTGTTAATGAATATACCATTGATGAACTCTCAAACATGATTAAAAACGGTACATTAATTAAAATTGAAGAGGAAGAAGAAGAGGAAGAAGTATTTGATAAAAATAAAACAATTATTGGTGTTTCCGGTTCTACAGATCGAAAATACATTGTTGGTCAAGATGGAAAAGTTTATGATGTAACAGATGATTACATTGAGAAAAACTATATCATCGAAGATATTATAGCTATTGCATCCGGAAGAAAAATTGTAAAATATGCTTTTGATAAAACAAAGTTCATAGATAATTCCATAGATATACCTAACGATGCTTTAGCCGTTCTCAAAAAAGCTCAAGAAACAGGATACAAAAATAACATTTCTGGATTGAAAGGTGGAAAAACATGGAAAAATGATGGAGGGAAACTTCCTAAAGGCGACTATGCCGAATTTGATGTATTTCCGAAAAACGAAGGCGGTAGAACAGCTGAAAGAGTTGTAATAGATAAATCGACTGGAAAAGCATACTATACGCCAGATCATTATCAAACATTTAAACCTATCAATTAAAGCAGAGGTCTGAAAATGCAATATTCAACAAGATTACATTTTATATCTAATGAAAATGATATTCCTAGTTCCCCCAAGGTACGGCTAATTAAAATTAACTGTGAAAATATTCATACAACTAATGAATTATTTGAAACATTTTCTAATATCTTAGAATTTCCTTCTTATTTCGGATGGAACTGGGATGCATTCAATGAATGTCTATGGGATTTAGAATGGATAGAAGACAAATATAATGTAAATAAAGTAGAAATCTATATTTTTAATATAAAGCATTTATTGAATAAAGAAAATATACAAGAAAAAAGAATCTTTTTTGATATTATAAACCAAGATTATCTTATTTCTCCTAGTGATGAACAAGGAAAACTAAATTTTCCTGTAGATATTCAATTATTTTTTAACAATGCTGAAAAAAATTATTTCATTTCAACCCCTGTAACTATACTTTGGAGTTCAGAGACCATTTAAACACATGAAAATAATAGAAAGTATAATATGACTTTTATGCGCCAGACATCTCTAGATTTTTCTAAAACTCAAAACCAGTTTTTGAGTGTGATGTTTGGTATTGGCGGAACAACGGGCGGCAATAAGAGTGGAAGTATTGGAGCTTCTAAAGGTTCATCTGATCGACAATGGGTAGATAATATGGCTTCTATTATCGGAACTGAATC
>CAZMHE010000194.1:0-3177 GCA_964566015.1 uncultured Sangeribacter sp. | reverse complement strand
CAAGTCATTTGATAAATACGGTCGATAAGTCATCTCAATCATATCCTGCGTTTCAACAGCACGGTCAAGATATTGAATAATCTCGGTTGAGACATTATCCAGCGTGAGCGTAATCTCCGGTACAGGAATAGCCTCAATCGGTGGAAGCTCCAAATCAAATCCCATAGCGATAAATTCCACCGCTTTGCTCGCATCAAGTGGTGCAGAATCTTCCAATATGCAAATATGGTTGATATTATCCCGCACCACACGAATGGCTGTAGGTTTACCGCTTTCATCTATGAAAGACGGATGCCGCAATTCAAGCGTATGCAATAAAATCACATTACTCGGTGCAGAAGCATAAGCCTCTTTCAGAGCTTCAGTTAAGGTTGCGTCACTCATCAATAACCTCTGGTTTAGGATATTTTGCTTTAATTTCACTAATTAAATCAAGCCAATCAGTTGTTCCGTTTAGCTTATCCCAATAGATCATATCTAGTTGGTCGCTAAGACTAGGATAAGCCGCTATTCTCTGATCAATATAGGAGGGATCCGGATAAGCACTAAAAATCGGCACAATTTTATTTTCAAAAATCTTATGACCCGAAACATAATGCCCTTCTGGCGGTTCTAATTCTTCTAAAGGCAAATAACCAGCCGCAAGAACAGCATTTTCATCATTAATCCAATTTGATACACCATTGTGATTAATCGGGGCATACTCTAAAAGCCCATTTCCATTAAGTTTTGCATATTTAACCATTTTTCCTCCTATTTTCCTAAATAAACAAGTTTTACATAGCCAGCTGAACCATGTTGAGGACTTGTTCCTATAACATCGCCGCCTTTACCATAATTTTCATAAACAGGAGCACCGCCAGATACTGAAGTCGTTGTTCGATTTTGACATTCTCCAGTGTTACCGCCAGTCTTTAATATCGTGATAATTTCTTCCACATTAACCGTTGGAATACTACCACCATAACTTGGATTCATTTGATCGCGCCCAGTACTTCCTGACTTTCCACCTCCTGTGGAAACAAATGTTCCAATTGAAGATGTTCCACCGGCTAAAGCAGCTGTGTTGACACCATAGTTTAATGAATTATTGGTAAAAGCTTGTCCTGTACCACCTGAGGCAACACTGATAGATAATTTACCTTCAGATAGAAAAAGTCTCCCTATATAACCAGCTCCAGAACCTCCGGCAATGCTAACCTGACGAAATGTATATTTGCTATTTGAAAGGTTGTTTCTTAAAGCTCCGGCTCCTCCACCGATACAATAAACCTCATAAATTCCAGCTGTTAGTAGCTCAATTTCATAAGTTCCGGGTATTGAACTCTCAAATATAAGCTCTCCACTTTGATACGGACCAGTAACTTTAGCCAACAACGCTTTACTCCACAATTGCATCATCAGTTTGTCCTCCGATAGGAGGACAAACTGTATTTTAGCTCGGCAGAGCTACCCCCCCCCCTAGATTTCTGGGGGTTTCAGGGATTTCACACCTCTGACCATTTGTTAGATATTTTTGTATATTAGGCATTTTTTCTCCTTATAATTCTAATCCGTAATAAGAGATTTTAACATATCCGGCTTTTCCTGCATAACCAGCACCTGTATCATTACCCTGTGCAATACCACCGGCACCGGGACCATTTGTTGTATTGTCTAGAAAAGACAGATTTGTTGCTTGGCCATCTGTAGTCCGGCTAATGACGATATTTACATCATTAAAGGTATAACTAAGTGTTCCAGTTGTACCTCCTCCGCCTCCATTACGGCGTCCATTTCGTCCGGCACCGCCGTTAGCCGTAATTGTACATGATGTACCGGTTATGGATGACTTTCCACCAGCTGAACCATTATTATTGCGAACATATGCACTCGCACCAGCTCCTGCGGCTCCAACCACACAACTATATGTGCCTTTTAAGAGTTTAACCCGTACATGAATACCTGCACCGGCACCACCTGTGCCATTTGATCCGCCACCACCACCGCCAATACACCAAATATCATAAACTCCGGTTTCAAGAGTTACAGAAAAAGTTCCGGCAACTGATTTTTCTAAAAGGACTTGATTTTTTTTGTATGGATCAAGCTTCTTCAGCATTAATTTTTCACTTAACAAATTCATCATATCTTTCACCTTACATTAAGATATGACGATAAGTTGCTGTATTTCCCTAAAAATTCTGGGGGGGGGTAGCTCTGCCGAGCATTAATTTATATAGAGTTTTAGCCATTTTCAGCTCCTTTTTTATCATTTTTCAATCATAGAAATCGTGACATAACCAGATCCAGAACGGAAGCCTTGTGTATGTACAACATTCAAACACAAATCGACATTTGCAAAAGACGAACCTCCACCACCGCCGCCTCCATATGAGCCTGCTTTTTTAGTGTAGCCACCACATCCTCCGCCGCCTCCATAATATCCGGCGCCTCCGGCTCCTCCCACTCCGGAATGGGCAGCTCCATCACCACCTAAACCAAGCACACCGGCAGCTCCGGCTCTAGTTTGCTGAGATGTCCAAGGAATATCGCTTCCTCCGACACCTCCTGTTGATTGTGTTCCGCCTTTTCCACCTCCTGAACATCCAGAATTTCCGCCATCTGCTCCGATAATATCTCCACCATTTCCCCCTGCACCAGAACCGGAACCGCTTCCCTTGCTTCCACCACCACCTGCAACAACTATTCTGTTAGTATAATCAGTTCCCCCAGTCCTTATATCACTGGCATTATAAGATGCGGTTTGAACGGTACTTGGTACTCCACCAACCATAATGTAAAGTATTTGTTTAGGACAAACACTCAGGTCACATTCAATTCTTCCGCCTAAACCCCCGGAATTAGCACCTTGGCTGGCGACAACATCTACATGAATTTTTTTTATTCCAGCTGGAACAGTCCAAGTTTGAAGTGCCAAATCCGCAAAAAATGTAATTGGCTCAAAAGCTTCTTCGCCACCCATGAATAATTCTTCACTCAATAATTCTTTCATCAGCTTGCGGCTCCCTTGCTCATTACGCCAACAACCCAAGCATTCAAAAGATTATCAAAATCAAAATAAACATCATAGTTTCCTGCCTTAATCTCAGGAGTTTGATTATTGAAGAAATTAGTCGTTCCCCAATTAATCGTAGGCGTGCCAGTAACTTTCATCATGATTTTGATTTGATTAAA
>CAZMHE010000193.1:0-3221 GCA_964566015.1 uncultured Sangeribacter sp. | reverse complement strand
GTTTCAATGTGAATATTGGGAATTCTATTAAAGTTTGCCGTGTTTAATATATTAAATATATCATCTCTATTCCTAATAATATTAGAAAAATACATACTCTAAGTATATCATAATAATTTAAAAGTTATGATATTTAAGCATTTTTACGTCTTTTAGCTTTTCTTGCATCATTAAGGGCTGTGCGTTCTGTTAGTTCTTTTTTGTGGTTTATAATTTCATCTTTTAGTATCTGTCTTTCCGAATAAGACATCCTGAAGTTGCTACGCGCAGCTTTGATTAGGTCGCGGTATAGCAAAAGTTCTTCATCAATAGCATCAGATAATAATGCCATAATATCATCTCTAAGTGGATTGTAATTATTAATAGAGTCTTTTGCAAGAAGTGCTGTATCTATATTCAAGGAATGTATAATTTTTAAGGCGGTGTCAAAAGATGGCATATTAATACCTTTTTCGATACGTGAAATTTGTTTTTCGTGTACACCAACCATCTCTGCGAGTTGGAATTGTGACAACCCTTTAACTGTTCGTGCTTGCTTGATTTTTTCACCTAAAATAACTGCGTTTAATTCCATGACCACACCTATGTTCCAATATTATCAACTATAGAATGTGAATATTCCCAAATAAACACTTTTTGAGCTACTAAGATTTTTAAAAAACCATGCAGATGTCCCATTGTATAGTATGCGGAGTGCCACGTAAACCTAGGTATGGCTTGGTTTTTACCTGCTTGTTGACAAATTGTTAAATAGGTAATAATATACAAGGGTATATCTGCGTTACGTTTGGTAAATTTTAGTGACAAGAATGTTTGATTGCGGGTTAAATCATAATAGAAAGGAACAAAATGAAAAGGATTATATTAAGTACAACTCTGATTGCCGGAATGATGCTATCAGCAAGTAGGGTGTTTGCGATGGAAGGTTCATTAGGAATGAAGTTAGTAAAAACAAAACAAGGAATTGCTATTGAAGAAATATATGACTTTTCTCCTGCGGCAAATGCAAATTTGCAAAGATGGGATACTGTTCTAGAGGTTAATGATAGAAGTGTTAGTGATATGTCATTATATGAAGTTAATAAATTTTTAACAGGAGAAGCGGGTACAACAGTTACTTTTTTAATACAAGACAATAGACATAGACTTAACCAAAGAAAAATAACATTTACATATCCTAGCCAATGTCAGACAAAAATTGGTATGGTAGATTTAAAATTGAAAAAGGAAGATGACGGAACATTTTTGGCTAAACCAATGAATAGTAGAGATGTATTTGATAATGATGCGTATAAGATATACAAAATAGGGCATCAAGGTACTAAATATATGTCAGTAGAGGATGCTTCAACACTTCTTAGAGGGGAGATTGGCACGACTGTTGATGTTTCAGTTATGTATAACTATAAGAATACTAGTTCACCTATCAAAACTGAAACTATAACGCTTGAACGCGTTTCTCCTGCTCAACTTGGTATTAACTTTGAACCTCAAGCAATAGATTTCTTTGGGGGCCTACCTTATGATACGGATTTAATAACATTTATTCAAAAATTTGCAAGTTATCCATCGGTTAGCAATATTATTTTGCAAACGATTGGCGCAGATATGGAACACGCACAAAAAATAATGAATGATGCTATAAAAATTGGTATACAAAATCCTATGGCTGGTCAATTGAATATGCTTGGTAGGATGGATGAAATTGATAAAACTGTGAATAAAATAGTTAAAACAAAGAATTTAAAGACGGATTCATCACCAACAGCATTAAAAAATATTCTTGCTAATTTATATGATGTGAATAAGCAATATCTAAAACATAATGTGGAAAAGGTTTCAACCAAAGATAATACGAGTGAGTTATATTATCAAGATTTTATTATTGTAAATATTGAAGATATCGTAATGAATGGTATTCCATTTAAAGCTGGTGCGACTTTTTTGACCTCTACACCATATTTTCAGTATGAATACAAAAGAATGCCAAAGGCTACAAATGGAATTTATTGGCCTCACTATCTAAGGGAATTAACGTTAAGTAGTAAAGTAAGCTTGACATCAAAAGATGTTGAAAAAATTATTGATTCTTATATGCAAAAATATCAATTAATTGCTCAGGTGAAACGCGATGATGATGGTATTAGTATTCGAGGTGAAAATGTCAGTATCTTTATTCCAAAGGTAGGTGAAGATGGGAAATTACATATTATATACACTAATGATGCTTCATATTCATTCACTGAGCTTTATAAAGAACAACTGGAAATAGAATGTAAACGCGCTCAGAGAAAACAAATGACAGAGAAATTTGAGAATATGGAAAGTATGGATAGTGAAATATAAGATGAAAATACTTGTAGCATTATTAGTATTAATTGTTTTTTCTAGTGAAGTGTTTGCACAGACGGTAAATATTTACGATAAATACGGGAATAGAATAGGGTTTAGAGTAACCGATAAAATAGGGCAAACTACGGAATATGACTCGCGTGGAAACAAATTATATACTTATAAATGCGATGGTAATGGCTATATAACCAAATATGATGCTCGTGGGAATAGGGTTGGCATATTGCAAAAAAATGGTAATACTATTACTGAATATGATGCATACGGTAACAGGAAAGGTTCATACATACATAAAGAAGCGCAGTAATAATACAATAATAGATAGAAGGTTTCTAAAGAGAAAGGTAAACAGGCATGAATAAATTTAAGTTCTTATTAATAATGGTTTTATCCTTAGCGTTACCAGTAGTTACATATGCTGAGGAGTCGCAGGATGAAAATAATTTTTCACAAGAACAAGAACAGATTTTAACGGAGAATAGAAACGTCCAAAGTGAAGTAGAAGCAGACTTTTATCCATATATGTTAGAGGTTAACCGTAGAATAAAAAGCAATTGGCGTCCTGATGATTACGACACTACAAGTGTAAAGGTTTTATTTAGAATTGCAAAGGATGGAACACTAGTCTCAACTTCAATATTAAAAAGAGGCAGTAGTTCCGCTAATGCGTTAGCTATTTCTGCAATAAAACAGTCTGCACCATTTGACCCCTTACCTGAATCCTTTAAAGGTGATTATGTTGAAACAACTTTTGATTTCAAAACAAGATATTCAATGGTAATAGAAGATATAACATCTAAAAATAACGGACAGGCTACCACCGAAAAACCTATAGGTGCTTTTCTAAAAAGATTATATAACGAGTTTTT
>CAZMHE010000192.1:0-3254 GCA_964566015.1 uncultured Sangeribacter sp. | reverse complement strand
AATCGAGATGCCGTCCATATCCTTATAATATGTCTGGAATTTGCGGGCGGTCATGTCGGCGATCACCAGAGTGATGATGTAGCAGACGATGGCGGCGAAAAATCCCCATGCGAGGGAATCAGACGCGAAATAGACCACGGCGCCGATGAAGGCGAAATGCCAGTAGTTCCAGAGGTCGATGTTGACCGTGCGCGTGGCCTTGAGGAAGAGGAGCACGAGGTTGACTCCGAGGCAGACGGGGATGATGAAGGCACCCACTGCCGTGTTATAGGCCACGGAAGCCGCGGCGGGCCAACCCATATCGAACACCTTCAGCTGGAGGTCATAGAGCTCCACCACGGTGTTGAGGGCCGGACCGAGAGCCGACGTCAGGAGCGCGGTCACGATCGAGAGACCCACGAAGCCGACACCCACCTTGAGGCCCGACTTGAGGGCGTCACCGAGACGGATGCCGATGCAGAGGCCGAGCACCGTGAAGATCACGGGCATCATGACGGCTGCGCCGAGTCCGATGATATATTTGAATACTTGTTCCATTGTATCAGGTTATTGTTGTTTTGAATTGTCGGCTTCGGTCGGTCGCGGCCGCCGCCGTAGGCGTCAGGGAAGATGGCGCACCGACACTGCGATCGGATTCTCGAGACACTCACGCTTGTGGCGCAGCGTGTCGAGCCATTTATCCATTGTCTCCATGCCACCCTTGCTCCAGCCGGAGCCCCACCAGTAGACGAGCGGCTTGCCATCTTCGGATGATCCGCGCTGCACGATGTGGCCCACGGCGTCGCCGGCAGGTGTTTCAAGCGGCATGTAGACGGGAGTCAAACCACCGGTTTCGGCCACAGTGCCGACGAAGATCGTGCCGTTGCCGACCTCGGCGTTCTCCGTTAGGTCGGCGTAGGCGGCTATCCCCTTTTCAGGATCGGCCACCCATCCGTCAGGATTCTGGCGATGCACCACCTGACCGGCGACACATTCGCGGGGAGTGTCGAGCCCGCGCCAGATCACCTCAGTGCGATTCAGCCAGTCGCCGGCGTCGAGGGTGATGACGCGTGTCTCATCGGCGGGAATACCTTTCTCGGCCGTCATTGCCGGATAATGGAGGCGCACGCAGAAGCGAAGCGGACCGCGGTCGAGTATCTCGTAGTCGCTCCAGCACCAGGGGTAGAGAATCTCCTCGCCATCGAGGAGCGCGGCAGTGCCTCCGCCGAGTGTCGGGCCGACGGTGTAGGGGTCCATCCCCTCGCCGTGATCCTTGTGGAAGGAGACCTTCTTCCGCTTGTCGAGGTAATACCGTTTCTCTATCACGGGGTGCGAGACGCTCTTTGTCCATACGTCATAGCCGAAACCCCTCTCGCCCCATTTCTGCATCCCCGGGCCGTAGGCGCGGTAGGCGGCATGTTCGTTCTCCCAGGTCATGTCGTCGCCACGTTCGCGGAAGAGACGTCCGTAGACTTTCGGCTCCACCGGCGCGGGGCGCCCGTTGCGGGCGGTGTAGACCGCCGTCCCCCCTGCGGGGATATCGGCCTGAAAGATGATCTTGCCGTCGTGCGTGGCCTGCCAGGGCACCTCCTTTCCGTCAGGTGCATAAAGCACGAAGGCGGGGCCGTCGAGACAGAACCTTACGTCTGTCTCGTCGACCTCAACCATTTCACCGCTCCGCGGGAATGACGCCGGATTCGTGAGGGTTATCTCAACCGTGTCGCCGAGCGCCGCTGCCGGGAGCAGAAGTGCAGCCTGGAGGAAAAGCCTGCGCATTTCAGGAAGGCTGTTTGCCGATGTAAGCGAGGATACCGCCGTCTACATAGAGAATGTGACCGTTGACGAAGTCGCTGGCCTTGGATGCGAGGAACACTGCGGGACCCTCGAGGTCTTCCGGTGTGCCCCAGCGGGCGGCGGGAGTCTTGGCGATGATGAACGAATCGAAGGGGTGACGGCTGCCGTCGGCCTGACGCTCGCGGAGGGGAGCTGTCTGCTCTGTGGCGATGTAGCCGGGGCCGATGCCGTTACACTGGATGTTGTGCTCTCCATACTCGGAGCAGATGTTGCGTGTCAGCATCTTGAGGCCACCCTTGGCGGCTGCGTAAGCGGATACTGTCTCGCGTCCGAGCTCGCTCATCATGGAGCAGACGTTGATGATCTTGCCCGCACCCTTCTTGATCATGCCGGGGATCACGGCCTTAGCGCAGATGAATGGGCCGATGAGGTCGATGTCTACGACGCGACGGAAATCTTTCGCATCCATCTGCTCCATCGGGATTCTCTTGATGATGCCGGCGTTGTTGACAAGGATGTCGATTGTGCCTACGGTAGCCTCGATGTCGGCAACCATGGCTTTAACACCCTCTTCGTCGGTGACGTCGCAGACATAACCCTTGGCCTCGATACCGAGTTCCTTGTAGGCGGCGAGACCGCGGTCAACGGTCTCCTGACGTGAGCAGTTGAAGACGATCTTGGCGCCGGCCTCTGCATAAGCCTTGGCGATGGCGAGTCCGATGCCGTAAGCGGCTCCGGTGACGAGGGCAACCTTACCCTCAAGTGAGAACATATTTTCCATAATGTCTATATTGGTTAATTCAGTAATTATTATCTAAAATATCGTGAGACTCCTCCCGGGATCGTCAACATTCCTAAAAGAGGTCGCGGATCTCCTTGCGGGCGTCGCGCCAGTGATGATCCTTCGGGAAGGGCTTCCCGCCCCAGGCCTTCTGCGACGTGCGCGGCTTCACGGCGTCGCTCCAGAAGGGGTGTGCCGCCGGGAGTCCGAGGGGCATGAAGGAGAGGGTCGTCATGTAGAGGGAGCCGTTGTTGGTGTACCAGTCGGCCACGTTGGGCTGACGCCCGGCGAAACCGATCGTCAGGAATCCACCCTCGTTGAAATTATCCTTGCCGTCAAACATGTTGTGCATCACGTCGGTCAGCGCGCCGCGCACCTGCCCCGGGGTCAGCCCGGCCGGGAGACGATCATACCAGGCCATCAGAGCCAGCGGCTGCATCGCCGCCATGCGGTAAGGGATAGAGCGGCCGAACACCGGGAACGTCCCCTCCGGCGAGATAAGCCTCTCGAGCACGATGGCATATTTCTGTGTGCGCGTGAAGGCACGGTCGTAATAGTCGGAATAGTGGATACGTGTGCGCTTCCCGGCATCCTTCATGTTCTTCAGCGTCTCGAGATACATCGGGTGGAACACATAGCTGCTGTAATAGTCAAAGGCGAACTCGGGGCCGTCGGCATACCAGCCGTCGCCCGTATACCA
>CAZMHE010000191.1:0-3260 GCA_964566015.1 uncultured Sangeribacter sp. | reverse complement strand
GGCCAGGAAGTGCCGCGGTAGTTGATCGAGGGGTCGCCGATGGTGTAGGTTGAGCCGTCAGCCATATGGATCACCGTGCCGTCAGCTGCGCGGAAAACTACCTCGGCTTTCCCGTCGCCGTCCCAGTCGGTAGCGATGATGTTGATCTCATTGTTCTGGAAGTCTCCGATGTTCGGGCCGAAGTTGATCCACCATTTCACGGTGCCGTCCATCTCGAGACACTCCACTACGGTGAAAATACCGTTGTCGCCGTTGTGATAGTCGGAGGCGGAGTTGTCATACTTCATGATGATCTCGAGGGCACCGTCGCCGTCGACGTCGGCCACGGTGGCGTCGTTGGGCACGAGGCCGGCCTTGATCTCAGGAGCATGCTTGGGGGTGATGATGGTGTAGTTTTTCGACCATACGGAGGCGGGGGTGCAACCCTGCTGTTCCACACCGTTCACCACAGCCTTGACGGTGTAGGTGGCGGAGGTGGTGCCGTTGGGGTCGGTGAAGTTTGATACTTTGAGCGGTTCGCTGTTGAGTTTGGTGGAGCCACGGTAGATGTTGTATTCGGCTCCGTCCCATTCATCGGCATTGATACGCCAGGAGCAGAACACTCCCGCGTCGGTCTTCATGGCCACGAGTCCGCGGTCGAGCACGTCGGTGACGCGTTGTGCCGTCGCGCTTTGTGCCAACGCCATAGTGGCGGCAAGAGAAAGGATAAGTTTTTTATTCATAATGTTATATTAGATGTTTCCTAAGGTTAGCGCTGATTTGGTCCGCATCATGGTTTCAAGATTCAAAGGCTTGGATGGAAATCAGATATAGCGCGTTGCAAATTTACAAATTTTCATTTGGATAATCAACACTTTGAAATAGTTAAAAATATTAAATTGACTCAGAAAAAGCAAAAAGAGGAGATAGGCTTAAAAAAAAGAGAGCGACCCATCTCGGGCCACTCTCCATACTTCCGTAATTTAAATTGCAATTATTTCACTATGAATTTCTTTCCGTTGTGAATGTAGAGACCCTTGCTTGTGGGCTCTGAGATGCGGATACCGTCGATTGAATAGTAGACGTTCTCTGCACCCTCGGCTGCGATGCTGTCGATGCCGGTTGTAACGGATACGATACATTCAGCCTTTACGCTTCCGTCAACTGTCGATACAGTGATGACGCAGTTGCCTTTCTCGAGGAGGGTTACAAGACCTGTCTCGGATACTGTGGCTACATTCTCGTCAGATGAGCTCCATACGAATTCAGCGTTGACTGCATCCTCGGGAGCGTAGGTTACTTCAAGCTGGATCTGCTGACCAACCTCGCCGGCCTCGATTGCTGTCTGGCTGAGTGTGATTGACTCAACGAGTGCTACGTCGCCTGTCTTCTGGATGTAGATGAGGTCGAGCATACGGTTGTGGTTGCCGTCAGTTGTGTAGACATAGAGCTCTGTCTCCTTATTGAGTGTGAACTCGTCAGAGGTGCTGCTTGTGAGGCTTCCGGTTGAAGCAAGTTCCCAAAGGATTGTGTCGTCTTCTTCCTCAGAAGCGGCAGCGATCTTGACACCGGCTGTGAGGCCGTTGGTGCCCCAAACCTGACCGAAGATCTTATATTTGCCTGCGGGGAGTACGGTGAGGAGTGCGTCACCCTCAACTGTGCCGCCGAGACCGTTGGAGCAACGGATAGGTGCGTTGTTGGTATCTCTTACGGTGAAGCCTTCCATCTCCTCAGCCTCTTTGTAGAAGACAACGTCAGAGACAGGTGTGCCGTCGTAGTTCACACCGAATACTCTATCATTGGCATCAAGTTTTGCTGTTGCGCCCCAGTATGGGTTGCTGTTGTTCCTGTTCTTTGAGTAGAGTGTTGTCTCGGAGAGGTAGAACTCGGGATAGTAGTAGGTGACGTCGTCGTTCTCATATCCTGTTCCTGTGCTGAGTTCTGAAAGGATGTCGCCATCAGGACTAACGGCCACTACGGAGTAGTTCCAGATATCCTTGGGAGTCATTGTAAAGGAAACATTCACGTCAGCACCGTTAACCGTGAACTCGCCGGTATAGTCTTTGTAACCGGTTGCTGTAGCAGTGTAGGTATAAGTGCCGTTTACGAGGTTTGTGCCTTCAGTTACGTTTGAGCCATCCATCGTGATGGTGGCGGCAACGCCGTTGGTCTCTGTGAAGGTTACGGCATATGTGCTGGCAGTTGTCCAGTTTACGTTTACAACGGGGTTCTTGATGTAACCGCCACCGGCAGCTGTTTCATATACGATGAGGGTTACAACACCACCCTCGGCGTTCTTGATGGCATCAGTGATGTCGAGTGTGAGGGTGTTGAATGTGCTGCCGGACTTTGAGGATCCCCCTTTCGTTTCTCCGACTGTAGTGATGCTCTTGTCTGCTGAGTTGTAGGTCATGTCGGCAGACCATGCGGAGCTGTTATAACCGGCTCCCCATGTAGTGGTGCGTTTGTTGTCGGTGGAGCCGGAAGCGTCGAAAGTGAGTGTGGCGCCTGTGATGTTTCCTGAGATAGCGGAAGCATCAACCTGAAGGTATGTGATGTAGTTTACACCCCAGCCTGTATTGCCGAAAGCAACAGAACCACCGCTGATCTTGTTAAAACCGGATTTTGCGGATTCACCGGCAGCGATCTCACCGTAGGCGGTGTCGGGTTCGTCATAGTTGACGTAGGTCATTTTGACGCCGGCGGCGGTTGTGCCCTCTTCCGCAAGCGCGTTGGTAGCCCCGAATGTCATCAAGGCACCTAAAAGGAAAAGATTGGTAAAAGTTTTTTTCATAACTTTTGGGTATTAGGTTATTTGGTATTTTCTATGGTTTCTATCGTTTCCCCCAGGGTATAATAGTGTATAGGGGTGTAATCGGCCACAAAATTAGTGATTTAAATTGTGATTATTTTTATTATATTTCATGTTTTGCAACATATTTTCGCTAAATGTGCAACCGCTCCGCGGTAGAAGGGTGTGTTAGCTCCTGCCCCCGGGTAGCTCCTGACGTCGCTTAACCCGGGGTTAACGAAGTGCATCCCCTCCGCGGTAGGGGGGGGTGTGTTGGCTCCTGTCCCCGGGTAGCTCCTGACGTCGCTTAACCCGGGGTTAACGAAGTGCAACCGCTCCGCGGTAGATGGGCGGTGTGTTGGCTCAGGCCCCGGGTAGCTCCTGACGTCGCTTAACCCGGGGTTAACGCGAAGTGCAACCGCTCCGCGGTAGGGAGGGTGTGTTGGCTCCTGCCCCCGGGTAGCTCCTGACGTCGCTTAACCCGGGGTTA
>CAZMHE010000190.1:0-3271 GCA_964566015.1 uncultured Sangeribacter sp. | reverse complement strand
TTTTAAGTTGATTTTCTTTAATTCCGTTGATTTTTTCTTCTGTCCATTCTTGTCCATCATCTTCAAGACTGCCTGAGAATGCTACTAGTACATCCAAATCATCATAGTTATGAGCTTCTATGTAACGTCTAAATTCAAACAAATATCGAACAGCATGCAGTCGTGATGCCGTTACAACCATTGCTTTTGCTCTACCGTCAATTTTCTTTTTAGTAATATCTCTAAAATGTTCTATAATAATAGCGGTTTTTTGTGCAATATTATGCGGATGCAAACTTTCAAATCTTGAAACTGCTCTTGCACCTTTTGCTTTATCATATTCAGGATCGCCTTCTATTTTCTTTGCTATTTTATAGTATTGCTGATAGGTTGTGTAATTTTGAAGAACATCCAAAATAAACCCTTCTTCAATTGCCTGACGCATTGAGTAAATGTGAAATGCTCTAAAACTTCCGTCCTCTTGTCTATCTCCGAATATTTGCAAAGTTTTATTCTTAGGTGTTGCTGTAAAAGCAAAGAAAGATATGTTTTGATGAACTCCATGTGTTGCAAGTTCTTTGACCAAATTATCTTCATAATCTTCTTGGCTGTTTTCTTCTTTCGCTTCTTCTTGAGCATATTGTTCTAAAACTTCTTCAGTATCGCCCAATGCAACTTTTAATTTCTTTGCAGCAGTTCCGCTTTGTGATGAATGAGCCTCATCCACAATAACAGCATATCTTTTTCCAGTGGCTTCAACATCTTGATAGATATATGGGAATTTTTGCAGAGTTGTAATAATAATCTTTGCACCGTCATTCAGAGCCTCTTTTAAACCTTTTGAGCCGTCTTTAACTGGTCTTACAACACCATCAACATGGTCGAATTGATAAATGGTATCTTGTAATTGACTATCAAGGATTTTTCTATCAGTAACAACGATTACTGAGTTAAAAATAACTTCATCATTTTTATCATGCAAGCTTTGTAAGCGGTGAGCAAGCCATGCAATAGAATTTGATTTTCCTGAACCTGCACTGTGCTGAATTAGATAATTCCTGCCGCTTCCTCTTTCTTTAACATCTGCTAAAAGCTTTGTTACAACATCTAATTGATGATAACGAGGGAAAATCATAGTTTCTTTTTTGCCTGTAATTTTGCCTTCCTTATCTTTAATATCTTCTTTTTGTAAGTGCATATATTTGTGCAAAATTTCCATCAAAGAATCTTTTACCAAAACTCTTTTCCATAGATATGCTGTTAAGTAATCGTCTTCGACTTGTGGGTTTCCTTTTCCACCTACATTACCTGCACCGTTTGAGCCTTGGTTGAACGGCAAGAAATATGTACTTGCACCTTGCAATCTTGTTGTCATATAGACTTCATACAAATCAACCGCAAAATGCACTAAAACCCTTTGTTTAAACTCAAACATCTTGTCTTTTGTTGCACGGTCGAACTTGTATTGGTTAATTGCGTTTGTTGCATCTTGCCCTGTGAATTGGTTTTTCAATTCCATTGAAACGACAGGAATACCGTTTAATAAAAGAACTATATCAATGCTTCTTTCATCTTGTAGAGAAAATTTCATTTGACGTGTGCAATGCAGGATATTTTGAGAATACTTTTCGTTATGTTCAGGGTTCATTGACGTTTCAGGCTTAAAATAGCAAGGATAGAACTTAACCCCTCTATCTTTAAAACCATGTCTTAGGACAAATAAAAGATCGGTTGCAGATACTTCATCTTGAAATCGTTTTAAAAGAGCCTGTTCAGGGTTGTTAGGATAATTCCTGCAATGCTTTCTCCATTCTCTAGGCTGAGTGGTTTGGATGAACTTTAAAAACGTATCTTCATCCAATGCCGTAGCACGGTTCAAAGTTTGCGGATTACCTTTTTGATAACCACCTTCGGTTATTAAATAATTCTCAATCGCTTCTTCAAAGTTTCTCTCTTTTAGTAAAGTATCTTGCATAGTTTTATCCTCTTATTAAATTTCTACTTTTTCACAAAACTGTACTGCATTTGGAACATACAAATTAAGACACTTAGGTATACTTCTATTATTTATAGTCCAAATTATTCTATATTCATGTTCCATAGCATAACTATTTGTTTTAAGAAAATATATGTCAGTATTTGCAATTTTTGAACTCAATTCAAATAACGCATTAAAATTCATTGTATTATCCTTAATATTAATTTTATCAATATCATCCTGTTTTATTGTAGAGCTGATTTCCCTTTTATCAACATATCTACAAGGCCCATGCAAGCCACCAATAACATTATATTTATTTGCGAGCAGAGCCTCTGCAACACTAATTATAAAACCATTAATATTATTAATTTTAATGCAACTATCTACTTTAAATTTACTTGCCAATTCTTTTGATTTTATAAGACTTGTACATAGCGTAAAACTATTAGATCCAACTCCAAACCCTATTCCTACTTTTGTATTGCTATCATCGCAATTTCCTATTAATTGGGCAAATCCTTCTTGATTATCTAGGCGAGATTCATCAGGATGATTGGCGAAATGTTCAAAAGAACTTATTCTTAAAATCCCCATGGTAAAAAATAAATCAACATACTGACTTTCTAAGTATCTATATAAAGGAGGTATGTATGAATTTATTTGAATAATTCTTTGTTTTTCCACTAACACACCTTTCTTTTTCCAGTTACACATTCGTAAATGAGGGATTTTTTGTATTCGGCTAATTTTTCGATTAGCTGTTCTTTGTCTGATATAGCAGAGTCTATTTCAGAACATTTTTTGTCGAGATATTTTACAATTTGTTGTTGCTCGTCTATTGATGGCAGAATAAATAATAAATTTGCAATTTTTTGCCAACGTAAATCACATGAACGTTCTCGAATGCCTGTTGCCAGGGCTACAAATATATTTTGAGAAGCCAACATTCGTAAGTAATAACAAATGTACCTTGCCGAGTAATTATTTTTAGGATTGCATACATTTAAAACTGGGGAACCTTTTCCTTTAGAATCGGAAATACCTATTGCCCCTGCAAATCCATCCATTCCATGGATTACTAAATCTCCAACAAAAATCCCTTGATAACCACATTCTTTATCAGCGAAAGTAAAACCGTCTTCTCTCCTGTTGCTTCTTAATGTAACTTGTCCATCGCGAAAACAAGTTATCACTTCCATATTATTTTCAACTTCCCGTTTTAGTAAAGTAAGAACATTTTTACCTCTATTTATGTTCCAATGTTGAGGGATTTTGCCTATCCATTCAATACCTGAATCTTTTAGTGGGGCG
>CAZMHE010000189.1:0-3288 GCA_964566015.1 uncultured Sangeribacter sp. | reverse complement strand
GAAAAATTTATATTAATTTAACCAACAAATGCACAAATGACTGTATATTTTGCCTCAGAAAAGACAAAGACGATGTTGTCGGACAAACATTGTGGCTTGATAATGAAAATTCAACTGCATCGGATGTGATTGAGCAGTTTGAAAGTTTGATAACTGAAGAACAGAAGACAAGAAAGCAAGAAGACAAGCTAATTAACGAAAATAGCCTGCCCTCCTGCCCTCCTGCCCCCCTGACATCTGAAATAATTTTCTGCGGTTATGGCGAACCTATGCTGAAGTTTGATGTTTTAAAAGAAGTTGCAAAATATATCAAATCAAAATACCCCGATACAAAAATTCGTGTAAACACTAACGGACACGCAAATTTTGTATACAAAAGAAATGTTGTTCCCGAACTTAAAGGACTTGTTGACGAGTTTTCGGTAAGTTTGAACGGAGCGACAAAAGAAGAATACAATGAACTTTCTCAACCTGTGTTTGATGAGGCTTATGAGGAAGTTAAAAAGTTTATCAAGGCTTGTTCTGCTGAAGGAATTTCAGTCGTAGCAAGTGTTGTGGAAGGTTACAAAGGCAGACATCTTGACCTTGAAACCTGCGAACAAATCGCAAAAAATCACGGTGCAAAGTTCAGAGTACGTGAATGGATTGTAAATGGGTATTAAGTAAGACACTAAGATACTAAGGCACTAAGAATTATCAAAAAGAGGTTAATTTTATGTACTACAAAGATATGGAAGTTTGGAAAGAGTCAATAAAACTTGTAACTGACATATACAAAATTACCGAAACTTACCCGAAAAATGAAATATTTGGTATTGTTAGTCAAATAAGACGAGCTGCAACTTCGGTGCCATCAAATATTGCAGAGGGTGTTGTAAAACATTCAGATAAAGAAACGTTAAGATTTCTGGACATTGCTTTAGGCTCACTTGCCGAACTTGACACACAATTATTAATATCTAAAAACCTTGGTTTTATAAGCGATTACAATGAATTAGAACAAAAAATATCTAAAGTCAGAGCTTTATTAACAGGCTTAATGAAATATTTTAATAACCAACTTAACGATAAGAACTTAGTGCCATAGTGCCTTAGTATCTTAGTAACTTTTTATACAACAACTTAAAAGAAAGGATAAGATATGACATCAAACTTAGACAAAATCATGAAACCGAAATCAATTGCGGTTGTCGGTGCTTCAACAAAACCGAAAACTATCGGTTCTGAAATCATGCAAAGATTAAGAGATTACAAATTTAACGGAAATATTTATCCGGTTAACCCTAAAGGCGGAGAAATCGAAGGTTTCAAAGCTTATACATCTATCGCTGAAATCCCTGGTGAAGTTGATTTGGCAGTTATCGTAGTTAACGCTAAATTCGTACTTGATACAATTGACCAATGCCACGCTAAAGGTATCAAAGGTTTGTGTATCATCACAGCAGGCTTCAAAGAAACCGGTAAAGAAGGTGCTGAAGCTGAAAAACAATTATTAGCTAAAGTTCGTGAATACGGTATGAGATGTGTTGGCCCTAACTGCTTAGGCGTTTTGAATACAAGCCCTGACGTTTCTATGGACGCAACTTTCGCTGAAAGCTTACCAATCCGCGGAGACATTGGTTTCGTTTCTCAATCAGGAGCATTGGGCGGCGGTATTTTGAACATCTTGAAAGACTTAAATATCGGTTTTGCTCAATTCATTTCTATCGGTAACCAAGCTGACGTAAATGCTGAAACAGCTCTTGAATACTGGGAAAATGATGATGACGTAAAACAAATTTTGTTATACATGGAATCAATCCAAAACCCTGCTAACTTCAGAAAATTAGCTTCAAGAATTACTAAAAAGAAACCTATCCTTGCTTTAAAAGCAGGTCGTTCAGCAGCAGGTGCATCAGCTGCATCTTCTCACACAGGTTCTTTGGCAGGTGCAGATAAAGCAGCAGCAGCATTATTGAAACAATCAGGCGTAATCAGAGAATTCTCTTTGAAAAACTTGTTTGCTAACGCAAAAGCTTTCTCTAACTGCCCAATTCCAAAAGGCAACAGAGTAGCTATCATCACAAACTCAGGCGGCCCAGGTATTATGGCAACTGACGCTATCTGCGAAAGCGGTATGCAAATGGCTCAAATTTCCGATGCTACAAAAGAAACTTTGAGAAGCTTCTTACCATCAGCTGCATCAGTTAAAAACCCAATCGATATGATTGCTTCAGCTCCTATCGAACACTATATGCAAACTTTAGAAACTGTAATCAAAGACGAAAGCGTTGATATGATTATGGTAATCTACTTGCCGTTCTTAGGTTTGAAAGATATCGATGTTGCTAAGGCATTGATGGAAATCAAAGCTAAAAATCCTGAAAAACCAATCGTTGGTGTATTCATGACAACAAGCAGCTTCTTCACTGAAATTTCTAACATGGAAGTTAATATGCCGTTCTACATGTACGCTGAAGAAGCAGCAGAAGCATTCTGCAGACTTGATGAACAACGTCAATGGATGGAAAGACCTGAAGGCAAAATTCCTTGCTACGATGTTGACAGAGAAAAAGTTGAAAGCATTATCAAAGGCTCACTTGCAGAAGGCAGAGCACAACTTACAACTCTTGAATCAATCGACGTTTTACAAGCATACGGAATTCGCGCTTGCAAATACGGTTTAGCAACTAACGAAGATGAAGTAGTTTCTTTGGGTAATTCAATCGGCTACCCTGTAGTTATGAAAATGACTTCAAAAACAACATCTCACAAAACAGACGTTGGCGGTGTTGTTGTAAACATCAAATCAGAAGAACAATTGAGAAAAGAATACAAAGGACTTCTTGAAAGATTGGAAGCAAAAGGCTTGTTAGAAGGTCTTGAAGGCGTAATCATTCAAGAAATGGTAAAAGGTTCTCGTGAAATGGTTTGCGGTATCGCAACAGATCCTCAATACGGTCCTATGATGATGTTCGGTTTAGGCGGTGTATTCGTTGAAGTTATGAAAGACGTAACTTTCAGAATTGCTCCTTTAACAGATGTTGATGCTAAAGAAATGATTGAATCAGTAAAAGCATACAAATTGTTACAAGGTGCAAGAGGTACAAAACCTGCACAAATCGACCAAATTCAAGAAACATTGTTGAGATTATCTCAATTAGTTTCTGACTTCAAATTTATCGACGAATTAGATATCAATCCGTTGTTAATTTCAGAAGCAACAGGCGAAGGTATTGCAGTAGACGGACGTATTAAAGTAAGAATGGAAGAAGCTAAAGAAGCTCTCGGAATGTCTTGCTCTTGCGG
>CAZMHE010000188.1:344-3330 GCA_964566015.1 uncultured Sangeribacter sp. | reverse complement strand
AAACCAACCTGACTCATGTTATAATTACAGAAAGTCGAAACAATAAGATTTTCGAAATTCATGATGTTAGGTTAGTTTGAAAAGTATTATGGAAAACATTTACACAGGTCGCTGATGAGAATCAGCGGCCTGTGTGGCTTTTTATATGGCTTATGTGTGGTTCTAATCTGAAAACACCATCGGTAGGCATTTTATAGACATAGAATGGAAACAAGGTGATTGTTTTTGAAATAATTCTTGCAATTCTCACGGAATTGCATTATGTTTGCAAAAGAAAAACATGGAGAAGATGGAAGCAATACCGGCAACATTTATGAACGACCCTGTCTTCAGGAGACTGGGGGAGGTGGCCCGCTACGGGGCACTCAATGAGGAGGAGCGCGCCGCATACAAACATTCGCTCAAGGTTTACAGGGACAACTACGCCATCGCAGAGACCGAGCGTGCCGAAGGACGTGCAGAAGGAGTGGCTGAAGGTATGGCTGAAGGCATGGCGAAAGGCATAGTTAAGGGACGCGCAGAGGGAGAGATTATCAGAACCCGTCAGATAGCGAAGACCGCCAAGTCAATGGGCATGAGCGTTGATCAGATTATACGTCTCACGAATCTTTCCCGTAAGGAAATAGAGGAGTTGTAGACTGATAGAAGCCGCGCACCGGGTGGCACCGCGCACTGGGAGGTACCGCACCCACGCGGTACTTAAACGTCGGTACTGGACACCGTGAGGACGCGCCGATTCCCTGTAGTTCATACGCGATAAAATATTGAATGAACACCTTCATTTTATAATTTCGCTTGCAACAAGCAATCTTATACCATGGAACCACCAATATAATCCCACGATAGGATGCTAAGGAAATCCTATTGTATGAAATCTACATAGTTGAAAGAGATCAGGTAGCAAGCTTCGTAGATGAAGAGGACTTCATCACCTTCATCTTCTCCGTAGCTGGTACATACGAAATCCGTCTCCAATTCGAGCAGGTTACCGTTGTCGGATTAATATCTCTTTAAGGAGCTCGACAGTGCAAATTCAGCCGAACTCCGTGTCAGCTCTGTTTTCGGCAACGCCGAACTGAGTCAGGCAATCACTCCTGATGAATTTTGGAACTAAAATGACGTCATAAAATGAAAGTTATTGTCAAAATGTTTTTTGTGATTATGGTGACGGGCGTTCTGTCACTATTCCCTTCTGAGTTGAGGGCAAACGAGGCAAATCAAGATACGGGCAACATAACCCGATCCGGATTATCAAGAGGAAATCCCCGTCAGTATTTGCCTATCCTGGAAGTAGGTAAGACATGGATCTATGAAAACTATTCCTTAGAAGGAGGTGAAATGGTTCAGACGGGTCAAAAAACCGGAATGAGAGTTCAGGGGAAGTCAATGGAAGATGGTCGTGAAGTATGGGATTTGGCTTTTATTCAGATACCGGATGGAGAGGTCTTGGGTAGGACCTGGCCTGCCTACGAAGAGGAAGGAATTCTGTGGTGGAACTTCTTTGGGGAACATGGTGGGTATGCACCGGTTGTTGACTTTAATGTGGAAGTGGGGGATTATTTGGAGTATAAGGACTTTTCTCCGGAAACATGGATATTTCATGAGAATGATTTTGATTATCCTGATTATGTGCCCCATGTGATAGAGAAGACTTTTCATGAGATCGGGGGAGTTGAAAGATGCGTTGTAAAAATTCAGAAATTATCAAGGTTAGATTATTGGATTGAAGGAATCGGGTTCACTTCTGAATATATCCTTGCTCCATTTGTGGTGGAAACCGGGACTCAGATGCATATGATATTATCAGAGTGCTGGAGTGATGACAAGTGTATCTTTAACCGCAGTATTCTTGATGAGTGGAATGGGATCTCTAAGATTAATGACGAATTACCTAAAGATACTTATCTGTATGACCTTTATGGACGTAAAGTTGACTTCCCAACAAAAGGGAGTATATACATCCGCAACGGAAAGAAGATTGTATTGTGAAAAGATGAAATAAGGGAGGTATAAACTGCCTTGACACCATAATAATCTTCTGAAAACATACAGCATGCTAAACCCTATGTGTACGGCGCGAGGCGCGCCTACTCCCGGTATGGTGACTGCACATGGACGGCGCGAGGGCGCGCCTACTCCAGATATGCAACATTTTTTTTGATAAGAGTGTGAACCAAACCAACCTGACTCATGTTATAATTACAGAAAGTCGAAACAATAAGATTTTCGAAATTCATGATGTTAGGTTAGTTTGAAAAGTATTATGGAAAACATTTACACAGGTCGCTGATGAGAATCAGCGGCCTGTGTGGCTTTTTATATGGCTTATGTGTGGTTCTAATCTGAAAACACCATCGGTAGGCATTTTATAGACATAGAATGGAAACAAGGTGATTGTTTTTGAAATAATTCTTGCAATTCTCACGGAATTGCATTATGTTTGCAAAAGAAAAACATGGAGAAGATGGAAGCAATACCGGCAACATTTATGAACGACCCTGTCTTCAGGAGACTGGGGGAGGTGGCCCGCTACGGGGCACTCAATGAGGAGGAGCGCGCCGCATACAAACATTCGCTCAAGGTTTACAGGGACAACTACGCCATCGCAGAGACCGAGCGTGCCGAAGGACGTGCAGAAGGAGTGGCTGAAGGTATGGCTGAAGGCATGGCGAAAGGCATAGTTAAGGGACGCGCAGAGGGAGAGATTATCAGAACCCGTCAGATAGCGAAGACCGCCAAGTCAATGGGCATGAGCGTTGATCAGATTATACGTCTCACGAATCTTTCCCGTAAGGAAATAGAGGAGTTGTAGACTGGGAGGTACCGCACACTGGGAGGCACATTAACTGGGAGGTACCGCGCCCTCGCGGTACACGCCGACAACGAAACGGCGCGAGGCGCGCCTACTCCCGGTTTGGTGACGGCACATGGACGGCGCGAGGCGCGCCTACTCCCGGTTTGGTGACGGCACATGGACGGCGCGAGG
>CAZMHE010000188.1:0-244 GCA_964566015.1 uncultured Sangeribacter sp. | reverse complement strand
CGCGCCTATTCCCGGTTTGGTGACTGCATATGGACGGCGCGAGGCGCGCCTATTCACGGTTTGGTGACGGCATATGGACGGCGCGGGGCGCGCATACTCCCGGTGAAACAGCATTAGAGTGCGCCTATTCCCGGAGATTACGAAACAGAGAGAGTCCCTGTCACCGTTCGGTGACAGGGGCTCTCTCTGTTTATAAGATCCGAGAGATTACTCGGTGGTGTAGACCTTCACGGGGCCGAGGAGA
>CAZMHE010000187.1:0-3359 GCA_964566015.1 uncultured Sangeribacter sp. | reverse complement strand
CACGCCACCCTCTCACGGTGGAGACTCGGGTTCGAGTCCCGGATCGGCTACTAAATAAGATCATCGACGAGATGGTCTTATTTTTTTGCTTCCTTTTTGCTTCATTTTTAACACTCCAATAAGAACCTTATCTCTCAATCAGGCGTTCTAATGCAAACAACAGGATAATCCTGACCCAAAACAAAATTATATAATTCCCATCCCCTTCCCCGGGATCCAATCATTAAATACTATGAAAGCATTATCAATCTTATTCTACGCCATCGGTTGCATCCTCCTCCTCGTATCATGCTTCACGACAAGTGTCGCCACAACATGGTGGCTCGGTGGGTTCGCAGTTGTCGCTCTTATCGTTGGTTGCGTCTTCCAGTTCAACGCAAATTCCTATAACTCCGATTTCAGCTACACTCCTCACCACCGTAAGTGATCTCGAGATTGGCCTGACGGAGCGTCTCCGGTTTGCCGATGTCTATCAGATGCAGGTCCGAATCCAATACCCCCATAACTGAAGATTCCCTCTTCTCTGAAAGAAGGTAGTCCATCAACGGAAACGGAGCGTCCCCGAAAAGCTCACGCATCTCTTTACGGGCTCTTTCTCCGACAATATAAATGCCACTGAAGGCATACTCTATATCTTGCGGTTTCAGCCGGATCCCCTCCGGCCGAAACCGGTTTTCTTTTATATGATGCCACCCTCTGAGACACATCGAGGAATCAAAGATAAGCTTCCTACCCGATTCGCGCGGACTGACAAGCAGCGTCACGTCACTTCCTGATTCCTCATGTCGGGTCATCAGGTCAGCAAGGCGCGCATTGCTGAGTATATCCACATTGTGTACAAGTACCGGATCGGCACCGAAAAAACCGGAGGCACCGACCAGCCCTCCGCCGGTATCAAGCAGACTTTCACGCTCATCACTGATATTGATATTAACCCCCAGATCTCTTGTATTCAGAAAGTCGATTATCTGTTCCCCGAAATGATGTATGTTGACGGTGATGTCAGTGAATCCCTCATTATGGAGATTGAGAAGCACACGCTCGAGCATAGGGACTCCGCCGACAGGCACAATGGCCTTCGGATGTTGCAGTGTCCAGGGCCTTAATCTGGTGCCGAGACCGGCCGCAAGTACAAACGCTTTCATAATTATCGTTTATCAGTTTTTTGCGTTTCTCCGTTAAATTCCGACGAGATCCCCTGCTCCCTGTGCTGTAAAACTATCCTCACATCCGGGAAGGCCGCGGCAAGTGCCTCGGCGAAGTTCTGTGCGGAATAGACCGAGCGATGCCTACCCCCGGTGCAGCCGAAACCAACCTGCAGGGAGGTGAATCCAC
This sequence comes from uncultured Sangeribacter sp., assembly GCA_964566015.1. Taxonomy (GTDB): domain Bacteria; phylum Bacteroidota; class Bacteroidia; order Bacteroidales; family Muribaculaceae; genus Lepagella. The sequence continues at coordinate 2,024 of CAZMHE010000187.1, read as the reverse complement.
GGTCGCGGTAACGCGCCACAGTCGGTGATACGATCTCAAGTGCCTTGCCGACAAACTCATCCGCATCCCCGGTCTCCTTAAGGAAATCTATTACCTCTCGGTCAAGCCCGGTCAGCTTTTTGTATTGATCATATCGCCCGGGATTGTGCAATCCGCGGCAATCAAACATGAATCCACCGCCGTTGCCGCTCAGATCCTCAGGGTAACCTTTCTTATACGAGAAACTGAAAACATATACTGTCAGACCACCCCGCATCACTCTACGGTTGAATCGGCTATGGGCACACAGGTAGGCCACCTTTTTCAATTCAGGATAAGGATCAGCGATACCTACCCTGACGAGATAGCGAAGATTCTCAAGAGCCGCCGGTATACTTTCTATGAAATGAGCCTTTTTCTCCACGAGTCCTCTGAATCCATACGCACCCAAGACCTGTAGCGTACGGAACAGGGCGAACAATGAAGCCTGATTCAAGACATCAATCCTGTCCACACCCCTTTTCTCCGACAAAGCCGAGGCGTAGACATCGAGCAATTCTCTCCTCTCCTCCGGCGAGAAACCGGCCTTAGCCTGCCAGAGAAAAGAGACCGCATCATATACAAGCGGTCCACGCCTGCCACCCTGAAAATCTATGAATGAAAGGGAATCACCTTCACCTACCATGATATTCCGGCTCTGGAAATCACGATACATGAATCCTGTCATCTCTTCCGGAATGTCGGTCAATGCTTCGGCGAATCTCTCAAAGTCATCCTCGAGTTTCTCTTCATCGAAGATTACACCTGCCGGCTTAAGGAACTCATATTTGAAATAATTGAGATCCCACATCACGAGGCGGCGAGAAAATGGTTTCGACATCACGCACTTCTCCCAAAGTCCGGCGTCCACGGTCTGAATATCAACGAGGCGTCTCAGAGCCTTGGCGGCAAGTTCTATCCTTCTCCCGCCGCTTAACAAAGGCAGGAGCGCACGGTCTCCCAAGTCAGACTGAAGATAGGAAAGGTAGTCGGATGAAGTGGCAATGATTTCCGGCACAGGCAATCCGCACTTCGAGAAAGCGCGTGAGAGATCGGTGAAACACCTGTTTTCTACCGGATCAGGCCCTTCCGTACCGATAACAACCGGAAAACCGGGAGAGGCAAGACGGTAATAACGACGGTCGGAACCGGCCGAAGCCAACTTCTCAACGAAAGGATCGCAACCGTACTTCTCCTTATATAGTTTCGCGCAAGAAACGCCGGGAGATGAGGAAACTTCCATATAAAGTAAGAGTAAAGAACTGTTTTCGGGGTGCAAATTTAAGAATAATTGTTGTCAATACCGACAAAAAACACTATCTTTGCGACACCAACACCCGAGTTGGACTTAAAAAGAAAAAACTAAGTCATAAATCAACATTTTTTACCAATGGCTAAAATCGATAATTTCAATTTTGCCGGTAAGAAGGCTATCGTCAGAGTGGACTTCAATGTTCCCCTCGACGAGAACGGCCATATCACCGACGACACCCGCATCCGCGGCGCCCTCCCCACACTCAAGAAAATCCTCGCTGACGGCGGCAGCCTCATCCTTATGTCTCACATGGGCAAACCGAAAGGAAAGGTCAATCCCAAACTCTCACTTTCCCAGATCCGTGAGGATGTTGCCAAAGCTCTCGGAACAGACGTGAAGTTCGCTCCCGACTGCGCAAAGGCAGCCGAGGCAGCAGCCGAGCTCAAGCCCGGTGAGGTGCTTCTTCTCGAGAACCTCCGTTTCTACCCCGAAGAGGAGGGTAAACCCGTCGGCATCGACAAGGCAGATCCCGCCTACGACGAGGCTAAGAAAGCCATGAAGGAGAGCCAGAAGGAGTTTGCGAAGACTCTCGCAAGCTATGCCGACGTTTATGTCAACGACGCTTTCGGGACAGCTCACCGCAAACACGCCTCGACAGCCGTTATCGCTGACTACTTCGCTCCCGAGAACAAGATGCTCGGCTATCTCATGGAGAAAGAGGTTCAGGCAGTCGACAATATCCTAAAGGATA
>CAZMHE010000186.1:0-3371 GCA_964566015.1 uncultured Sangeribacter sp. | reverse complement strand
CCGCCGAAAAAATTAAAATTTATGAAAAATTTATTTAAGATTCATTTTTGGATGATTCTATCTATCCTGACTCTTTCTGTCATGCCTTCCTACGCAGGCACAGAGAATGGTGTCGTTGTGTTGACTATGTTTCAACAATCAAAACAAGATGATAACGACAAATCAGATTTAGAAAAGGAGGGAAGAAGAAAACCAACGCACCCCATCACCATCTATATAGATAGTGAATCAGGCGTAACTATTCCCGGCCACAACACAGAAGACATCCTCGGGTATGAAATCCTCACAGTCGACGGAGACCCCGTGGCAAGCTTTGTAGATGAGGAAGATTTCATTACCTTTATCTTCTCCGCTGAAGGCACGTATGAAATCCGTCTCCAATTCGAGGAGGTTACACTCAAAGGGTATATCGACTTGTAACGAAAACACAACATCTCTCCTCACTATTCTATAACCTAAACTCACCTTTTTATGAAAAGACAGTTAATGCGCTTTTGCGCACTGATGGTCGTGCTCTTCGCAATGACCCCGATCATTCAGGCACGCTCCATTTCGAGAGTGGAAGCCCTTGAAATTGCACAAAGCCAATTCAATGGTGATGATGTGGACTACTATATCCAGCAGGACCATCTATACCTCAAGCAGACAGACGGCCTGAAACAGCCTATTGAAGTTAATTCAAACTGGGTGATATTCGTGGATGCCGAACCTATGAAAGGTTGGGAACATGATTGTTATCTTCTGACTATTCCAAAAACAGTCAACACAGACAATGTCCCGGTTACCACCAAGACCCTCTCCCTTCCTCCCACAACGGGCGAATACGTTCCATTGCTTGTAAAGAACCGTTATGGAGATATTCAAAACACAAAGCCAATAATGGTTAGCAAGAGTGACTTTGGCGATGTAAATCCTGCTGGCTCCAGAACTTATGCCCTCATCATCAGCGGAGGTATAAGCCCGATTTCAAACCATGAGCGTTATTGGAATGACTGCTCATTTATCTATCAGACGCTGACACATGCCTATCATGTTCCGAAAGAGAACATCTACCCGATCATGTCGGATGGCACCGATCCGGGAAGGATATGCGCCTATATACTGGTGGGGAATATGTATCCCAACCTCTCGATCTCGACGGGGACGGAAGAGCCGAGATTGAGATGGCTGCCACCAAAGCAAACATCAAGAATACATTGAAATCACTCGAGAGCAAGGTGAACGAGGATGATCATCTCTTCATATTCGTCATTGATCACGGTGGCTCAGTTGATATGGTCAGTGAATCATACATATGTCTATGGGGTAATGAGAGACTATATGACCATGAGCTTGCGGAGATGCTCACCCCATTCTCGGAGAAATACGCCAACATCAATGTCGTGCTCGGCCAGTGCTATGCCGGCGGATTTATCGATGACCTTACCAAAGTTGGATGTGTCGTGGCCGCAGCATGCAGTGGCAGTGAATCGTCATGGGCGTGTCCCGATATTCCTTATGACGAATTCGTATACCACTGGACAAGCGCCGTGAACCACCGGGATCACTGTGGAAGATATGTGTATTCGAATGTCGATTATGACGGTCTCGTGACCATTGACGAGGCTTTCAACTATGCAAAGGAGAAGGACCGCAGGTCAGAGAATCCCCAGTATGTGTCGACACCAGTCTGGGTTGGTGAGGACCTGGCTTTCAATCATCTCGCACCTGCAGTCAATCTATATGTGAAGGATGATCCGGACGATATGGGCAGGGAACCTAACTGCACCTCTAAGGAGTTGTGGAAGAGCCCCTCGATCTGGGTAAGGAACAAGGCGGACGGCCTTATGGAACATGAGAATCCGTATTATTCAGAGGATCATCAGGCGGCCACCGTATATGTCCGTGTACATAACCGTGGTAAGAGATCGCCTGAGAAGGGAGAGTGGTATTTACATACTTATTGGGCGAAAGCCGCCACAGGGTTTGTCCCGGAAACGTGGATGGGCGATGAGACTGACACCAATGGGGAAGTAACGGGTGGTCCGGTAAATGTGGCCAAAGTATTGTATAATATTGAGTCTGGCGGCTACGCCGATTTCCCGATGACATGGGGATTATCGACCGATTATTTCGATACATCTTCCGAGGATGGTTCCAACAGGCATCATTTCTGTCTGTTGGCAAAAATCATGGATACTCATAAAGAGCCTTGGAAAACCGGTGACTTTTCCTACAACCTGTGGAAGTCGAACAAGGAGGCCCAGAAGAATGTCTCCATTGTCACACCTGAGCAGGTTTCCGGCGGAACACATGTATTCGTACGTAACATCGGGGATTCAATCGTAGGTTATTCACTGGAAGTGCGTCCGGTTAGTCCGGAGGATGAGGAAATCTTCAGCCAGGCAGATGTATTGATGGACATGTCCCAGCCTGTATATAAAGCCTGGGAACGTGGAGGCATGAAGTCAAATGAAGTCAGTGCAGTTCCGGCTCTCAGCCCCACGACAGTCAAATTCCTCGGCAAGACGAGCAATCTGAAGTCAATTGCTTTGCAGAAGCAGGAGTTTGACAAGGTGTCATTGAAGTTCAACTTCAAGAAGGCATCACAGGATTCACGCAGTTATACGGTAGACCTTATACAGAAGGATGAGGACGGCAACATCATCGGTGGCGAGACATTCGTCGTAAAGAGTCCATGCGCATCAACCGACATGCATCCTATCACCTCAACCCCGATGGGTGACGGCACATACAGGCTCGATGTAGAGGCTGATGAGACCGAGACCGTACGCTGGGAAACAAATGACGGAACCGTAATCGGCAAGGGCAACAGCGTGGAGGTCACAGCCCTCAAGGGTGGCGAAAAGACCTACAACGCATATATCCTATCCAATAATGGCGAGCTTGCAACCGAAAGCATAACGTTGGATTCAGAAACGGGTATCGCAGGGGTTTCACTGGATGGCGCCAAGACCAGACTGAACGTTGACCTCAAGGGTGATATGAACGGCCTCTCATCACTCGTTGTCTCATCAGTACTGCAGGGAGAGACAGTCCTTTCACGCAACGTCAATGTCAGCGATAAATCAGTTGAACTCGATGTCTCCTCACTGAAAGAGGGAATATATGTGGTTTCGCTGGTTTCTGACGGTGAGGTCATGGATTCTGTGAAATTCTCAAAGTGATACAGTAAGAAGGAAGAAAGTTATAGAAAGATGAAAAAGATAGCTTTAATTACCGCCCTGTTATATATACTCGGAGGTTCTGTCGGTCATGCAGCCGGTGAAGTTGTCTACCGTGATGTGACGCTCACGGAAGCCGGTACACTGGCAAACACGTTGGGCGACGTTGTCAATGACCTTGACTCGCTCGTGGTGAGAGGTCCTATC
>CAZMHE010000185.1:0-3372 GCA_964566015.1 uncultured Sangeribacter sp. | reverse complement strand
GGCTCACGTCGGCCACTTTGCCGTCTTCATATTCGCAATAGACTATGAGATTATTTTTGTCTGCCATTTTGAATGAAATTTGGAAAAATTAGCCGATGGTATGATTGGCGATGAGATCTTTAACGAGTGCCTCGAGTTCCTCATCGTTGTTTTCGATTCGTCTTGCCTCTTTGGCGGTGAAGACCACGTTCTCGATCTGCTTCACCTTTGTGGGGGAGCCTGCAAGACCGCACTGCTGAAGGTCAGCGTCTACGGTAGCCGCGCTCCATTCACCGATGTTGAGGTAAGGGCGCTTCTCGATGAAAGCCTTCTTTGCTTCATCTGCAGCGACCTCTGACGGAACGGCTGCGTATTTATATTTCTGCACTGACTTGGCGTTGCGGGGACGGCAATCGGCTGCGCTGCCGTTGACTGTCACTACGAGGGGGAGTTTGGCCTTGACAGTCTCGACGCCACTCTCGATGCGGCGTTTCACGACAATCTCGCCGTTGTCAGCGCTCAGGATCTCTTCGGCGTATGTGATCTGGGGGATACCGAGTTTCTCTGCGATCTGGGGGCCGACCTGGGCGGTGTCGCCGTCGATGGCCTGACGGCCGCCGATGATGATGTCGTAATCACCGATCTTGCGCACAGCCGCGCTGAGAGCGTAGGAAGTTGCGAGAGTGTCGCTGCCGGCGAAAGCACGGTCTGAAAGCACGATTCCGCCGTCGGCACCGCGGAACATTCCCTCGCGGATAATCTCAGCAGCACGGGCCGGACCCATGGTAAGGATGGTGACTTTGCTTCCGGGGTTGCTCTCCTTGAGTCGCAGTGCCTGCTCGAGGGCGTTGAGGTCTTCAGGGTTGAAGATTGCCGGGAGAGCCGCACGGTTGATTGTGCCGTCGGCCTTCATGGCGTCTTTGCCGACGTTGCGTGTATCAGGTACTTGCTTGGCGAGTACAATGATATTTAAGCTCATATGGATGTTATTAGTTTGTATTGTTTAGAAATATCGTTCGGTGGGGAGAGAAATGTGCGCATAGCGCACCGCAAAGTTAACAAAAAATATTTAAAAACAAGTTATCCCCCTTATACTCTTTCAGAATCGTTTTGAATTTCTCGACAAATTTGTTTAATTTTGCGAAATAAATACCCCCGGTTCCCTCCGGTTGCTATTCCCGGTAGCTCCGGAGTGTCTGTTTAAAACGGTTATCATGCATATAAAAAGATACATCTCCCTGCTTGTTATCGCCCTGATCGGGTACGTGTCGGTCTCGGCCGACAGTCTCGAGGATGCGCGTCTACTCGTCAGTGACGGCGATTTCTGGTCGGCCCGCGAAAAACTCGAGGAGGCGGTGAAAGCCAATCCGAAGATTGCCTCAGGCACACTCTACCAATATCTCCTCGGCGTCTGTGAATTTGAAGAGGGTGAGTATGGGAAGGCACGTAAGCTTCTTGAGTCGGCCAAGGCAAAGGGATCCGGTGAGGCTACCATGTATTTGGGCCGTCTTGCTTTCCTCGACTATAATTTCCCCCGTGCAAAAGAACTTTATGCAGAATATAAAAAATATCGGGAAAGGATGCGTCTTCCGGCAGGTGAGACAATCGGTGAGCTCGAGGATCAGCTTGCTTCGGCAGAGAATGCCCTCGGCAGGGTCGAGATGATCACGGTAATCGATTCGATAACGGTGCAGGTTGATGATTTCTTCAAGTCTTATAAACTTCCACATTCGACAGGCCGGCTTCTGAAACCGGAAGAGATTCCCCTTAAGGATCATCGCAACGGTGCAATTGTGGCGTTTATCAACGAGGGGGAAGACTACATGGTCTGGGGTGAACCGGACTCGGTTGGTAATGTCCGTCTTGTGGAGAGTCAGCGTCTCACCGACGGATCATGGACCGAACCCGAAGCAACCCCCGATTTCCTTAATAAGAATGGATATGCTGATTTCCCATTCATGATGCCTGACGGAGTGACTTTGTATTACGCTACTGACGGTAATGATTCGATGGGTGGTTATGATATATTTGTTGTGACGCGTGATCCGCAGACCGGGGAGTATCTCCAGCCACAGAATCTGGGAATGCCGATCAATTCCCCCTACGATGATTATATGCTCGCTATCGACGAGGAGGACGGAATAGGGTGGTGGGCCACTGACCGCAATCTGCTCGGGGATAAACTGACTGTATACGTCTTCAAGGTAAATGATGTCCGCAAGAACTGCGATGTTGAGGATGACAATATCTATAAGCTTGCGAGGTTGTCTGATTACCGATTGACCTGGGGAGAAACTCCGGAGGAGGAGATCGAGGAGCTGCGGAAAAAGGTTGCTTCCATCGATCCTGAAAAGGTGAAGAGGAAGGCTGATTTCTATATCCCGAAGGGAAACGGAGAGTATTTCACATCGCTCGAGGATTTCCCTGACAGGCAGTGCAGGAATGCCGCGTCCTTATATATAAAAGGCGTGGCAGCTCTTCAGCACAATGAGGATCATCTTGACTCACTGCGCAGAAGGTATGCCCGCACTCATGCAGACAATGTTTCCCGTCAGATCCAGCAAGCCGAGAAGGAGATAGAGCAGGGGAGGAAAGATGTGACGCATCTAAGAAGTGAACTTTATCGACTCCTTGCAGAAGCAGGTAAAAAGAGTTCCGGTAATCGTAAAGTTCATTAATCATCCTATGTCGACAGATATTAGAAAGATCGTCCGGGAGACCGACGCATATAATTTCCACGCCCATACCCAATTCTGCGATGGGAGAGACTCCATACGCGAGATAGCTTCGGCGGCGAGTGAAGCCGGATTCAGGTATTTCGGTTTCACTCCCCATTCGCCGGTGCCTGTCACGTCTCCTTGCAATATGGATGCCTCGGAGGTGGAAGAGTATCTCGGAGAAGTCGATGCGATGAAGAATCTTTATTCAGGGAAGATGGAGGTACTGACCTCGATGGAGATAGATTGGCTTGGCGCAGACTGGGGGCCGCATATCGATTATTTTCAGAATCTTCCCCTTGATTTCAGACTCGGATCAGTTCATTTTGTGCAGGCCCGTGACGGTGTTCGCTACGATTGCGACGGAAGTTTCGAGCGGTTCCGGCCTATACTTGAGAACCGGTTCGGAGGGGATGTGCGATATGTCGTAGAGAAATATTTCGAGGGTGTGCTCCTGATGCTCGAAAGGGGTGGTTTTGACCTTCTCGGGCATTTTGACAAGATTGCCGGAAATGCTTCGAAGGCATTTCCGGGTCTTGAGGATGAGGGGTGGTATGAGGCTCTTATCGATGATGTAGTCAGTCATGCCGTTTCTGCTGGAGTGACAGTGGAGATCAACACGAAGGCATATCCTGACAGCGGGCGTTTCTTCCCGGCCGAAAGATGGTGGGGGAAA
>CAZMHE010000184.1:0-3397 GCA_964566015.1 uncultured Sangeribacter sp. | reverse complement strand
CCAACGGTGACAGTCTCAAAGTGCCGGCTGTCGAGGATATGCGTGATTTCAAGGTTGCCATCTTTACGGCGGAGTGGAATCAGGAGGTGACGGGCGCGTTGCGTCAGGGAGCCCTGGATGTCTTTCTCAAAGCCGGTGTCAAGGAGGACTGCATTTTCTGTCAGGATGTGCCGGGCACCGTCGAACTGGTCAGTGCAGCGGGGTTTGCCCTCCGTGCGATGCCTGACCTCAAGGCAATCATCATCATCGGTTGTGTGATCCGTGGTGATACTCCTCACTTCGATTATGTTTGCCAGATTGCGGCACAGGGTACTGCCATCCTCAATGCCAAGGGCTTGGCTCCGGTAATCTTCGGGGTACTCACCGTCGATACCTTGCAGCAGGCTCTCGACCGTGCCGGCGGTGCGTTAGGCAACAAGGGAGCCGAGGCAGCTGTGGCAGCCATAACGATGGCAAATCTGCAGCACCGTACGGGTACGACGCTCTTCAACGCTTTCAGGGAATAAATAGTACGTCATTCTCCCGGAAATATTGGATACTATTATCCCGGAAACTTACTGTACGCAAATATTGAAAGAAAAATTATTGAAAGAAATAAATGTTAAAAATGAGTGCGGATGAGATTTTTACGTCATCCGCACTCATTTATTATTTAGATGATTTACAGAGAGTTGGGATAAAATATTCAGAGACATTTATCTTTTGACCGATTTTTTAACATTTTGATATTCAATATTTGGATAATAACCTCCGTTTATCCAATACAACGACACGAAAGCGGTGCTTGCGGCCCTGTCGTAAAAGCATTAATTGTTTATGTGGAAGCGCAAAGATTGCCGACATTACCCCGGCAACTTTCAACTTCAATGGTGTACTAATTACTTTTTATAAGGGATATGCGGTGTGGTTGCCGCAGTATCTGATTATCTGATTTAGGTCGAGAACCTGACCATCTACCCGATATTTTTTATATCGACCCCCCGAAATTTAAAGCAATAAGGAAGATGACTTTATTTATCAGTAAATAAGTCTAATAGCTTCGAATAGACCGTCGGCAGCTTGAATGTCGGCAGTGTCACGAGTGTGCCGGACAGCGGCAGACTCTCACAATATCACCCGTTGTCGGAGACGCGTCTTCGGAACGGGCGACGGCCTCCGGGTCGCCGTAAAACATCACTTTTTTCATGACTTAGATATGTTTCAATGAGGCCTTAAACCTATCATGCCGCCGGCTCCACGGAGCGCGGCAGTCTGAAAAACATAATTGTCTAAATTTTGGGTTATATACATTAGTAATTTCTATCGTCCAAATCGGCTACAGCCGAAATGGGAAAGATCCCGGGCATCGTGAGATGGTCGGGATTTTTTTGTAATTTTGCATTATGGATCCATTGACACTAAAAAATCTTCTCGATAATCTCATTTCACATCCCAAAGAAACGGAATGGATTGAGTTTAAACATAATTTTCATTCCGAAGATGAGATAGGGCAACGATTATCTGCCTTATCTAACAGCGCGTCCCTGCTGAACAAACCATTCGGCTATCTCGTGTTCGGAATTGAAGACGGAACACATTCAATCCTTGGTACCACATTTAGAGCAAAGCACCATAAAAAAGGTAATGAGGAACTGGAAATGTGGGTGCTTAACCGTCTTAATCCAAGAATAGATATAGAATGCTTCGAATTTGATTATGAAGATAAACATATATCCATGTATCGTGTTCCGGCAGCAACGGAACGTCCGGTTACATTCCTTAATACTGCGTACATACGTATTGGGTCACTTACAAAGCCCCTGATCGGATATCCGGAGAAAGAGGCAAAATTGTGGAAGAAGAATGGCTATAAATCTTTAGATAAAACCATTATTAAGGAATGTTCTAATTCTACTGAAGTTATCCGAATCCTTAGTGCTGAGACATATTTTGATCGTATGAAGATCCCCATGCCTCAAACCACTGATGGTATCATCGAACGTTTTATTTCTGAAAGATTCATCGTGCCTACGATTACAGGATATGGGATTACCGAACTTGGTGCTATACTTTTAGCAAAAGACTTAAGAAATTTCGATAACCTTTATCGAAAGTCGGTTAGAGTAATTGTATATAAAGGGAAAAATAAAGTTGAGACAATCAGGGAACAGACATTTGAACAGGGTTATGCTATATGCTTTCCAATGTTGATGGATTGGGTAAATAGTCAACTCCCTGCCAATGAAGAGATCGGCAGAGCGCTACGAGTAGATGTAAGAATGTATCCGGAGATAGCCATAAGAGAAATTTCAGCCAATATGATTATACATCAGGATTTTTCGATAATTGGTTTTCCAATGATTGAGATATACTCCGACCGTGTGGAAATATCTTCACCGGGACAGCCACTTATAAGTCCTGAACGATTTATTGACGAATATCAATCCAGAAATGAGGAATTGGCTGATGTTATGCGTCGCATGGGCTTTTGTGAGGAAAAAGGAAGCGGGATGGATAAGGCTCTGGACGCTATAGAAAAATACCAGTTACCTCCCATTAAATATAGAATATCTGACATACGCACTACAATTATCTTGTCTACGTACAAAACCTGGACAGAGATTTCAAAGGAAGAGCGCGTTCAGGCGTGTTATCAGCATGCCTGCTTAAAATATCTTTCAAATGAAATGCTTACCAACAAGTCTTTGCGTGAGAGACTTGGTGTGGATGAAAAGAATTATCCTATGGTTTCTCTAATTATAAAGGAAGCTCTCTCTAAGGGGCTAATAAAGATTGGAACCCCTGAAGGAACCAACCGACGGGATATCGGATATATACCTGAGTGGGGATAATTCATGTAATTTCATGTAACAAAACTAATCAAATTTCAAATTTTTGTTCATATCACTATTTGTATATTGCTTATATTCAATTGTATTACCACTTGTAAGTCATGTAATGGTCATGTAACAAACCAGTGTTTAACCAGGAGATCTTCTATAGTTATGATATTTTAAGAGACTGCGCCGGCTTTGACGCAGCCTCTTTGCTTTATGTTTTCGACAGGTAGTAAAGGAAAGAGGAACTCCGCATTTTGAAATAACACTTATTTAAAATATTTATGCAAAGTTCTTGCACATTCAAATATCATTCATTATTTTTGCACCAACCAAAATTGGATTAGGCAATACTTTAATAATTAATTTACTATGGGTAAAATAACTAATTATTATCATCAACTTATATGTATTATATTCTTTACGCTCATTAGTCTTATGTTTAGCGGGTGTAACGATGATATCCCGGAGCATACGGAAGTTCAGTCCACGATTGAATTATCGAAAGACAAAACTACTATCCGTGTTAAACCTAAAGCTAAGAAGCTGCAAAGGATATTGGATAAAGTAATAATCTCACC
>CAZMHE010000183.1:0-3465 GCA_964566015.1 uncultured Sangeribacter sp. | reverse complement strand
GGAAAAGGGCAGGATTCAGTGGAAAAGCGTCCGAAATATGCTGGACGCGCTGCTGGAAGGAAAGGAGTGAGTCCACATGACAATGAAGGAACGTATCAACGCCACCGTGGCCCAAAAGCTGGCGGGGGCGGTAGACGGAGAGGCCAAGGAGGCCATTATCGAGGAACTGAGTGGCAATCTGTGCGCCAAATATGACGATCTGGTGAAAGGTGGAGCCGATCCGGAGGAGGCTTATGAGGCCGCCGTGGAATCCATTGGAGACGTGAGCGAGCTCATCGAGCTGGCGGGGGGCTCCTCGGGCCGGGCGGAGGTGCAAAAGGCGGTGGACGCCACCATCGCCATGGGCAAGGACCTGGCCCAGAAGCTGAAAGGTCCGGCGAAGGAGGTCTGGGGCGGCGTGAAGCAGGCCGCCTACGCCGCCAAGGAACCGCTGGCGGACATGGGCCGCACCATCGCGGACGCGGTGAAGAACCTGGAGATCACCGTGGACGTGGAAAAGAGCGGGCACCAGTTCGACTACACCGTCCCCGGCGGCGACATCACCGGCCTGGAGCTGCGGCTTCGCAGCGGCGACGTGGTGTTCCGCCTGTGGGATGAGGACTCCATCCAGGTCATTGAGCGCTCCGCCCGCACGCTGGACGAAAACAAGCACGCCCGGTTCCTTCAGCGGGCGGACGGCGTGCTGTGCATCGAGCAGGGCAACACCGCCGCGGGCTTCGTGTTCTTTACCTTCGGCGTGTTTGCCAGCGACTTTGAGATCTTCCTGCCCCGGCGGCTGTGGAACAGCGTCACCGTCTACTCCGCCAGCGGGGACATCACCTTCCCCGAAGCCTTGGAGGTCAAGGAGGTGCTCATTAGCTCCACCAGCGGCGACATCGACTTGGGGGAGGGGCTAACGTGCGACAGCCTCAACATTACCGCCGTGAGCGGCGACGTGGAGGGGACGGACTGCGCCTGCGCCAAGGTGCTCTACCGGGCCACCAGCGGGGACTTTGACGTGGCCTTCACCCGTCTGCCCGATATGCTGGACGTGCAGAGCGTGTCCGGAGACACCGTCATCACCCTCCCCGCCGACAGCGAGGGGTTTGTGGTGGAGTACCATCAGGTATCGGGCGACCTGCACAGCGACTTCGATCTGGTCACCTCCATCTCCCGCCACGACGGGGTGGCGACCTACAAGGGCGCGGTCAGCCCCAAGTATCAGGTGAGCACAGTCTCCGGCGATGTGGAGATCCGAAAAGACTAATATATATTAGCCAGAAATTTTTCCAAAAAGAAAACGAGCGTTAGCCGAAAGGCTGACGCTCGTTTTTGCTGTGCGGCAAAGAAATATTTGGCTAATGTTAATTAGCGAGACGGGCCCGCAGGGCTTGCAGCGTCACTTGGTACGCCTGGGCGGGATGGCCGGTCTCGTCCACGGGAACGGGGGTAGCCCCCAGCAGGGAGACGAAGAAGCCCAGCAGGTGGGGGTTTTTCACCAGAAGGGGGCCGGTAAGGTGGGTGGCGTAGAAATTGTCTTGGTGGAAGCCCTCGGCGGGGGAAGCGCCGTCGTTGCCCTTGCCCATGGCGAGGGTAAAGAGGGGCGTTTCCGCCCCCGCCACCTTGTCGCAGCGGTTGAGGAAGCCCACGGCGGGCTGGGCTGGCAGGCCCCCGGCGGCGGGGTCCGCGATGGCGTCGCCGGTATAGCGGTCACGGGTCTCGGTGGTGACGTAGGGGAAAATGCCCAGGCCCTCTACGGGGTTGCCGTCGGCAGGGGTGATGGTCTTACCCAACAAAGACCAAGCGTTGCCGGTGAACAGGGCGGGGACCTGGCGGGTGAGAAGGGCGGCGCGGAGGGGGTCCAGGTAGGGCAGGAGGAGGGTGAGGGCACGGTCCCGGGCAGGCTCGGTGCCGGGGCCCATGTAGAGGAAGTCCCCGCCGGCAAGGTCGACCTCGTCGCCGGGATGGACGGGGACGATCTCGGCAGCTTCCCCCGCGTCCTCCAACGCCTTTTTCAGCACCACCAGATTGCCATAGTCGCCATATAGGTTCATCAGATCAGGGAACAGGTGATAGAGCTTCATGGGAAATCTCCTTTTCGCACAAATTGGGAAAAACAGGAAAATGTTTCATGTGAAACATTTTAGTGATCTACGTCCACCAAGGTGAGCAACTTATCCTTGTCCGAAAAACAGGTGATAACATAAATGTGGCCTTGGGCGGTTTCCTTCAAGTGTTCCGCCGCTTGGGGAATGTCCGCCATGACGGTGACCTTGGCGGGGTCGACGGCGGCGTGGGCGAAGCGGGTGGCCAGGTCGTGGCAGTACCGCCCTGCCAGGACGACCTCTTTTACGCAGTCCGCCCCAAGGCCGTCAAAGTCGATGTCCCACAGCCAGGAGGTCTCTGAGGTGAAGTATTTCCGGGACACCGCGTCCACGATGACCAGCACGGTGCAGGGCGCGCCGCTCTGGGTGGCGGCGCGGATGGACTGGTCGTAGGAGATGGAGTTTTCATGTTTGGAGGTGAGGAGGGTGCCCCGGCGCTCCCCCAGAGAAAACTCCACCACCCGGCCGCTGTGGAGGGCGTGGCCGTCGATGGCGGCAGCGACGCGCTCCGCCTCCAGCCCCAGCTCCCGGCACAGGGCGAAGGCCGCCAAGGTGTTGTAGGCGTGGTAGTAGCTGGGCAGGGCCAGATAGAGCCGCTGACCGTTGACCGTCATGGCCTGACCGGGCAGATCCAGTTGGCTCACGGCGTAATCGGGGTCGTGGCGGTGGTGGCCGCAGGCTTCACAGCGGTAGGAGCCGATGTGGTTAAAGTGGACAAAGTCGTAGGTCATAGGAGCAAAGCACTCCGGGCAGTAGGCTCCGTCGTGGTAGACCCCTTGGGGGCTGTCCGTGTCGTCCGGCTGGCGCTCTACGCCGAACCAGGTGACCTTGCCGTCGTGGGAAAGGCCGTACCGGGCCACCATGGGGTCGTCGGCGTTCAAAATCAGGTGCACCCCCGGCTTGACCGATTCCTTCACGATGCCGTACATCCACTGGGGATGGCCGTTGCGGGTGAGCTGATCCCGGTAGAGGTTGAGGATCACATAGTGGGTGGGGGAGAAGTGGCGGAAGGTGTGGCGGGCGAAACGCTCGTCGCTCTCCAGCAGCACCACGTCCCGTTTCACCTTGCCCTCCAGGGTGGCGGCGCAGAGAAGGAAGGTGGTGACCCCCTCGATCTGGTTGGAGCCTTCCTTATTATAGGCAACGCTTTTGCCGTTTTGCTCCAAAATATGGGCCAGCAGCTCCACGGTGGAGGTCTTGCCGTTGGAGCCGGTGACCGCCACGATATAGGAGGGCAGCTCCAGCCGCGCCAGAATGTCGGGGCAGAGTTTTAAGGCCAGTTTGCCGGGGAGGGAGCTGCCCTTGCCCAAGGGCTTGCCCACCAGGTGGGCCAGCTTGCAGATCAAAATTGCCAACAGCTTTTTCATTCGCAACCACTCTC
>CAZMHE010000182.1:0-3522 GCA_964566015.1 uncultured Sangeribacter sp. | reverse complement strand
ACCTTTGGAGAAAAGATACTTCCTTACAATCATCTCTGGTTTGGTATCCTTTCCCCTGATAGCAGCCATACAACGGCTCCTCTGTTCTTTTGTAAGCACATCAGCCATAGCAATCTAATCGATATTCATCTGGTTGTCTGTTATTCCATATTATCAAGCAATGACATAGATTTTCCATAAAGATATTTAGTTGTCTCATATCATCTCCATTACATTCATAACCAGTAGGTCTATAATTGGATTTGGCATGAACAATTTGATTTCTTGTAGAATAAAGGATTTGTCCTATCTCCTTATCAAGCATTTCTTTTTCTGTTGTGTTCAAAGCAGTAATATCTTTTTGGAAATGGAACTTTTTCTTTATCTGTTTCTGTATAGATTCGGGTAATACATCAAATAGTTCTAATGAATCAGCACATTCACGAAGAACTGTTGTTGCGAGTTCTTTATCTTTTAAAGACGTGTCATAATCACGAGTGAGTTGAAAAATCGACTCAAGGTACTTTTGGTCTCTATTTTTTATACTGAGTGCATCTAAACGAAGATTAAGCATATTGTAAGCGCTCTTTTTTGAAGCAACTGGGGAAAAATATTCAATTATCTTATAGTAATGGAGATATTTTATTTCTTCATCCTCAATTTCAATTGCTTTAGAGAAGTAGTCCATTGCTTTGGTATAACTCAATAAGTCTTGTGGACTATAATTGACCGATGATTTACGGTTATGGACATCAACTTCACATTCTATATAAGCATAGTCCATATTAAAAAATCTACCGACACCAAGAGAGATACCACAATCCAAAGAAATTGCATAGAGAAATTGCTTAAGTATCTTAAGCTCTTCGTTTTTGGATAACCGTTCTGCTGTATTATAGTCGAATTCTGCTGCTATATAGAATGTACATGGTCTAATGTCATAGTTGTCGTCTGAAATACCTTGGCTTATAGCTGCTATTCCAATATAAAATGGTGCATCCACAAACTTTATGCTTAAAGTATCTGAAGTAAAGGAATACCTCTTTAAGTTTACTCCTTCTGCTTTCCACTGGTCAACTTCGACAATAATTTGTTTAATGTTATTACACCAAGCGGAATTGTCATCGTACTGAAGTTTTTCTATATTTGGAAGATAGCGAAGCATATCGTCAATTGAGTACTCAATAGTTGAAGCTTCATAGTTCATCCATATATCTACTTCTTCATTTTCAAAATCATAATCCTCTAAATCCGAATAAGAATCATCAAGAATCTTCATGAAGTCTGATGCCTCTATTTCATATTTTTTCCTAAGATGGTTTAAACCATTTTTCAGTAAAGATATTTGAGTCTCTGATAATGTCTTTGCCATAACAACTTTTTACACGTAATTACAATTTTAGAGAGGTTGTACAATCAATAGTTTTCAAGCAGAGAGATAAATGGTTGGTCATATTCCTCAAAGCTACGGAGAGGGAACTGTTCAACTGGAGCACTTTCGATTGTTCCATATCCAAGACCAGCACAAAATGCAAGTGCTTCCTGTTCTGTATCAAACGCCACCGGGTCTTCAAACATCAGATATTCTTCCTCCGCAAGATAGTTCTTGAAACCATCAATATCATTGTTCTCAATGAAATCGATAGCTGTGCGGTCTTTGGCTACATATACTTTTGCTGACATGTCTTAATCAATTATCTTGATACAAAATTAAGAAATTTATCTGATAGATTGATCAACAGAGAGATATTCTCCCTTTAACGGTCCAATTCAATCAAATTAATTTGCTAATTTTGTATTATGGTATTTAATTAAAGCGAAATGGAAACAAACAAGTGCCTGCTTTGTAAAGAAAACGATGCGACCAAGACCAATTCTCATATAGTGCCGAGTTTCTTGGTCGCAAATGTATGTAGTTATGATGGAAGTGGCAAACGCGATAAAGAAGTAATGTTTACTATCACCCCTTCAAAAACCTCGCTATATATCGGGCAGCTTCCTGATACAAAAATTGAGGAAATCATAGATACAGAAAACCTCACAGATGAACGTATTGAAAGAGAACTGAAAATTAATACAGCTTCGAGGGATTATATTTTTTGTCCCGATTGCGAATCCAAATTAAGTGTTTGGTTAGAAACTCCATATTCTCTGCATCATAAATCTGGTCAAACGATCAGTCCAGACGTGTCTTTCTTCTTTTGGGTTTCAATAATTTGGCGAATGTCAATTTCTAAAATATTTGGATTTGAACTTCCGAGTGAGTTAGAGACACATTTGGGTGAAATGTTGAATCGATATCTCGATTGCAAATCGAATGGAGAGAGTCAATCAGAGATTAATGAGATTGTAAAAGAGTGTAATATAGCATACAAAATATTACGTTGTCCTTCGTTCTTTCCTGAAAATTCTGGGTTCATGGAGGCCATATATTCTAAAGAAGAGAATATTTTGTCCTTTATTTTAGGTGATACAATAGTTTGTTTCCCATTCGATAAAAATATATCAGATTCATATACCTTTTGGGGTGCGGAGAAAAAGTTTTTAGAAGCTCCATTTAATCATGGCATCGAATCTGAGAAAGTTTTAGAAGTAGATGTAGAATACATTAAGGCTATCAACTCAAAATTTATTAAAGAATTTGCTCCTGTCAAAGCTAAATTTTATAGGGATTTTGCAAATGAAGCGTGGTGTAGATTAGGACTGCCAGGAAATATCCCTCATGAAATTTTCATGCATTTTATGGAGTTGCTATTATCAGAAGACTCAAAACTTGGTGATCGACATTCATTCAAAAATATCACAAATGTATTTGCTCAAACATTGATGCATTTCGGAATACTATCACCAGAATAATTCTAAAGGACTCCGTTATGTTTATTGTAGATTGACCAAATTCTATCACAATTCATCAGCTCTATCCAAGTAGTTTGAAGGAATAACAAGATAAAAATTATAAAACCAAAGACAATGGAAACACAATTTGTTTATAGCGTTCAATGTTGTCATAGTTTGGACAACTATACAATAGTATATGACGATACAATGTTATTTGAAAAATACGAAGACGCATTTGACTATTGTAAGACAACAATTGATGAAGACTATGAATATGGGCTCATTAACGATACCTTTAAAGATATGAATTTGAGGTATGAAGAAGGTGAATGGGGAAAAGAAAAAGGAGCAAAACAAGGGAATGATTTATATACCATCATTGATTATTATGATGTCGTATATGTAATATCTACAATGATCGTGCATTGATCTATTATTTTTAGATTTGGTCGCGTTTGGTCGCAAGTCAAAATAATTTATTTGGATTAAATTGATTATTGAAAAAATGGATAGTTCTAACTCTGTGATTTACAACCGCACATTCTCGTACACTCACAACGCGACTGAACTGGTGGCACCACTGAAGACCGCTAACTCATTGAGAGTTGGCGGTCTTTGTTTCATCTATACCCCCTAAGTCACCACAAAAGTCGGCGCATAGTAAAAAAGCTGTGTTATGCATAAAGGTTGCAGAGTCTGAAAATA
>CAZMHE010000181.1:0-3528 GCA_964566015.1 uncultured Sangeribacter sp. | reverse complement strand
CGGCGGTGTTGATGGTCATGGACATATTGGTGCCCGTGTCCCCGTCGGGGACGGGAAAGACGTTTAGCTCGTTGACCAGTTGCTTGTTGGCGGTGATGACCGCGGCCCCATGGATGACCATGGACTGGAAGGCGGCGGCGTCAATGCGCTTCATCATCTCTTGGCCCTCCTTGTCAGTTGGTCATGGAGTCGATGCACACGTCTACGTTTTTGATCTCCACCCCGGTGAGGCGGGAGACGTTGTAGCGCACCTCGTTCATAATGGCCCGGGACACGGCCATCAGGTTCACCCCCGCGTCCACGATGATGTGGAGTTGGATGGAGACCGAGCCGTCCTCGTTGCACAGTACCCGGACCCCCTTGGACATGGATTCCCGGCGCAGCAGGTGCACCAGGCCGTCCCGCTTAGAGCGCATGGCCATACCCTTCACGCCGAAGCAGTTGGTGGCGGTGGCGCCGGTGAGGTTGGAGAAAACCTCGTTGGAGATGCGGATCTCGCCCTTGTCGGTGATCATCTTCATATGGGACCTTCCTTTCTTCGCGGGGGCGTCCCCCCGCGGGAGGATTTGGCTTCTATCCTCTTTATTGTAGTCCATATCGGTGGAAAATACAAGAAAAAAAGCGTGGGGTCTTGTATTTTTCCCAAAATGCCGCAAACTAGCGGGAGAGAAGAGGGGGGATCGCATGGAGACGGTGGGGGTCTGGAGCGGTACACAGGGGCTGGGACAGCGGCTGGAGGCCCGGCTGGGCGGGCGGTTCGCCTTTTTTACCGGGTCGCATCCGGCGGATTTTGCCCAGCGGCCCTGCGAGGCGCTGGTGATCGCCCCGGACGCCACGGGGCTGGCGGGAGCGGGGGTCATCCGGCCCCGGCTGGCGGTGCTGCCAGGGGACAGCATCGCCCTGGCCCGAGGGGTGCGGGCGGCCTCGGCGGTGAGCTACGGGCTGGGGCGGCAAAACACCCTGACCCTATCCAGCATCGAGGCCGCCAGCGTGGCGGTGTGCTTACAGCGGGAGCTTGTCACCCTCTCGGGCCGGACGGTGGAGCGGCAGGAGTGGGTGCTCCCCTTTGACAAGGACCAGCAAAGCCCGGAGGGATTTTTGTGTCTGTGTGGCGCGCTGCTGGTGTTGGACGAGAGCTTAGGTTAACCCCCGCTCCTCCTTTTTTTGCAGGCGGATGTCCCGGCCGAAGAAGGGCAGCTCCTGGAACTCGCCCTCCAGGCGGGAGGCCACCTGAGGGGTGTACCGCTCCCGGACGGCGACCATGTCCAGGTTGGAGGAGATGACCGTGTGGCGGCCCTCCAAAATGCGCTGGTTGAGTAGCTGGTAGAGGGCTGACTGGACAAAGGGGGTGGTCATCTCGCTGCCCAGGTCGTCCAGCACCAGGAGGTCGCAGTTTTCATAGCGGCGCACGCCCTCCCGTCCGGCGCCGTCCTCATCCCGGCCGAACTTGACCGCCTCATAGTGGCTCAAAAGCTCTCCGGCGGTGACATAGACGGTCCAATAGCCCCGGCGGGCCACCTGGGCGGCGATACAGCCGGACAAAAAGGTCTTGCCCAGCCCGGTGCCGCCGCAGAGGTAGAGGTTTCGCAGGGTGTGGTCGGGGAAGGCGGCGGCGTAGTCCTGGCAGATGGCCGTGACCGAGGCCATGCTCTCCCGGTCATGGCCCGGGCGATACCAGTCCATGCGGAAGTTTTCAAAGACCAGGTGCTCCAGGTCCAGCTGCCGGCTCAGTTCCTCCAGATTCACCTCGGCGCACCGCTGGGCCACGCACTGGCACAGCGCGCCGCCGTGCCAGCCGGTGTCCTGGCAGACCGGGCACAAAAAGGTCTCGTCCAGCCGGGCGGGGTCGATGCCCGCCGCCGTCAAAAGCTCCCGGCGTTGGGCCTGGAGGGCCAGGTTTTCCTGTCTGGCCCGGTCCACCGCCTGGGTGGGGTCCACGCCGGTGTGCAGAGCGGCGGCGATGGCCTGGGAGACGGTGCGGCGGATGGCGGCGTCCAGTCCGGCTAGCTGGGGGACGGCCTTGCGGCACTGGGCCTCAAAGGCCGCCCGCCGGGCCAGGTTCTCCTCTCTGGCCTGGTTCAGGCGGCGGTTGGCCTCCTTCAGATGTCTTGGATCGTGGGACATGATAAGCACCCTTTCGGTGTGATCTTATTTTTTCTGACTGAGCACCCGCTTGAGCACGGCGATGTTCCGGTCGGCCCGCTCCTCCCGCTGGGCCTGGGTCTGGGCGGGGGCGGCGGGGTCCCCTCTTTTGGGGGCGGCGTCCCCGCCCTCGATCTCCTTGGGGGTGTGCAGCCCCTTGGCGTGCCAGTTTTTCAGGATGGAGTTCATATAGGGCCAGGACAGGGTCTGCTTTTTCAGCAGGGTCTTTTGGTAGGCCAGCAAAATACTCTCGTCAGGAAAGCCCATATCCACCCAGGCGGCGACGTATTCCCGCTCCTTGTCCAGGGGCGCCCGGTCCCGCACGCCCAGCTGGGGAAAGAGGGTCCGCTCCCGCTGGGCCAGCCCCTTTTGACTGCGCAGGAAAGCCTCGGCGGCGGGGAGGGTGTCCACCCCCCGGTCGTGCCAGCGAAAGGCCTCCTTTTTCACCACCGACATCCGGGGGCGGCGGCCCTGGCCGTACTTGCGCTCGGTCTCCTCCACGCACCAGGAGGTGAGGAGCAAGATGACCTCGGGGGGGAGGGCCAGGTAGTCGTAAACGGTGTAGAGGGTCTTGAGGTCGGCGGGGGAGAGCAGGCTGCCCAGCTTTCGCTCCACCTGGCGCTGGAGGGTGGCGAAGCTCCGGTCGCCCTCCAGGGCGGAGACCACGTCCTGGGTCACGTATTCCGGCGGGGCGTCGCTTTGGAGCTGGCCCGGTCCGGCGGGGGAGGGGGCGACCAGCGCGGCGGCGAGCAAGGCGGCGTACGCCCCGTCCAGCCGTCCCTGGGACCAGCCCAGGGCCTGCCTGGCCGGGGATAGCTCTCCGCCGTGGCGCAGGAGGGCGATGTACAGCAGTCCCGCGTCGGCATTGCCGGTGGCCAGAAGCTTATCGGCGTTTTCCGCCGACAGGGATATCACCCCGCCGGGCAGGGTCACCGCGGCCATAGGACCCCCTCCTTTCCTGAATTTCCAACGTGTTCTATTATTATACACATTTTTTTGCCATCCGTAAAGAGCGGATTTCTTGCAAATCTTTGCCAGACCTGCTATGATGGTGGGGTCCAAATCCATTGGAAGGTCTGTCGAGGTGAGAAAATGCGCCTGTTCGATACCCACGCCCACTATTATGACGACGCCTTTGACGCCGACCGTGAGAGCGTTGTGGCCGCTCTGCCCAGCCTGGGGGTGGAGCGGGTGGTCTGTCCGGGCTGCGACCTGGAAAGCTCCCGGGCCAGCCGGGACCTGGCGGAACAGTTCCCCTTTTTCTACTTCGCCGCCGGCATCCACCCCGAGAACCTGGAGGGGGCCGACCTGGCCGAGGTGGAGACCGTCCGGGAGCTGTGCCGCCACCCCAAGTGCGTGGCGGTGGGGGAGATCGGGCTGGACTAC
>CAZMHE010000180.1:1574-3529 GCA_964566015.1 uncultured Sangeribacter sp. | reverse complement strand
AGTGACGGGGTGCGCTTGCTTACGGGGATGTCGGCGGTGCGGATGGTGTCGGTGCCGGGGGCTGACAGGAACAGACAAAGCCTCGATATGCAACCGCTGTCAGGCATTTCCCCTCCCCACGTCACCCGGTTGACGGCTATCCCGAATTCAGATAACTTGGCATCAAGTTCAGCCATACTCACTTCTTTTACCGGCCGGATCTCTTCTTTCTCCCCACTGTCCGAATCTTTCTCCCTGCTGACAGGATCGTTCTCGCTCTCTGCTTTTCTAATCACTATATACCGGCCTCCGAAGAAATTAGGGATTCTTGTCTCCTGACGATGGTGGCTCAGTAAAGTTGCAACAACGACGGCATATTCCTCACCTGTAACCACTACGTCTACATCATGCCAGGCACCGAGCAGATTCCTCATCGCAACCTCTATCCCATCCTTGACGTCTCCCTCAAGAGTATAAATCCGGATCCCCTCTTTCGATAACTCATCAGTCACCGACCTTTCAGGATGAATGACCGACACCCTGCATCCACTCTTTGCAAAGGATCTCGACACTTCGCGGCATATATCCTCCTTCTCAACTGCCACCACTACCCTACGCGACGGGAATGGAATCTGAAGAATCCCTTTCCGGGGAGTTTGCGGGGAAACCGCCTGACCTCCGAGGCGTCCCGCCCGGAGGTCTTCCATCTTTCTACCGATATAATCGTCGGCCATACGGTGGTCAGCTGCGTCGCGCGGCCCTCACCGCATAAAGGAGTACAAAGGCGTAGCCAGCACAGGGCACGAGGAAAGATGCGGAGATTGTGGCCGCATCGGCCACCATACCCATCAGCAATGTGCCAACTGCCCCACCGATAGGGGTCATCATGAGCAATGACGACGCCATCTTCGTGGCCGGGCCGAGTCCGCGCACCGATATGGCGAACACTGTGGGGAACATGATGGCCTCAAAAGCGTAGCATCCGAAGAGCGCACCTTTCGACACGACACCGAGACCAAGTGCCACAGTCAGCGAACACACCACCGTCATCACGGCACAGAACAACAGCACTTTCTCTGCCTTCACCCTGCTCATCACGGCGCTTCCCGCAATACGGGCACACATGAAGAGTCCTAATCCTCCGAAGGAGAGCACCGTGGCGGCAGTCTGAGGTGAGAGCCACCCGTCGGCCGTGACATAATTAATGAACAGCGAGTTTATTGAGATCTCCGCTATCTCGTAGAAGAAAAGGGCGCCCACACCGGCCATGAAGTGACGGTTGGCAAGCAACGCCTTGAGTGACGCTCCGGCTCCCGAGGCCGTCTCCGTGCCGTCGCCACCAATCTCGGGGAGCTTCACCTTAGAGAAGATGAGACCGACGAGCACCACCACGACTCCCATCACCGTGTAGGGGAGAGCCACGTCGCCACCCTCGCCGTCAGTGCCGAAGATCAGGGGAGCCACGATAGCCGGGGCAAGCAGGCATCCGAGACCGTTGAACGACTGAGCGAGGTTGAGACGGCTCGCGCCGGTCGAGCGGTCACCGAGTTCCGTCACATAGGGATTGGCGGCAGTCTCGAGCACCACGAGGCCACACCCGATGATGAAAAGGGCTATCAGGAAGCCTGCAAAAGAATGGGCACCGGCAGCGGGGATGAAGAGAAACGCACCGAGTGCGAAAAGGAGCAGACCGCCCACAACACCCCGGCGATAGCCGAAGCGTGTAAGAAGAAGTCCCGCGGGAAGAGCCATCAGGAAGTAGCCGAGATAGGTCGTGAACTGCACCATGGCCGACTTCGTGATCGAGATATCCATCGTCTGCTGGAAATGCTTGTTGAGCACATCGAGAATGGAGCGCGCGAAGCCCCAGAGGAAAAACAACGACGTCACAAGGACAAACGGCACCATATATTGCCGGCTTACGAGAGATATCTTTTCAGTTTTCATGACTTTGTCAGGTTGGGTTAGAGTCTGCG
>CAZMHE010000180.1:0-1474 GCA_964566015.1 uncultured Sangeribacter sp. | reverse complement strand
AGAGTCTGCGAAGTTAATCATTATCATTGAACCTTGCAACGCCAACGGGCGTTCTTAATGGTGAAAACAAGGTCTTCCGGAGGGCGTGCCTCCGGGCCCGGACTATGAAAAAACACATCAGCATGAATAAAAAGCTTTACATCGTGAGCTTCGGCGATTCCGCCAAGTTCCGCGTATCCTCCGACGAAACGAAGGAAAATTTTGAGAAATCTAAGATTATCGTTGACCTCGAGAATGCCCTCAACGACTATCTCAAGGAGAAATTTCCCGAGACCAACTACACTTATTACACCGTGCCTTCAATCTCTGAGGTTGATCCCGCAGATGAGGGTCAGTATGCCTCATATCCCGAGCTTGATTCCTCAGCACTCGAATCCATCAAGAAAGCACTCGCTGTAGAGGTGGAAGACATGGAGAGCAACCGCAGGCTCAATTCCGACGCACCCTATTCGAATATCTGATCACGAACCATTGTCTCCGCACCCCCGCGAGCCAAAAAAACATCGTCTCAATCTACGATAGCCGGATATTTTTGATTAATTTTGCCAAAATATACTTCAAACATATCCGATATGGTCTATAGATACGATTATCTCGTAATCGGCAGCGGGATTGCGGGG
The DNA here is from genome assembly GCA_964566015.1 of uncultured Sangeribacter sp. Taxonomy (GTDB): domain Bacteria; phylum Bacteroidota; class Bacteroidia; order Bacteroidales; family Muribaculaceae; genus Lepagella. Next base: position 854 of record CAZMHE010000180.1, on the reverse strand, counting down.
ATGAGTTTCGCTCTGAAAGCCGCCCGCCACGGCAAAGTGGCCGTCATCTGCAAGACTACCCTCGAAGAAGCCAACACCTTCCTCGCCCAAGGGGGAGTGGCAAGCGTGACAAACCTTGAGATTGATAATTTCGAAAAACATATCAACGACACCATGATTGCCGGAGACTGGCTCTCCGACATCGGTGCCGTGGAGAAGGTGGTGCGCGAGGCTCCGGCGCAGATTAAGGAGCTTATCTCCTGGGGTGTCGACTTCGACAAGACCCCCGAAGGAGAATTCGACCTTCACCGCGAGGGTGGACACTCCGAATTCCGTATCCTCCATCACGCCGACAACACCGGCGCCGAGATTCAGACGAGTCTTGTGAAGAGGTTGCGCGCCAATCCGGACATCGACATTTTCGAGCATCATTTCGCCCTCGAGATCATCACCCAGCACCATCTCGGTAAAATCGTGACGCGTCGCACTCCTGACATCACCTGCTACGGAGCCTATGTGCTCGACGAGGCCACGGGGCGCACCGACACTTTCCTCGCGAAGGCCACCGTCATGGCCACGGGTGGAGTCGGAGCGGTTTACACCACCACCACCAACCCCCTTATCGCCACCGGCGACGGCATCGCGATGGTCTACCGAGCCAAGGGCACTGTCCGCGACATGGAATTCATACAGTTCCATCCCACTGCGCTCTACCACCCCGGCGACCGTCCCTCCTTCCTCATCACCGAGGCGATGCGCGGCTATGGCGCGGTGCTCCGCAATCTCGACGGCGAGGAGTTCATGCACAAGTATGACCCGCGCCTGTCGCTCGCACCCCGCGACATCGTGGCCCGCGCCATCGATTCGGAGATGAA
>CAZMHE010000179.1:0-3638 GCA_964566015.1 uncultured Sangeribacter sp. | reverse complement strand
ACTTGGGTTTGCAGTGCTTGAGCCTATCTTCGGCACAAGCCCTGCAGTGGCTCTTGTCGTGGCTATCGTAGGTATCGTGGTTAACGCAATCGGTATTCCTGTCGGTCTTTCGCTTATGAATGCCTCTCTTGAGAAACAGAATCCCGGAAGCACTAAGAAAGAGAGTGCGTGGAAACCTGTGATCCATGCCCTTGAGCAGCCTGTGGCATGGGCTCCTATCCTCGCAGTGATCTGGGTTATCGTCGGAATTCCATGGCCCAAGGAGCTGAGTCCTTCGTTCGACCTTATCGCCAAGGCTAATGCGTCAATGGCCGTGTTCTCAGCCGGTATCACACTTTCAGCCATCAAGATTCAGATCAACTGGCAGGCCGTGCTCGGTTCTATCATGAAGATGATCATGATGCCTGCTGTGGTCCTCATCCTCGGTCTTGTCTTCAAGATGGATCCCCTCAACCTCAAGATGCTTGTAGTGGCAGCTGCTCTTCCCCCGGCATTCTCCGGCATTATTATCGCCGATGAGTATGACACATATGTTGCCACCGGTACGTCTTCACTGACTCTTTCAGTGATCCTCTTCATCGGATTCTGTCCGTTGTGGATATGGTTGACGAACCTTGCAATCTCTGCTTTCTAATAGCTACCGTCTCTAAGGAAATATTATAAATACTGAATCCTCCGCCGTGCGTAAGCGTGGCGGGGGATTTTTATATATTGTCTGATGGTTCTCATAGTTTCCGATGGGTTTCAATTGTTCCAAATTGATGCGCGGATGTTTATAAAAGCTATTTTGGCACAAATTTGGTTTGCTCTGTTTTAGAAAAAATGCCTATATTTGCCGGAGATAATTCCACAAAAAACTGATATATCATGCTACGAAACTTCTTGCGCAGTCTTATATGTTGCGCCATGGTCTGTGTGTCGGCCCTCGCGGCCTTCGCCGGTTCTCCGAGGTATATTTTCTATTTCATCGGTGACGGAATGGGGATTGCTCCGACTATGTCGTCGGTGATTTACCAACGTGACCTCACCGGAGAACCCTCTCTCCCTCTCATGATGACCTTCCCTTATATCGGTCAGGTCATGACTTATTCCGCGAGCTCTGACGTGACTGACTCAGCGGCAGCCGGCACAGCACTTGCAACTGGGAGCAAGACACGTAACGGAATGTTGGGAATGAATGCCGACACAATCCCAGTAACCTCCGTTGCGACCAAACTTAAACAGAAAGGTTATGGCGTGGGTCTCGTCACCAATGTCGCAGCCGACGACGCCACCCCGGGTGCCTTCTATGCGCATGTTCCTCACCGTTCACATTTCCAGACCATCGACCGCCAGTTCATCAACTCCGGTTTCGATTTTCTTGCCGGTGCATCCCTCATGGGTATGTATGACGGACAGGGAAAATCAACGGGTGTGCTTGAGGATTACAAGAAGGCCGGAATAAAGGTTATAAATGATCCGAAAGATGTAGACCACTCCAAGCGAAATGTGCTTCTTCAGAAGAATCCGTTCCAGGGAAGCAACACCGGATATGTCATTGACTCTATTCCCGGGATGCTCACACTTCCAGAGATGACGCGTGCTGCCATAGGACACCTCGAGACAGTTGCCCCCGATGCCTTCTTCCTTATGGTTGAGGGTGGCAACATCGACCATGCCCTTCATGGCAACGACGCTAAAGCGGCAATCACAGAGATTTATAACTTCAACGATGCCCTTGCCGAGGCTTACCGTTTCATGTTGAAACACCCCGAAGAGACACTGATCGTGGTTACGGCGGATCATGACACAGGAGGCATATCTGTCGGCAATAGTTATACCGGCTATGAGGCCCGTTTCCAGCTTCTTGATCACCAGAAGATGTCGAAAGAGATGTTTTCCGACCTTTGCAAGAAGTTGATCGCCGAGGGAGTTCCCGGTGGTTGGAATGGAATGAAGGCTCTCCTCACAGAGAAATTCGGTTTCTGGAATGCGATTCCCCTGACTGATCAGGAGACAGCTTCTCTTGAGAATCTTTATAACAATGTCTTCGAGAAGAAAAACTCCAAGGATGAATCCAATCTCTACAACAACTTCAATGCTTTTGCTTCGGATGTATTCCGTATCATAAGCACAAAGGCCGGGGTGGGTTGGACTACAGGTGCCCATACCGGAAATCCAGTCGGAGTTTATGCTGTTGGTGCTGGGGCTGACCAGTTCGGACACCTCTTCAATAATTCTGAACTTCCTGGCACAATCTATAAGCTGGCTCACTGACGGATTAAAAAAAACGGACAATACGAAAAGATTTTCGGCAGAATTTACTAATTTTGCCGAAAATCTTTTCGTATGAATTTTATTCGACAAACCGTAGATAAAGTCCTTGCGGGTGGGAATGTGACGCCAGAGGAGGTTTACAAATTGTTGGATTGGGAGAATCTCGATGAAGTGCTCGACGGGGCGGCTGAGATTACACGCGCTTTTGTAAAGCCGGTCTTCGATTCCTGCTCAATCGTAAACGCGCGTTCCGGAAAGTGCTCCGAGAACTGCAAATGGTGTGCCCAGTCTGCCCATTGGAAGACGAATTGCACCACATATGAGATAGTAGGGGAGGAGGAATGTATGGCCGAGGCCCTTCACAATCATGAGAAAGGTGTGAAGCGATTCTCCTTAGTGGCTTCCGGAAGGGCTGTGAAGGGAGAAGCCCTTGATAAGATATGTCATTTATTACGCAGGGCAAAAGAGGAGGTTGGAATAAGCACCTGCGCCTCCCTCGGGCTTCTTGACCGCAATGAATTGCAGCAATTATGGGATTCGGGGGTACACCGTTACCATTGCAATCTTGAGACGGCTCCATCGTATTTCAGCAAACTTTGCACTACACATACAATCGAAGATAAACTCCGCACCATCCGCATGGCCCGTGAGATAGGATTCGAAGTCTGCTCCGGGGGCATTATCGGCATGGGAGAGACGCCGGAACAGAGGGTGGAATTTGCGTTGACACTGCGTGAGGCTGATCCCTGTTCGATACCTATTAATATCCTCTGTCCGATTCCCGGCACTCCTCTGGAGAATTCATCGGCATTAAGTCGCGAAGAAATACTACGCACTATTGCACTATTCAGATTTATACATCCCACCAAGGAACTGCGTTTTGCGGGAGGGCGCCAGCAACTTGACCGTAAGACTCAGATTGAGGCAATCCGTGTAGGGATGAACGCCGGAGTTGTCGGAGATCTGCTGACAACAGTCGGGAGCCAGATCGACGAAGACAAGCGTATGATAAAGGAAGCCGGTCTGGAGTTCTGAGAATCTAACGATTCATCCGGTCGGAGAGAGTGTGATAAGTGTGATTGATAGGGTGATAAGGAATGTCTTGAAAATTTTTATCAAAAAAAGTGCAAAAATATTTGCACAGTTGTAAAAAAGGCAGTAACTTTGCACCGCAATTGAGAGGGACGCGAGGCGTAAACTTTCAAAGATTGCAAAAAATGCTTCAATAGCTCAGTTGGTTAGAGCACCTGACTGTTAATCAGGGGGTCGTTGGTTCAAGCCCATCTTGAAGCGCCAATATCAGAAGAGAATCTGATAAACGAAAGAAGAATGCTTCAGTAGCTCAGTTGGTTAGAGCACCTGACTGTTAATCAGGGGGTCGT
>CAZMHE010000178.1:0-3838 GCA_964566015.1 uncultured Sangeribacter sp. | reverse complement strand
TAAAGGAAAGTATAGGATCGCGTATAAAGAATCTGTTTGGCAAAATCTTTTAGGTTGAGTATGTTGCGAAAACGTTTGGAGGCTTCTTACGCATTGTTGCTGATTGTCTTACTGATGTTCATTCAATCAGGACCGCTGCTTCATGCCCGTACACTTAGTCTTGCAGAGGTCTCTGCCGACATGATGGATCTTTCGGCCTCCACCAATTTGCGGCGCGACCTCAACGGCGAACCGTGCGCACTCCTGAAAATAATATTCAACAAACCGGGACTTGCTTTCGAGGGGAACGTGATAGGTGACGTAAGCTACAACGCAGGGGAGTATCTCGTATACGTGAAGGCCAATACACGCTACGTAAAAGTGAAACATCAGGATTTCGATCCCTTGATGATAGACTTCGAGCAGACCTCGATTTCCCCTCTCGAGGGCAAGAAAGTCTATGTGGTGAAACTCCAATCGGCTGGATCGGAAGAGGAGCATGTGACGTTCATAGTGCGTCCGGCAGAAGCCGAGCTGATGATCGACTTCAAGAAATATCCCACAGTCGATGGCAGAGCGGAACTCACCCTCACCCCCGGTGAGCACAGTTATTCCGTGGCAAGTTCCGGCTACGAGATGCAGAGCCGCCGCTTCATGGTGTATGCCGACAACGACAACCGTCAGCTCATCGAGCTCGACCGCAGTCCAGACACTCCGCAGTCTAAAACTTCCACAACATCCGTGGCAACCCCCTCAAATATGATTAATGGCCATGAATACGTTGATCTCGGTCTGCCGAGCGGCCTGAAATGGGCCACATGCAGCGTCGGTGCGGATTCCCCCTCCGATTACGGCGAATACTTCGCTTGGGGAGAGACCTCTCCCAAATCAGTATATGAATATGAAAACAGTAAAACGGTAGATAAGTTTTTTGGAGATATTTCAGGTAATCCGAACTATGATGCTGCCACTGCAAATTGGGGTGCGTCATGGAGAATGCCAACTAAGGATGAATGGGATGAACTCAAGGAGCAATGCCAATGGACTTGGGTAGAACTAGATAGAGATGGGGGTTTGATTAGGAATGGAGGCTATAAGATCATTGGCCCAAATGGAAAATCCATATTCCTGCGCCTTGCAGGCTCCTGGTTCGGACCAGTATACTTCCACAAGGGTTCTTATTGGAGCTCCACTCCTGACGACAGCAATATGAGCCTCGCCTATGAGATCTACTTCTATGGTTCGGAAGTGATAATGGGCAGTAACGACCGTTACTGTGGGCAATCCGTGCGCCCTGTCTCAGAATAAAAAGCTCAGTGCGTTTTATTCATTTAATTTATTTGATTCATTTATAATATGTTGCGAAAACGTTTGGTTGCGCCCTCCGCGTTGCTTCTGTTGGTCATCCTGATTCTCTCCCAGTCAGGAGGGAAACTCCATGCGCGCACACTGACGCTTGCCGGAGTTTCCGCCAATCTCACGGATCTCACGGCCTCTACCAATATGCGCCGCGACCTCAACGGTGAACCGTGCGCGCTCCTGAAGGTGGCGTTCAACAAACCGGGACTCGCTTTCGAGGGCAATGTGATAGGAGATGTCAGCTACAGCGCAGGGGAATACTTTGTGTATGTGACGGCCAATACACGCTTCCTGAAGGTAAAGCATCAGGAATTCGACCCTCTGGAGATAGATTTCAAGCTGACGGAGGTAGGTCCGCTTGAGGGCAAGAAGGTCTATATGGTGAAACTTCAGGCGGAAGGCGAGGAGGGAGAGCCTGTAACATTCATAGTCCGACCGGCGGAAGCCGAGTTGATGGTAGATTTAAAAATCTATCCCACAGTGGATGGTCGTGCGGAGATTCCGCTCACTCCCGGCGAGCACAGCTATGCAGTTGCAAGTCCCGGCTACGAGATGCAGGGAATGCGCTTCATGGTTTACGCAGACAGTCCCAACCGCCATGTCATCGAGCTCGACCGCCGTAAAGACAATCGTACCTCCAACACTACTGTCGCAACCCTCTCCAACATGATTAACGGCCATGAATACGTCGACCTCGGTCTGCCCAGCGGTCTGAAATGGGCCACGTGCAACGTCGGTGCTGATTCCCCCTCCGACTACGGCGAATACTTCGCCTGGGGTGAAACTACTCCCAAATCAGAGTATACAGAGGAAAATAGTAAGACTTTAGATAAGGAAATTGGAGATATTTCAGGAGATCCGAACTATGATACTGCCACTGCAAATTGGGGTGGGTCATGGAGAATGCCAACTGAAGATGAATTAGATGAACTTAAGGAGCAATGCCAATGGACTTGGACAAAACTAAATGGCCACACCGGATATAAAGTAATTGGTACAAATGGAAAATCCATCTTCCTGCCCGCTGCGGGCTACGCCAGCAGGTCGTCCTTCTACGCCGTTGGTCTATGTGGTGACTACTGGAGCACCAGTGATAGTGACTTTGGACGGGAATACGCTAAATACCTCCATTTTACTAAGGAGCATTATAATGGTGAGTTTAATGCCTTAGGTAATAGTGTACGATGCATTGGGTTCTCCGTGCGTCCTGTCTCAAACTAAAAAAACGAAGCGCGTTTGATTCATTAAAAATCATCGTAAGGAATAAGGATGGAAAGGAGAAACAGAAAAGAGTCTGATATGAAACCGATAAAAGAGATAAACAGATTCCGGCTCCGGATATTCGGCATGGCAATCCTCATGGGGATATGCTGTGCTTCGCCTGTTTTTGCGCAGCGCAGCAAACAGTCAGGAGCTTCCAGGTTTACGGGAAAGATTAATGGTCACGAATACGTCGACCTCGGTCTGCCGAGCGGCCTGAAATGGGCCGCCTGCAATGTCGGTGCTGATTCTCCGGAGGCGCACGGCAGCTATTTCGCTTGGGGTGAGACAGTACCGAAGGAAAGTTACACTTATGAGACCTGCCGGACTGTCGACAGGAATATCGGTGACATTTCCGGCAAGCCACAATATGATGCCGCAGCAGCCGTATGGGGGAATCCCTGGCGACTGCCCACGAAAGAGGAGTTCGCGGAACTGAAGAACGCGTGCAGATGGACCTGGGAGAAACACAACGGACATCAGGGATACCGTATCACCGGCCCCAACGGCAACGCCATATTCCTTCCAGCCGCAGGCTACGTATTGGATGACTATACGGCTTCAGCCGATACACACGGTTATTACACCACGGCGACCATTGACCCGGAGGCTTTGGAGCGGGCATGGGGTCTCGGCTTCATCAGTTCCGGTGTGTTCTTCGGGAACTGGTTGCGCGAATGCGGCCAACCGGTAAGGGCTGTGGCAAGGTGATATGAGAATGGGAGCAATAAAAAAATAAAGAACAAATAAAAACGAGACTAAGATAGATGAGCAATACAAATACTTTACCGATCGGAACTATCCTGCGTAGCGGCACCGGAAACTATAAGATAGTGAAGGTGCTGGGTCAGGGAGGTTTCGGTATCACTTATTTCGTGTTGGGGGAGGTACGCTACGGCAACGTCACCACCGAGGCCAAGTTCGCCATCAAGGAGCATTTTCCCACAGCCTTCTCCGACCGAGAGGGCACTGACGTGAAACCACAGGCAGGGAAGGAAACAGATTACTCCAACAGCCTCATTGACTTCATCTCCGAAGCCCGCAAGCTTCATGCCATGGGTACGCAGAATGACAACATCGTGAAGGTGAATGAGGTGTTCGAGGCCAACGGCACGGCCTACTACGTGATGCAGTATATCAACGGCGAGTCGCTCTCTTCCTATGTGAATTCACGCGGTAAACTCTCCTACAAGGAAGCAATGAAACTTCTCTCCCCTATATTCGACGCTGTGGATTTCCT
>CAZMHE010000177.1:0-3884 GCA_964566015.1 uncultured Sangeribacter sp. | reverse complement strand
TCGGCAACGGCGGTACCAACTTCGACGCCAAGACCCGTCGCAACTCCACCGACCTCGAGGATATCTTCATCGCCCACATCGCCGGCATGGACGCCATGGCACGCGCTCTTGAGTGCGCCGCTAACGTTCTCGAGAAATCACCCTACAAGAAGATGCTCGCCGACCGCTACGCATCATTCGACAAGGGAGAGGGCAAGGAATTCGAAGAGGGCAAGCTCAACCTCGAGCAGCTCGCCGAGATCGGCCGCAAGGTCAACGAGCCCGCTGTCACCTCCGGCAAGCAGGAGCTCTACGAAGCCATCATCAACATGTACGCTTAATCACCCCCACACTCCCATAAAAAAGGATGACTCTTTCGAGTCATCCTTTTTTATGGGAGCCTATTTCTTCAGGTGCCTTGCGTCGGTGGTGCCGGCGATATTGTCAGTCTCGCTGAGCATCCCTTCGATGAGGGTGTTGAGCTTCTTGTTCTCCTCGAGCTGATCCTTGACACGGTTGCGGAGCGCGAAATTGCTCCTGTAAAGCACCATGAGGAACACAGCTAACACAAGCAACGCGATCAGGGCCACAATGATAATGCGTTGGCTCGTCTTGACCTCGAGTTCCTTCTTGTCAATCTCGGCCTGCTCCTTCTCCGTGCGGAGGGTGTTGACATCGTATCTGATCTGGAGCTCGCGCGAAGCCTCGGCGCTGTGTTCCAGCAATTGCTCGTGCAGGAGGTTGGTATACTCCTTATAGGCATCTTTCGCCACCGACTGATCGCCGATTGAATCGGCGGCCTCGATGAGCATTCCGAGAAGCTGACGGCGGCGGTAGTTGTCGGTGACGGTTGTCAGTGACTTGTTGATCAGGGGAATCACCGCAGCATATTCACCCTCCGCCATGTTGCGGTAGATGGCCGGAGCGCATGATGTGTTGAAATCCCTTGCCACAGAGGCATTACTGTCGGCCAGCCGGGAACAGAGCGCATACAGTTCCTTAATCTCATTCTTTGTCAATCCCTGATAGTTGCTCAGCATCCGGCGGTAGCAGATATAGCGGTTGCGGTCATAGTTGCGGTATTTGCGTCCGCTCTGATGAAACTGGCTTTCAAGCTGGTCAATCATCTTCAGGAGCTCACGGTCACACTCGATGGCGCGCTCGTAGTTGTTGTTGCGGGTGTGGCAGTTTGCCGCCGTCGTGTAGAAGAGGCTTCGCAGATAATACTGGTCATCCGGCAGGCGCTGTATAAGCTGATCGAGACGCTCCAGATACTCCGTGTAGAGATTTCCGTTGGTGGTGTTGCCAAGGAAAATCACCATGCGGTAGAGGTCGAGGATATCCTCATAGATGTCATGCTTGGGAGTCATGTCCTCGGCGGCATATTTCAGGATCACCTCACGCAGTTTCTCCTGCGGGATGTAATTGGCCTGAACGCTCGCTTTCACCACTTCGATGAAGAGCTTGATTGCCTTCCTGTCCTGCTCCTTGCTGATGTGGTCGGAATCCTTGAGCAGCCTCGCCAGCTCAGTGGAATCATTCTTGGCCACTATCGCAATCTGCGGGATGATGTCCTTGATGATATCCTGATTATTCTTTCTGATGGCAATGTCGAGAAGAAGATTCCCCGTCTTTAACTCTACGGCAGGGAGATCGTTGGTGTCAAGTATATCGTAGAGCACACGGATACTGTCGTCCGGAGTCTTGCACTTCGGCAACAGCGACTGCAGGCTGTCAACGAGCTCGACGGTGCGGTTGGCATGAATGGCCGGGGTGATGAACCCGGCAATCATGATGATGAGGATGAGAGTTTTTATTCGTTTCACAATATTAACTGATTAGATTAATGCCGGCCTACTATCGGCCATACATCTGTTAATATTGCAAAATTACGGATTTTATTTGAAAAATATATCCGTGACGCTGAAAAAATTTTAACAATTCCTCTCCTCAGCCCTCATTATCTCCACTGACTATTCTCACTTCATCAATATCAGGTATGCCGGAGAGGTGGGTCATGATCCGTTGCAGTTCCTGATAGGAATGGATCCCGAAAGCAATACGTATCGTCACGATCGAGTCAACGGTCGAGGAGTTATAGGAATCGATGTTCAGATTCAGGGTGTTGGAGATACAATCCACGATGTCGAGGAAGAGATGGTAGCGGTCTACGGCCCGTATCTGCACTGCCACGGGATAAAGCGTACCGTCAGGGCGGTAGTCGATGCTCACGATATTATCGCCAAACTGAGAGGCAAGCTCAATCACCTTCCTGCAATCCCGCTTATGCAACACTACCGGACCGCGCTCCTCCTTATACCCGATCAGATCCTCCCCGGGGATAGGGTTGCAGTAGGGGCAGCGTTCATAGACCGGCACCGGGAGTGAATCGAGATATTCACGAATGGCATTGCGCGCTTTGTAGGTGACGACCTTGTCAAGGCTCTCCCTCGTAGGATTGACCGCCGGATCCGTGAAGATATGCACCACATCACCGCGTCTCAACTTCGCATTGATCGATGTCAGGAAACCATTGACACGGGCATACTTCGCATGATGTCCGGTTTCGGTCGAGATCTCATAAGCGAAATCGAGCACGCTCGATTTCTGAGGCATCACGACTGCCTTACCCTTGGGGGTGAAGACCATGATGTCATCATTATAGAAAGAAGCGGTGACCCTCTCCATAAAGTCTATGCCCGTGCCGTGGGAGTCGATGTCGCGGAGAGCACTGCGGAATTTGTCAAGCCATCGCCCGATGATGGTGCGCGAGTTTCCCGCCATATAACCCAACCGGGAATTGCGGGTCATACGCTCGCTCGAGATATGCACCTCCTGCCAGCGTCCGAAATCGGCGAGGAGCTTCACGTGGAAACTCTGGTAACCGTTCTCCTTCGGTGAATCGATGTAGTTGGAGATACCTCCCGGTTTCTCGCGGAATCTGTCGGTCAGCACGGAATATATCCGCAGAGCCATCTCCTTATCGTCGCCACCCTCCGGCGTGCGGAAAATGATGTCGGTGAAATGACGGTATTTAAGATGATTGAAATCATCACCATATTTCTTCATCTTACGCCAGATGCTGTAAGGCTGACGGTATTCGATCCTCACCTCCGTCTCGATACCCGCGGCGGCGAGAGTCGCCTCTAATTGACGCCGGAAATTCTCGAGGCGGTCCTTCTGGAGCTCACGGTCATGCTCGATGAGATTGGAAATCTCCTCAAACTCGTGAGGGCAACGGAAACGCAGGGAGAGATTCTCGAGTTCAGTCTTGACATGATAGAGACCGAGACGGTTAGCGAGGGGAGCGTAGAAATAATCGGTCTCACCGGCAATCTTCATCTGCTTGTCAGTGCGCATTGAAGAGAGTGTGCGCATATTATGGAGACGGTCGGCAAGCTTCACCATGATCGGGCGGATGTCATGCTGCATCGAGTCGAGGATCTGGCGGAAATTGTCGACCTGCTTCGAGAGATTATAACTCTTCTTCTCCTTCTTGGTGAGGACATCGACAAGATAAGCCACATCATCACCGAACCGAACGCGGATCTCCTCAAGAGGATGAGGAGTATCTTCCACCACATCATGAAGGAAAGCGGCTATGACCGAGTTTACGTCAAGGTTAAGCTCCTCGGCAGCGATAGTCGCCACGGCGATAGGGTGAAGGATATAAGGTTCGCCGGTCTTGCGCACCTGAGGAGCGTGAGCCTCGCGAGCCAGTTCGAAAGCATCCTTAAGGCGGACGATGTCCGCGTCAGACGTCCTGGGAGTCATGACGTCGAAAACATGTTGCGCGCGTTCAGCGATAATCGGGGAAAAGTCGGTAGGCATGATATAGAAGGGTTAACCGGGAAAGCAATTAAACTGCAAATATAATCATTTCTTCCGGAAAAACAGGATGAATC
>CAZMHE010000176.1:0-3931 GCA_964566015.1 uncultured Sangeribacter sp. | reverse complement strand
TGAGCGAGAGGACGTCGGCGGGGGTGGCGCGGAATGGGCCGGGAGCGGAGAGCTTCAGCGTACACATCGCGGCGGCGAAGCAGCCGCTCTCATAGGGATCACAACCCTGACTGCGCTTCCATAGATAACCGGCCATGTAGGTGTCGCCACATCCCGTGGCATCAGCAACCTCCTCAGGTTTGTAGGCCGGTATCTCGTAGAATTTACCGTCGACATAGATGAGGCTGCCCCTGTCGCCGAGCGTCAGGACAACTTCCTTAACTCCCATCTCCGACAGTTTCATTGCGGCCTCCCTCGGATCGCTGCTCCCCGTCAGCACCTCCATCTCATGTTCATTGGCTTTCAGGATGTCGACATAGCGGAGAAGTTCCTTTTTCTCGGGCCAGTCTACCGCAAAGACTTCCTCACCCCTCACTTCGCGCAGATACCCCTGGGCATCGACCGACACCCTACCTTTCCCGGCAAGGTATTTGAGTGCTTCGGGGGGAAAATCGTCGGCCAAGAGTGTGCCGAGATGATAGATGCGCGCGTCTATGCCGCTGACAGAATCCACCGTGAATGGATCAGCCTTGGCGAGCACGCGCTGCTTGCGGTTGTTGCTGTTCTCGCCGTAGGCATTCTCGAAATAGACTGAATTTTTACTCGGGAGAGCCCTGACTTCCACTCCCGCCTCGCGCAACTCTTTTACGGCTCCCATGTCGGCGGGGGCAAGAGCGGTCAGCAGTATGAAGTCACCCGCACCGAGGGCGGCCATGGCGTGGCCGAAATAGTAGGCTGTTCCCCCGGGCATGTGGGCTGTGAGACGTGGAGTGATGATTTTGTCGTGGGTTATATGTCCGATGCAGCAGATGGCTGTCTTAAGTGAATTTTCTACGTTCATTTTTTTTGACGGGAGAATCTACTTGGCTTCTCCCTCATGCAAAAGTAACAAAAATTCCTTAATCCTCAAAAACGGGTCTTGTTCCACTGGAGGTCGAGTTTCTTCCACGGGATGATTTTCGACCCGTTGATGTCGAGCCATTTCCCGTTGAGCCTCATGGCCACCATCGGCTGGCCGCTGCTGTCGCGCAGGCAGACCATCATCAGGTTGGCACCGAGTGGTGTGATGTCATAGTCATGCCATTGCGCGGCCACCTGTTCCGGTTTGCATTTGGGTGCGTAGCATCCGGGGAGCTGCATGAGTGAGAAAAGGGGGAGAAGAGTCTCTGCATGACCGAAATATAGCTCCGCCTTGGTGTCGGATGTGCCGGCGAAGGCCTTGCGTGCATTCTCCGTAAGGGCGTTGAGAAGGGGGCGGGCAGACTCTGAGGCTATCGGGGAGAAAGTGCTGGTCGACCGCTGATAGTAATGCTTGAGATTGGTGGCGACCCAGCAGGCCCGGAATTCCTCCGGAGTGAACCAGTCGGCAGGGTCGGCCTTGATGCCGGCTGCCGGGAGTGACTGGAGCACACCGTAGGCATCGAGAGTGATTTTCTGGAGCACATGGGAGTCGAGCACGTCATAAAACATCTTTGCCGCCGGCTCCACGGGGAGTATATCATGGCAATAGGTGGCGAGTGCGAAGCGCCAGGGACCATTCTCAAGATATTCCACATATTGACCGTTGGTGGTGAAATATCTCAGCAGGGTATTGTATTGTTTTCCGTCAGACTCCTCTATCTTGAGTGCAGGACATTGCGATGAGAGGGAACGGCAGAAGTCGTGCATCGAGCTGACCACGCGGGGCACATATGTGGCGTGAGCCTGCACCACGCCGCTATTCAGGAGCGCGGGGGCGGTTGCGGCCATCTCTTCGCCGAGTCTTGCCTCCTCTTCGGCTCCGAGGGGTGAGAGGGCTCCCCAGCGTCCGTCGGTGACGGAGTCAACCCTCTCGACAAGACGCAGGAAATTCAATCCGGCGGGGGTGAGTCGACCTGTAGAACGGGCGCGTTCGAGACGGTGGCGCAGATTTGATGTCTTCTTTGCGGAGGAAAGGAAGCGGGCGCCGTGGCGTGCCACATAATTGATGAACACAGGTGTATATGAGGCGTCCCAGGGCACGTCTGATTCTGTCTGCGAAAAATCGTAGGGCATCATGGTGCCGTCGAGACACTCTGAAAAGGCTGCCTGTTCGGGAGCCTTGACTGATTTTGCGTTGAGCGATGGGAGGAGCGTGCAGAGGCACACTATAAGCGATGAAGCGCGTAAGGATATGTTTTTCATAATAACGTGGGAGGGAAGGAGAAACCCCTCGTCTGAAAAACACCGGCCCGCGCCTGTTGGTTCACGAGCGTTCCATAGATGTGAGGATATCGAGGGCTTCGGCCACTGTCTTCACTCCCGAAATCACAAACGAGCGTTTGCCGTTGGCCTCACGTATCTGACACCGTGACGGATTCTTCTGGAGATAGCCGAGCACACGTCCGAACGCCTGGCTCTGGTAGTATGCCTTGTTGTCGTCGCCGACGAAATAGACCCTCATCACACCCCCTTTGAGCACCAGTCGCTCTATGCCGAGGCGGCGTGCCGCCATGCGGAGCGGCACGATGCGTATCAGTTCCTCGGATATTTCCGGAATGGCTCCGAAACGGTCGCGCAGATGCGAGCGGAATGTCTCGATCTGGTCGAGGCTCTCCATATTGTCGAGCTGCTGATAGAGTGAAATCCTCTCGCTTTCCTGAGGCACATATTCCGGAGGGAGACGGAGCTCAAGGTCGCTCTCGATGGCGCAGTCGGCCACAAATTCCTCTGTCTTGTCGGCTGAGGCTTCGTCGAATGAATCGGCAAATTCCTCGGTCTTAAGCTCGAGCACCGATTCCTTGAGTATCTTCTGGTAGGCCTCGTAGCCGAGGTCGGCGATGAAGCCGCTCTGTTCGGCTCCGAGGAGGTTGCCCGCTCCGCGGATGTCGAGATCCTGCATGGCGATATGGATGCCGCTGCCGAGGTCGCTGAAATTCTCGATGGCCTGAAGGCGACGTCGGGCCACCGGGGTAAGCGGCGAGCCCGGAGGCACGAGGAGATAGCAGAATGCCTTGCGGTTGGAACGACCTACACGTCCGCGCAGCTGATGGAGCTCGCTCAGACCGAATGTATGGGCGTTGTTGATGAGGATGGTGTTGACGTTGGGCATGTCGATGCCGTTCTCCACGATTGTGGTGGAGAGGAGCACGTCATAGTCGTGGGCGGCAAAATCAATTACAGCCTGTTCGAGTTTCTCGGGAGGCATCTGGCCATGAGCCTTGACGATACGGATCTCGGGCACGAGGCGGCGCAACGTGTTTTCGATCGTATCGAGATTTTCGATTCGGTTGGAGATGAAGAACACCTGACCGTTGCGGCTTATCTCAAACTCCACAGCCTCTCGGATCACTTCGTCATCGAAGGTTGAGACATTTGTCACTACCGGCTGACGGTTGGCCGGCGGGGTGTTGAGCGAGGAAAGGTCTCGCGCTCCCATCAGTGAGAACTGCAGGGTGCGCGGAATAGGAGTTGCGCTCATGGTCAGCGTGTCGACATTGACCTTCATCTGCTTCAGCTTCTCCTTGACGGCCACGCCGAATTTCTGCTCCTCATCGACTATGAGCAGACCGAGATCCTTGAATTTCACACCTTTTCCGATCAGCTTGTGTGTGCCGATGATTATGTCGATCTTGCCGGCTTCGAGGTCGGCGAGAATCTGCTTGATCTCTTTGGGTTTCTTCGCGCGTGATATGAACTCCACACGCACCGGAAGGTCGCGCAGACGCTCCGAGAAGGTGTGATAGTGCTGCATGGCGAGCACGGTCGTAGGCACGAGCACGGCTGTCTGCTTTGAGTCGGCGGCCGCCTTGAAAGCCGCGCGGATGGCTATCTCAGTCTTGCCGAATCCGACATCGCCGCATATCAGGCGGTCCATGCCGAGTTCAGGGCTTGCAGTGAACTTGCCCTCACCGTGAGAGACAGCGATAGAGTG
>CAZMHE010000175.1:0-3934 GCA_964566015.1 uncultured Sangeribacter sp. | reverse complement strand
CTGAGAGCCCCACCGACGCTCAGCTGACCGCCAAGGCCAACTGGAAGCGGGCTTTCGACGCCAAGGCCATCCCCATGGCTCAGATCATCACCCAGGGTTAAGACCCCAAAGAGAAAGGAGGTGCCCAGCATGACTAATGAGGAAAAGCTGACTGCCCTGAAGGCGTTGTCCGGCGAAACCGACGAGGAAGTGCTGAGCACTTTCCTCTCCCTGGCTGCTAACAAGGTTATCCAGAGGGCCTATCCTTTTCGGAAGGATGTAACTGAAGTTCCGGCTCAGTATGCTATGAACCAGGTGGAAATCGCCAACTTTCTTCTTGCCAAGCGAGGGGCTGAAGGCGAAACCTATCATGGTGAAAATGGTATCACCCGAACCTATAAGGGCGGGGATGTACCTGAAGAAATGCTCCGAGCCATTATCCCTATGGTGGGGGTGATGTAATGAGGTGCATGGAACGGAATAAGGTTCCCTTCGGCTATTGCCTCTATATCCGAACCGAGCCGGTTCTGGATGAGGAGGGCAAGCGCACCGGGGAAAAGAAGGTCATCTATGAGGATGTGGTAGAAACCAAAGCCAACATCTCCAGCGCAACAGGCGAAGCCCAAGAGGAGGTATTCGGCAGCCTTGCCGAGTATGACAAGGTTATCGTCATAGATGATCCCAAGTTCCCTATGGACGAAAACACCGTTCTTTTTGTGGACAAAGCTCCTGAATTTACAGAGGATGGGCAACCCCTCTATGACTATACGGTCAAAAAGGTGGCCCGTTCCATCAACTCTGTGAGCTATGCCATCAAGAAGGTGACGGTATCGTGAAAATCGCCGTCAAATTGGGGAATGTGCGGGAAGCCATCACTGTTCTTCAGCAATACAAGAACTCTCTTCCCCAAAAGAACCGAGAGTTCCTAAAGAGATTGGCCGAGCTGGGTATGGAGACCGCCGATGTGAGCTTCCAACACGCTCAGTACGACGGCACCAACGATGTGGAAGTATCTATTCGTTGGGAGTCTGATGGAAAAGTGTTGGTGGTAGCCAGCGGTCAAGCGGTCACATTCATCGAGTTCGGCACCGGCATTGTTTTCCCGGACAATCATCCCAAAGCTGATGAAATGGGAGCTATCCGAGGCGAATATGGCGAAGGACACGGCTCTCAAAGAACCTGGGGCTACTATGGAGACCCCGGCTCCAATGGAAAGCAGCTGGGGGATGTCGTGTTGACTCACGGCAATCCCGCTTCTCGGTCTATGTACGAAGCCGGGAAGACTATGAGGGACAGGATCATGGAAATTGCAAAGGAGGTCTATGCCACATGATCGACATTGAGAATGAGGTTCTGGACCTTCTTTGGAAGCACCTGGAACTCAAAAGACCCGGTATCAACCTAACCAGTGATACCGTCAATTCTCCTTCTTCTTTCCCCTGCGTGGCCATGGAGGAGGTTGACAACTATCCTGACCGGCGAACTCAGGACAGTGTTCACCAAGAGAACCATGTCATCGTGATGATCGAGGCGACAGTGTACTCCAATAAGACTTCTGGCCGAAAGCAGGAAGCCAAGGCTATCGCCGCTGAAGTGAGCGATTTTCTGCAATCCCTGGGTTTCACACGAAGAAGTATGACCCCCGCTCCCGTTTCCGGGAATGGGTACTATCGCCTGGTGCTTCGCTTTACGGCTGAAGTATCGGCAAAACATCAAATTTACAGGAGGTAAACAGATATGGCTATTTCCACCTATAAGGTCTTCCTTATGCGGAAGCCCGCTACGGCTACCGCCTATGAGAAGGTCATCGACATCAAGGACTATCCTGATCTGGGCGGTGCCCCTGAGCTGCTGGACACCACCACTCTCAGTGATAAGGCTACCACGGGTATCCCCGGTATCCAGAATACCGACGCCCTGGCCTTTACCGGCAACTACACCAAGGCGGACTATGCCAAGGTCAAGGCTCTGGAGGGCAAGGAGGAGGATTACGCTGTGTGGTTCGGCGGCGAAGAGCAGGCTGACGGCACCGTGACTCCCACCGGCTCTGACGGCAAGTTCAAGTTCAAGGGTTCTCCCTCCGTCTATGTGAATGGCGGCGGCGTGAACGAGGTGGTCAACATGACCGTGACCATCGCCGCCGCTACCCCCATCACCCCCGACGAGGATGACACCCCCGCCGCTTAATAAGGAGGAAGAAAAAACATGGCAAAGCAGATTTTGTTTACGCACAACGGTACTGACTATACCCTGGAGTTCACTCGGGCTTCGATCCAAAAGCTGGAGGCCAGGGGGTTCGACATCTCGGAGGTGAAGAAGAAGCCCATGACCTATCTTCCCCTCATCTTCGCCGGTGCTTTCGTGGCTCACCACCCCTTTGTGAAGAAGGAAGTGGTGGATGACATTTTCAACCAGATGAAGGACAAGGAGACCCTGTTCGATAAGCTGGCCACCATGTATAACGATCCCATGGAGGCCATGATGGAGAGCGAGGGAAACCTGGAGTGGAAGGCGACCTGGTAACTGAACCGCCTTCCCAGAGGGGAGCAGAGTCAAAAAGGGGCTCCGCTCCCCCTCTTTCCTATTCGGAGGTGTTTGTCCGTCAGTTTCCGTTCTACTTGGCCCTCGGCATGACCTATGACCAATACTGGAACGAGGACTGTATGCTGGTCAAATCCTACCGAGAAGCATACGAACTCCGCCGGAGGGAAAGAAACCATGATCTGTGGCTGCAAGGGCTCTATATCTACAATGCCCTATGTAGCGCTTCGCCTCTGTTCCGCTTTTCCACCAAGCCGGTAAAGGCCCACCCCTATCTGGAGGAGCCCTTTGCCATCACCAAGGAGGAGAACGAAAACCGGGCACAGCGTGAGGAGCGGCTACGATATGAAAAAATCAAGGCCAAAATGCAAGCCTGGGTAGAAAAGGGCAAAGAGCAGAAGGAGGTGGAGGAACATGGGGCCGGATAACAATATTGACGAGCTGCAAATCGAAATCAGCACAGAGTCTAAAGAGGCTGAGTCGGGACTGGATAAGCTCAGTCGAACCCTTGAAAAAGTGGACAGGATCGCCGGGGCCAGTAAGGGGCTGGGCCGTTTCAATGTTTCTCTGAAGGGCATGGGTAGAACTGTCCGTAAAATTTCTTCTCTCCTCGGTGGCTGGTTTGCCGAGTCCAACGAATATGTGGAAGCCTTGAACCTCTTTGAAGTAGCCATGGGAGACGCTGGTGACGCCGCCATGGAGTACGGCAAAAAGGTACAAAACCTCATGGGTATCGACATTCAGGATTGGCTTGAAAGCCAAGGTTCTTTCCAACAGCTATTGGAAGGCTATGGTATTGCCGATGATGTCTCCGCCAAGATGAGCAAACAGCTGACCCAGCTGGGTTACGACCTGTCTTCTCTGTGGAACACCGATGTGGATACCGCCATGAAGCGGCTCCAGAGTGGTATGTCTGGCCAAATCAAGGGCTTGAAAGCCTGGGGTATCAATCTCAGCGTGGCCCAGCTTCGTGAAACCGCCTTGGCTCATGGAATTGAGTTGAGTACGGCAAAGATGACTGAAGGCCAAAAGGCCATGCTTCGTTATGTGACCCTTATGGAGCGTACTACCTCCGTTCAGGGAGACTTGGCCCGAACTATCATCACCCCGGCCAATGCCATGCGAATTTTGGAGCAACAGGCCACCCAAGCTCGAAGAGCTTTGGGTAATGTGGTGAGTGTTTTGGCCGTCAAAGCTATTCCTGTATTCCAAGCCTTCATCTCTATTGTCACCAAGGCCGCCAATGCTCTGGCCCAACTTTGGGGGTACAAGCTCCCGGAAATTGACTATTCAGGCATTTCTGCCGGAAGTGACGCCGCCGAGAATATGGCTGATGGGCTGAATAATGCGGCAGCTGCCGCCAAAAAGCTGAAGAGCTATACCATGGGGTTCGATGAGCTGAATGTCATTGACC
>CAZMHE010000174.1:0-4038 GCA_964566015.1 uncultured Sangeribacter sp. | reverse complement strand
ATCTGCGACGAGCTCGTCGACCTCATCTTCAACGCCACCCTCGGCAACTGGTAACATCCCCCTCCACTCCTGAATCTCCCCACCAATGACCGACCTGAACGAATACCCTTATTTCATATATCCCGCGGTGATGGCCCTGCGCGAGGGTTCCCTCTCTCCGGAGGAAACCGCAAGGCTGCGCCGGATTGTGGCCGCCAATGTCGGCGACATACCCTCGCTGCGCCTGATGCTCGGTATCGACCCGGAGGAGTTCGCCTCCTTCTACCCCGACATGGCAGCTCCGGAACTCTCAACGACCGACACCATCGACTCTTTCCTCAGCCGTTTCGGTCAGAGCGACGCCCCCCTCCCTCAGGCTGCCGCCGCCATACCCCTGCCGGAGACCGCCCCATACTTCGCGGAATCGCTCCCGGAAGGGAAACCCACTAAGGAAAAGGCTGACAAATTGATAAAAAATCATGATTATCAAGGGGCATTGGAAATTATTCAGCAATTAATCTTGATTAATCCGGAAAAAAGTATTTACTTTGCAGACCAAATTCGCTTCCTGAAGAAACTTATCCTCAACGAAGCAAGAAAAAATGCCTCCGCAGGCACCGTGCCGGCGGGGGTCACTACATGAAAATATATAAACAAAACAACTCATACACATCACGATGTACATCTTTCTCAGCATTCTTATTGTAGCGGCATGCTTCCTCCTCATCGGTGCCGTCCTCATTCAGAAATCAAAAGGTGGCGGTCTCGCTTCCGACTATTCACAGGGCAACCAGTATCTCGGCTACCGCAAGACCACCGATTTCATCGAGAAGGCCACATGGAGCCTCGCTATCTTCATCTGCGTTCTGAGCATCCTCGCCTCTTTCGCCATCAAGACCCCCATCAACGTCTCAAGCATGGCTCCCGCTCCCGCAGCCACCACAGCCCCCGCTCCCGCGCCCACAAGCGCTCCGGCCCCCGCTCCCGCACAGACTCCCGCCAACTGATCAGCACGATTAGCCTGATCAACCGACCGAATAAGACGGCCACCCGATCCCCGCATCAGGTGGTTGTCGCTTTATTTACCCCAATTAACTTTTTTTAACACATGGGTAAAACCGGAATCTAATTTCTATTGCTAAATTTGTGACACTCCAATAAACTAATCTAATACCAAACCTTTATGGCAGGAAAACTCAAACGCAAAGTAGGAGTTGCCGTCGCGATGACCCTCCCCCTCATGGGAGCCGCACAGACCGTGCTTACGGAATACATCGCAATGCGACCCACAACAATCAACACTGAGGTCGGCGTGGCATGGACTTACCTCCCGAAGAATGACTTCAGCAACTATTTCTTCGAGAATTTCTTCATCAACCTCGCCGATGAGGCTCATTCCACCGACGACACTCAGGAACTGCTGATCAACCGTCTCTACAAGAACGATTCCGGAAACACCCACCCCTTCAACTGGGACGACCATACTCAGGGACTCTGGGACGGCAACTACTGGGAGCGTTATCAGGAGATGATCAACCTGATCAACTGCCTTATCAAGGATATCGACAATCCTGACACAGACCTCTCCAAATCACTCGAAGACACTGCCGCCACAATCGACGAGCTGCGTGTGCTCCGCGCTTTCTATTATCTCCAGTTGGCACGCCTCTACGGAGACACACCCATCTACGAGAACTACACGGTTGACTATGAGAGAAGCGAGGATCGCGGCTATATCCTCGACCTTCCGTTGAACAACGTGACTCCGGTCTTCCACAACGACCTGCGCCGTGACCCCGCAGCCGAGGTATTCAAATATATCGTCGCTGAGTGTCAGTCGGCCATCGACAACGCCCTCCTCCCCTGGCGCCAGACCGGCGACACCAACCGCATGACCCTCGGCATCGCTTGTGCGATCATGTCGCAGGCCTCCCTCTTCGGAGCGTCTCCCCTCTACAACGGAGGCGAGAACCTCTGGCAGTGGGCTTATGACACCAACAAACAGGCCTACGAGCTCCTCTGCGAAAACGGTTACGAACTCTACACCGAACTTTCCAACACTAATTATCTCAACGCATATCAGGAGTATTTCTCCTTTGTCAGCCACGACGGCAACACTCCCGCCGACAAGGAAACTATCTGGGGCTCACCCCTTATGTATCGTGCGGAAGGTCTGTTCGTAGTGAACGGTATACCCTCAACCGATGGCATATTCAAAGCCGGCAGCTGCCCCACACAGGAGCTGGTTGACGCCTACGACATGCTTGAGACCGGCAAGCCGATCTACAACCTCGAGAACCCCTATACCGACGACACCAAACTCGAGATCAACCTCAACGCAGCCTCAGGCTACGACCCCGCGAATCCCTACGTGGGACGTGACCCCCGCTTCTATGCCAACACCTACTACAACGGTTGCAAATACAAACCCGCCGTGCTCCAGAAAACGGTAGCCACATGGAATAACTCCGAACCGGAGTATTGGGGAACCGAGGATGGCTCGAAAGGTAAAGACGCGATCGACTCCTGGAGACGCGCCTATACACGCACCGGCTATTATAACCGTAAATTCCATCAGTACCAGCCCAACAAAAAGACCGGCGGCAACTGGAAGCTCTTCCGTCTCGGAGAGGTTTACCTTAACTTTGCCGAGGCCGCTATTGAGGCCGGCCACATGGCCGAGGGTCTCGAGCTGATCAATGCTATCCGCCACCGTGCCGGTTTCGCACCTGAAGTTGATGTCACTGCCGACACACAGGATTACGCCCGTCTCCTCCTCCGCCACGAGCGTCAGGTTGAACTTTGCTTCGAGGGTATCCGCTACTTCGACGTGCGCCGCTGGAAGACTCCCGGCACTGACGTGACCGAAGAGAAATATAAGACCGGTATGTGGCTCACCTCGCCCGACAACGGCAAGACTTTCGAATACCACCGCTTCAAGATCGACCCCTACAAGACCGGCGTCACTTCCGAGTATTATGTGGCACAGAACCTCCTCGCCCCCCTGCCCCACACCTCCGTAATCGCCCTCTCAAACGCTTCCGGAATGCCCGGCGCATACTGGCAGAACACCACCCACAAGATGGCCGAGCAGCTCACCTACACCATCCTGAGCGAGGAAGACCTGACATGTGAGGTGACAGGTTACAAGTATATCGCTGCAGCCGATGGCTCACTCGTGATCCCCGAGACTGTCAAGCTCAGCACCGACAACGGCACCCAGACCTTCACCGTGACCAACATCAAGGAGGATTCTTTCGCTGATTGCCAGCTCCTGACATCTGTCGAGATTCCCGCCACAGTCACCTTCATCGGCGGGAACGCCTTCAAGGGATGCTCCAATCTCGCCAACTTCACGGTAGCTGCCGACAGCAAGAATTTCAGCTCGGTTGACGGTGTGCTCTTCACCAAGGATGGTGTGACCCTGATCAACTACCCTGTGAAGAAAGAGGGTGAATACACCATTCCCGCGACTGTCACCATGATCGCGACAGGTGCATTCGCCGGCAGCACGGGTCTCACAACCCTGAACCTTTCCGGCACCGTGGCCTTTATCGGAGCCGAAGCTTTCGCAGACTGCAGCAGCCTCGCATCCGTCTACTATAACTGCGAGAACCCCATCGAAGGGAATGCCGATATCTTCCTGAACGTTTATGAGACAGCCAAGCTTTATGTCCCCAAAGACGCGGTTGAGAAGTGCAAGCAGATCGATCCCTGGAAGAACTTCTCCTCGATCCTTGAATATGATTTCTCAGGAGTGGAGGGTGTTGCAGCCGATATGGATGTCAACAAATCCGTAGAGATCTATAACATCAACGGCATGAAGGCAGGCAGCGACCTCAACGGTCTCCTCCCCGGCCTCTACATCATCCGCAACGGCAACACAGTCCGCAAACTCGTGGTGAAATAACCCCCGCCACCACCTGACACTCCACCCGCAAATCATCTGTAACAGCATTGCAACTGTAACAGCATCTGAAAAGAGGCGGCCGCCCGGGATGGGGTGGCTTACAGACGTTCCCGATTCATAGGTATGGCTGCATCCCCTTTGCACCGGCT
>CAZMHE010000173.1:0-4127 GCA_964566015.1 uncultured Sangeribacter sp. | reverse complement strand
AGTCCCACTCGCGGCTCCTCGGGGAAGATCCAAAAATCTTCCCCTTTTTTTATTTCCTCTTGCCGATGCATATTAGGGCCAAGAATTGCCGCTTGCTGTAGCAGATGCTCGGCCTCAGTAAAACGACAGCGCAGTGTCAGGATTCTGACACTGCGCTGTTGATTGTTAGCGGGATGTTATTTTTGGGTTCTTCTGACGTCAGCGGATGCGGAGTTTCAGTGTTTCTGCATCGACACGGATAATCAGTATCTCTCCCTTCGGGGCTGATATTGACAATGAAGTTGTATGTCCTCTGAAAACTGAGCGATTGATGACTCTCCCTGACAAATCAGTGATGACAACGGCATGTTCGTCTTCCATGCCGCTCCCGGTCATGGTCACTATCAGTTCACCGGATGCAGTGACGAATCCCTTCAGTCTGTCTCCATTATCCGTAAGACTCAAAACAGGGGCTACACCACTATCATCACCTATCTCATAGTATCCGAGATCGGGGGCTGCTCCGAGAAATCTAATACCCTCGGCATAACGGCTCTCTCCGGGATATGGAACAACAGCGGTTCCCTTATCCACAAACTTCACTGATCCCTGTTTGGGCATGAGGAATCCGGTGCGCGGCAGCGACCCATCTTCCATACGTTCACCTTTCATGCCTTCTGTTGAGATGGTCTCATAATCCTCGGGAAGTGTATTGAAATCGCATGTGATCTGTTTGCCGGTGATTGAATATACCGTGTAATTTGATTTCGACCTGTCGGCAATGCCATCACTGATGGCTGTGCAGTTGGTAAAACGAATCTCTTTACCCTGTGCAACCGGTTCGTCAAGACGATATGTGTATCGGCTCTTGTTGGAGGCATCCTGAGTGGAATAACCGGAACAGTTATTGAGGATCATGCTGCCTGTATTGTGGTTCTGGTCGAAACCTTTGTTGACATTGTCAAAGGCGAGACAACGGTTGAGGATTACATTATTCCTACCCTCGTTACTACCCAGCTTGAAGCCGTTTCCGTTGCCACTGCTCATTGAACCATCTTCCAGAATACCGTTCTCAAAGGCCCAGCAATACTCCAGTGTTGTAGTAACATCATCAGGGAAACCACCCTCTTTCTTGATGAACTGGTCCCATCCGTCATCGCTGTTCTGCCATGCTCGGCAACCGTAAAAATAATTGCCTGTGCCATGCGAAATCTTTACTGCAAATCCATCGGCGTCGCCGTGATCAGGATCGGTATTATAGTATGAATCGCAGTTGATGACACGGTTGTATTCAGCGAGATTCTTCATCTGAAGACCGGTGTCCTGATTGCGTATGAAGTTGCAGAGCTCGATCACGTTGTCATGTCCCTCGGCAGTATTTGCCGCCACATCGGCATAACTTCCACCCGAGGGCTTGTTGCGCTCTATGAGTAGACCGTTATCTCCGGCATTGATTATGTCGAGCCCTTTGTAATGCCAGTATGAACCGGTGTGACGGATACCCTGATTAGATGATCCGAGACCCTGTTCGGCGAAGTCGAGGATCGCCCTTCCACCGATTGAATGAAGGGCAATCATACCTGAGTTCGGTTTGCCGATAGCCGAGATATTGATACGGGTTTTATAGTTATATGTACCCGCCTTCATATAGATTGTGTCACCCGGCACTACCAAATCCGCAGCTTTCTGGAGCGAGAAGAAGGGACGTTCTTTGCTGCCGTCAGCTGTGGCGTCGTCACCCCCTGGATCGCAATAATAGACATTGTGCGCGTATTCGGGAATCTCCAGCTCCGGAGTCTCAATGCTGAGCTCCTCTCCGTAAGAAATTCCTGCTTTGTTGGCGGCATAAGCCCTGACATAATATTTCGTGGAGGGCTGCAACTCGAGTGAAGTTGTGAAGACATTCCCATATAGAGGAGCCTTAGCTTTCTGTCCATCCACCGTCGGGGACGCGGATTCACCATAAACAAAACCTGTCTCTGTCACCGAAGCGCCACCATTGTCGCTAACCTCCCCTTTCGCTACGATAAAGATATGCTTCTCGTCTGAAAAGTCATCTGCCGAGAGTGAAAGAGTCTTTACTACCGGAGCACCGGCCTCGAGAGTGCGGAATGTCTTTTCCTCGCCGTAACCGATTCCGCCGAGACCAAGCACATATGCTCTTACATGGATTTCGGAATCAGCCGGAAGCCCTGTTAATCTGACATCAAATTTATCTGCCAACCCTTTCACGCGGGAATCATTATAATCCGGAGTCTTTCCCACGGCCCATATTATTCCGCGCTCCGTTATCTGCCGGTCACCCTGTGAGATTATCTGCCCCGTTACTCTTGCCGAGGAAGCTTTAACTTCACTGACATCACCGGTGGCGACCGTAGCAGGCGTACCTTCCGGGAACGCATATACTGCGAGGTTATCCACGTCTATGTCACCCTTTGTTGTCTCGTTGAAGAGCTTGATGCGGTTAATATCGCGGTTGTCCAGACGGATTTCGTTATACGATTCTGTCTCTATATCCCTGACGCTTGTCCAGGTCTGGCCTCCATCGGTCGAAGTGTAGAGTGTCACATGTTTTCCGGTACGCCCCTCGTTGAAAGATATTTTCGTCACGCCCTGAGAAAGAACAGGAGTAATGACGTAACCGTTCTGTTTGAGCATCCTGAGGTCATGTCCGGACCCGTCTATGATGTAGCTTTCATTGGTGCCCTTATATGCACTCTTGTATCTCCATTCCCCTTCACCTGCCACATTGAATACCGTCTCTTCCGCACAGGCCTCCTTTGAAGCAGGATAATTGGAAGTCTTTTCGAAATCGTTGATGAAATAGGGTATATCGAGATTGCATACAATCTGGTTGCCTTCGCCGTCAGTACCGTCGGGCTTAGTGACAATCACGTCGTCGATATAGAACTGGTTATTGGAATTGGTATAAATCTTCACCCACCTTACAGCTTCGCTATTGATTGGCACTGAATGACGTGTCCAGTCTGCCGTCTCCTTATAACTTTCCACAGGAGTCCAGTTGGTGCCATCCTCGGATACCTCCACCGTCACCTGCCTGTTCTGGACAGACGCATTGTAGATCAAAGTGCCGGCTCCTTCGGTAAGTTCCGGCAACACTACACCGGCCTTTTGGGCAAACTTCAATGAATAGTCGCCCGAGGCTTTCTGCTCAGTCGACCTCTTGTTCTTGTTGACGGTCCACTTTCCGGTAGGAGCCACCACCGAGGCACTGCCTGCGTCGAAAACGCTGCTCTCGAAGTCCTCCGTCAGATAGGAATATCCTTGGGCTGAGACACAGAGTGATGCCGAGGTTAAAAGAAGAAAGGAAAATAGTCTCATATATCAGGTTTGAATGGTTTCTATACAGCCAAGACAGCGGACTCCCTCACGGGTATCCACTGTCTTAAACTGATTACAAATTATCTCTATAATAACTAATGTCTTAGATGATGCCTTGTCCCATCATGGCATCGGCAACTTTCATGAAGCCTGCGATGTTGGCGCCCTTCATGTAGTTGATGTAGCCATCCGGCTGACGGCCGTATTCTACACATGCCTCATGAATAGAGCTCATGATCTCATGGAGTTTCTTGTCAACCTCAGCAGCACTCCACTGGAGATGCTCAGCATCCTGTGTCATCTCAAGGCCACTGGTGGCAACACCGCCTGCATTGACGGCCTTACCCGGGCAATAAACTGTCTTATTGGCGAGGAACTCATCGATAGCTTCGGGAGTACAACCCATGTTGCTGACCTCGGCACAGAGAAGAACCTTGTTGGCGATCAGTGCCTTGGCATCTTCACCATTGAGCTCGTTCTGGGTAGCGCAAGGAAGAGCGATGTCTACCTTCTGCTCCCAGGGCTTGCGGCCGGGGAAGAATGTAGAGCCGGGGAAACGGTCGGCATAAGGAGCTACTATATCGTCGCCGGTGGCGCGAAGCTCGAGCATATACTCGATCTTCTCGTCATTGAGACCTGCGGGATCAAGAATGTAGCCGTCAGGGCCGGAGATGGTGATCACCTTCGCACCAAGTTCTGTAGCTTTCTTTGCTGCGCCCCAGGCCACGTTTCCGAATCCGGAAATGGCGATGGTCTTGCCCTTGATGTCGTCATTCATCTCCTTGAGCACATCCTGCACAAAATAG
>CAZMHE010000172.1:0-4167 GCA_964566015.1 uncultured Sangeribacter sp. | reverse complement strand
GAAACGGCAACCCGCATATTAAAAAACTCCTTTTGGCTCTATGGAAGAACTATAGCGTCGTTGCTATTGGGCGTCTTTACAACGAGATATTTGCTCGAGGCGCTTGGTGACTCTGACTATGGTCTGTACAACGTTGTTGGAGGAGCTATTGGTATGATGGGGTTTTTGAGTGCCGCCCTGGCAGTGTCAACTCAGAGACATCTTTCTTACGCCGAGGGAGAGGGTGATAAAGAAAAAATCAAGAAGTACTTTTCTAATGCTGTGATACTACATGACTTGATGGCTGTGGTGCTGACATTGTTATTCGTTGGCGCATATTTTGTGTTTTTCAACGGAGTGCTCAGTATTCCCGATGGTCAGTATCGCGCAGCCTCGATTGTTTATGCCTGCATGATAGTGACAACGGTGTTTTCGGTAACTATAGCGCCCTATGATGCTGAAATTAATGCGCACGAGAACATGTTGTTTTATTCCATAGTAGGGGTCTTAGATGTTGTTTTGAAATTTGGAATTGCGATTGCTGTATTGTTTGTGTCTGCAGATAAACTGGTTTTCTATGCCGTTTTGATGGCAGTTGAGTCTTTTTTGATGCGATGGATTTCGCAAATATACTGCAAGAATCATTATGAAGAGTGTAGGAATTTGAGTTTGAAGTCCTCGTTTGATTCAAAAGTGCTTTTGGAGCTGATGAAATTCGCTGGGTGGCAAACTACCGCGATTACCACTTCTATGATCTCTGCCTACGGAATGTCTATAGTGGTGAATCATTATTTTGGTACAAAGATTAATGCAGCTATGGGGATAGCTATACAACTTCAAGGCCTACTGATGGGTATCTCGTCAAATCTGCTTAAAGCGCTTACTCCTGTCCTTGTAAAGTCGGAAGGCGGTGGCAACCGAGCCCAGATGATTAGGATTAGTTACGAAGGTTGTAAAGCGTCTTTGATGGTATTCAGTTTTATCTGTATTCCTCTGCTTTTTATGCTGCCCCCGGCTCTCTCATTGTGGCTTGGAAAAGTTCCCGCTTGGACTGCTTCGTTTTGTCTGGTAATACTTATTTCAGCACTTTTAGAGCAAACAACTGGTTTTCTTGAGCAAACGATTGCTGCGGAAGGACGCATAAAAAAATATTGTCTTCGAGCTTCAGTCTTAAACCTACCGCATTTGATAGTGAGTGCCTGTATGTTTTCGACGGGACTGTTTTCCCCTATTTGGGTGTCGGTAAATTGGATGATATTCAGAGTTCTTCCGCTTTGTGCTCTAAAAGTTTACTACGCTAAAGTTAACGTTGGAATTTCCGTGGTTTGTTGGATGAAACAATCATTGTCGCG
This sequence comes from uncultured Sangeribacter sp., assembly GCA_964566015.1. Classification (GTDB taxonomy): domain Bacteria; phylum Bacteroidota; class Bacteroidia; order Bacteroidales; family Muribaculaceae; genus Lepagella. The sequence continues at coordinate 2,836 of CAZMHE010000172.1, read as the reverse complement.
CGTCGTATATGGTATAGCGGCGATATCATTCTTTGCCATAGGTGTGAAAATGGTTTTCTCAACCATCAATGTTTTTCTTTTTTTCCTTATAGTTTATGGAGTCTCACTACCATTATATTATTTAGTAGTACTCAATGAGGATGAAAAAAGAGTCATTGGAAATTTGTGGACTTCAGTCTCAAGTAAGTTATGCAGACAGTTATGAATACAAAGGAATACTCAATATTGGTCAATACATGTGATAAGTTTGAAGACTGTTGGAATCCATTCTTTCAGTTGTTTAAAACATATTGGCCAAATTGCGGTGGCAAATTATTCCTTAACACGGAATATAAGGATTATTCGTATGAGGGTCTCGAAATCACAGCAATCAAAGGTTGTGAATCCCACAATGTGCCCCGCTCAAAACGAGAAACCTGGAGCAGATGTCTTCGATATGCTCTCGAAGCTATTCCTGATGATATTGTTCTATATCTCCAAGAAGATTACTTCTTAAAAGCTCCAGTTAGCAATGATATCGTTGAGAAGTATGTGGGCATAATGTTGGACAATCCAAAGATAAAGTGTATATATATTTCTAACCCGTCGACATGGCACGATGAACCATCACAATATGATAATCTTTATTATGTGAAACGTTATCAGCGTTATAGAGTGTCATGCCAGGCTGCTATATGGCGCAAAGACGAACTTTTGCGTCTCATCAGAGATTATGAGTCTGCATGGGAGTTTGAGGAGTTCGGGAGCAAGCGCTCGTCAAAAATGAACAATTTGTATCTCGGTGTACCGAGGTCATACGTTTTTGACGGTTTTTTTGAAATCATTCCCTACATCTATACAGGTATTGTTCAGGGACGATGGTTTGAACCAACTAAACCGCTTTTTGAAAGTCACGGAATCAAAATGGACTATTCCCGGAGAGGATTTTTAAGCGATACTCCTAAAGAACGTTTTGGTGATAAATTGAAACGCAGATTGAAAAGACTTTGGCCGGTGCTAAGGGGAAACTTAGAGCTCAAACTTTCGTAAAAGACAATGATTAACTATTATGAATTCTTTAATTCGTAGGATTTGCGGTAGTTTGGAGGCAAGGCTTTCGCAGCCTCGCATAAGTTTATGGCGAACTGTATGGTTCAACTTCAGGACGTTGCCGTTTAGCCAGGCAAGGAAATTGCCTGTGTTCATTTATTCTAAGGTTAAACTGTTCCAGCTGCAAGGCGAAGTTGAGATTACTGCGCCGATAAAACGGGGTATGATAAAGATTGGAAACAACACAGGCAGTTTCACTTGCTGTGACGGAAGTGGATTTATTCAAATTACGGATGGAGCCAAGGTTGTGTTTAATGGGCCTTGTGAAATAGGCGCGAATTCCAAGGTCAGAGTTGTCGCGGGAGCTTTGAGCTTGGGCTCTCAAGCATATATTTCTTCTAATGTAAGGATTGTTTGTAATGGCTCTTCGATAACGATAGGAGAAGGTACGCGAATTGCTTTTGAGACACTTATAATGAATAGTGGCTTCCATTTCGTCGAAGATTTGGCCACTGGAATGGTGTCATATCCTTCGAGGCCAATAGTTATCGGTGCCTATAACTGGATTGGCAATCGCTCTACAGTCAATGCTGGTGCCCATACTAAACCTTATACAATCATCTGTTCTGGAAGTTTGGTTGGAAAAGATTTTACCGTGGCTGATGGGGAGAATCAGATGTTAGGAGGCTCCCCGGCTAAAGTCATAAAAACTGGTATTCGTCGAATTTTTGATCCTGAACTTGACGCTCGCTTGTTTTCGTGGTTTCATCAGCATCCCGGAATACAAAAGTGTAATATAAAGGAACTTGAACACTCATAATGGATTTTAGAGACTTCCTTTTAAAGGCTACTCGCAAAGTGTACCGCGCTTTAGCGAAGCCAAATTTTGCCATCCCCGAATGTGAAATGGACCGTCAGCGGGCCAACGATAAGATTTTCGAGTTGCTCGATGGAGATGCCCCATGCATGATTAGCCGGTTCGGTACCGGTGAAATTGGAATTTTGGTCAATTATCTCGCAACGCATTCGTCAACTGGACTGCCGTCGCGGATAATGCGCTATATTACCTCGAATGAGGGGTTGCCCTGGTGGGATAAACTTGTATTCAAGTCTATGCGCCTCAATGCGGGCATATTTCCCGAGTCAATAGAGACTCTCGAACGATTTTCTGAAAGATATTTGGCGGATATTCCCGAAATCGATTTACTCGGCTCCTTCAATGCCTCGGAGGTATTGATGCCGTTGCGAAAAGATGTCAGCTACGTTCACCTCGAATGTCTCTATCCATTCTTTGTTGACCACCCATGGACAAGAGTGCTTAAAGGGAAGCGTGTACTCGTCATACATCCATTTGAGGATACGATTAAGAGCCAGCATGCCCATCATGCCGAGCTTTTTGAGAATAAGGAAATATATCCTGATTATGAATTGCTCACTTTGCGTGCTGTGCAATCCAATGCCGGTGCACAACCTCCTTACGCCGATTGGTTCGAGGCGCTTAAGTGGATGGAGAATGAGATCTCAAACACTGACTTTGATTTCGCCATCATAGGATGCGGGGCTTATGGCCTGCCGCTTGCGGCGCATGTAAAGCGACTTGGGAAAAAGGCTATTCATCTCGGCGGCGGTTCTCAACTCCTTTTCGGAATCAAGGGAAAGCGTTGGGACAACGACGCCTATCATTGGAAACAATTTCCAGAACTCAATACAAGCTACAGTTCGCTCTATAACGAATACTGGACTCGTCCAGGTCAAACTGAAACGCCAAAAGAGGCTAAATTGGTCGAAGGAGCCTGCTACTGGTAAA
>CAZMHE010000171.1:0-4194 GCA_964566015.1 uncultured Sangeribacter sp. | reverse complement strand
AGATCACAAGAAGATGTATCAGAACCGACCCATCTATTGGTTGTTCGCGTCGAAAAAGGGTGCTTTTCAGGTATTGGTTTACGTTCATCGCATGAACGTGGCCACAGTGGAACGCATCCGTTCCCGCTACCTCCTGCCCTACATCGAGCGACTAAACAAGCGAATCGAAGATCTTCAGGCCAACGAGTCAACGCTCTCCACTAAGCAGCGCAACCAACTGAAGACCCTCAAAGCCCAAGTAGCCGAATGTGAAGAATATCACAACCGCCTCGCAGTAGTAGCCGAACGCGGCATAGTCCCCAACCTCGATGATGGCATCATCAAGAACCACGCCCTCTACGGCGACATCGTTACCAAACTAAAATAGCAATATTGCTACTCTTTTGCATATGGATGATAAAAAATTCAATGAAATTAAAGCCTCGCTTCCTTCTTCAATAAAAATGAAGTTGGATCATATTTTGCGTTTTCTTGGTTCTTCACAAAGGAAAGCATCGATTATGGTAGGGGCCGGTTTTAGTTTAAATGCTAATAGAGATTCTTCAGTTGAAATGAAGGATTGGAATGGCCTCGGAAAGATGTTTTATAACTGTCTTTTTAGTAGACAGCCAGAATCAACTGAGTCCATCGATCCCATTCGTCTAGCGTCTCAAGTAGAGGCTTGCTTTGGCAAAAATGAACTAAATGAATTAATCCTGCAATCTCTGCCGGATGATAAGCTAACTCCGGGTGAATTACATTATCAGCTAGTAAAATTACCTTGGCGAGATATATTTACGACTAATTATGATACACTTATTGAGCGTGCCGCCAATAAGGAAAATCCGACATATACTGTAGTTACGAATAAAGAGACTCTTCTATATAAACCTTTCCCTAGAATCATCAAACTTCATGGAAGTTTTAAAGAGATTCGACCGTTCATTATTTCAGAAGAGGATTATCGAACTTACCCAAATACACATCCAGAATTTGTAAATACGGTTAGACAGTCTTTGATTGAAGGCTTGCTCTGTCTAGTCGGGTTCTCTGGGAATGACCCTAATTTCCTTAGCTGGATAGGATGGTTAAGGGATGTTATGGGCGAAAATGTTGCACCTATTTATTTAGTCAATATATCCTCAAATCTTCATGATTCAGAAATAAAACTTAATCAAAAAAGAGGTATATCTGTCATTGATTTAGGCGAAATTATTAAAGATAAGGATAAAACTAATGATAAATATAAAGAGAGGCTGGATTTTTTCTTCACTTATCTGTCTAAGGGCTTATATGATGAACGACCTTGGAATCCACAGATTAGTGTAAGATGGAGTGAGAATAAGAAGATAGACGATATAATAAACGAACTTAGAAGTATTCGAGAAACATATCCCGGATGGCATTTACTTCCTGCAAAATATTATCATACATTTGATAATATCATTAATGAGATTCCATTTATTGATAAAAAGTTTTCTAATTGGAATTTGTCGAATGAGAAAACTATAGAATTACTGTATGAACTTGATTGGTGTAACCAAATAACATGCACTCCTTATAATCTGGAGTGGTTTAAGGAGTTATTAACGAGTTTACATTCAGAATTTCATAATTTGACAGATGAATTAAAGAGAAAGTTATTATCCCTAAATATTAGCCTACTAACTCTTTATCGGTACTCTTATGATAAGGAGAAGTTTGAGGAAACTGTGGAATTTATAGAAACTCATATTATTGGGTTATATGCAATAGATCTGTACCGGCGTTTCAAATATGAAATAGCATTGTTTGCGTTTGTTTGCGCAAATAGATCAAAATTGGTTGACACCTTAAATGAGTGGGAAGTGCAAGATTCCGACTATATAGGTATTTTATGGAAATCGTCGATTTTATTAGAAGTCGGTGGCGAAGTATACAACAAAGAAGCCTATGATTTATTATCTAAAAGTTCTAATAAACTCAAGGTTGAATTGTTGGTTAATAACTCTTCTTATGAATTACTCTCTCTTCAGTCTCTGACAGAACAACTCCTTGCCATTGTCAAAAGTAGATTCTATCTTTATTTTGACAAGTCGGCATATATTAATGAAAATGAGAATCTTTCTTTTAATAGAATATTAGAATCATTCAGATTAAACCTATATACAAAAAAAGCAATACCAACAATTCAAAAGATACATAAATTTGGAATAGGAAGTTTTACAACTACCAGAAATTTTGGAGGGAGAGGATACAATCCTGAGTACTTGCAGTCTTATAGATATTTAAGAACTTACGAAAGGGCAGGATATCCTTATGGGTTACCATCTATGACAATTAATCAGGATGGTCTTACTCATGCCCTGTCTAAAATTTCGCCCTTTGACATTGGCATATCAATTTCAGTTTTGCTAAGAGCCCAAAACGCAAAACTTAATGATGCAATACTTAATCGAGAAATATTATCTACCTTTACGAAAGAGAATGCTAAAGCTCTCTTTGCTATATTATTTAAGGCGGAAGAGTATAGTAATAAAGCATACTTAAACAAGCTGCACTATGAACTTTTAATATTATCGATTCTATCCCGTCTAAGCATAAAATTAGAAGAATCTCAAGTAGTTGAACTACTTGAGGCCCAAATTAACGCTTATGCAGACCAGGATAATAATTCACACGCAACCGAATTTCGCGATGAGGATATACGAATAATTTATAGTTGTCTCCCAACCAGTAAACTATCAGAGTTTTATGAAGATATTATAGGTGTATACATTAATGGGGGTAATAAAAGAGGAATTACAATCCCTAATAGGGAATTTCAAGGTATTGCCATAAACGACGAGCTCCTAAAAGCTTTTACTGACAGTCTTATATCTAAAGAGAAAGATCTGGTTAGTTGTGCCTATGAGGGAATAACATTTTTCTATCAATTTCTAAATATTGAACAGAAAGAAATAGTGAACGAAACCATTAGAAAATGGAGGGCCGGTTCCACCCCAAATTCAGAGATGTTATTATCGTTTAATTGGATTTTTCCAAATGATACAGAAATTGAGTCCATATCCAATTATCTATTCACACAAGTTCAATCATTATTGGGTATGGATGCAAAATTCACTACGAACTCTGCGCCTATTCAAAACTTTACATATAAACTACAAAAAGTTAGTTATATCTCTACCCATTTAACAGCAGATCAAGTTAATGCCATTTTAAAGAAAGTAGGTGATACTCTTATGATTAATAAGGAGGCTCTATTTTCAGAGAAAGATAGCATGTTCGGTTTCTTTGACTTTAGTGAAGGATTTATAGCATCAATTACTCAGTTTTGTAAGTCTTTAAATAGATCAAATGGAATATCGGAGAATGATGTATCCGATGTTATTGAACAACTACTGGAGTATAAAGAAAAAGGATTTGCCGTACTGGAGGCACTCATCAGCCTTAATAATCTTTTCTCAAAACCCTTCTTAAAAAAGAAAGAAATTGTAGAGCTTATAAAAAAAGATATCTATTCGCCTGAATATAGAATAAGAAAGGATGCTCTTAATGCAATGATATATAATCCCACTCCTCCGAGTTATCGAGATTTAGTTTCTGAGATGATTAGGAGAATAGAGATTGGCACAAATGAAAGTATTTCAAATGTTCTGTCTACCCTATGTTCTCTTTTTTATAATAATGTCTTAGAAAGTAATGACTTCACAAAACTCCCAGACGCGCTTAATACTCTTTATAGAGATATTAAGACATTTCCCATATCAGAGGACTACAGAACTGATATATATTATTTTGTCTTAGAATTTGTGGGGGCGCTGTCGATAATTCCCAACCCTTCTGAGAAGCTATCTCACTGTATTTCTCTTTGGAAAACATACTCTATTAACGAGGAAACTTTCAATGATGTTAGAATTGGTTTTGAAAAAGGAAGAGAAATAGCCGAAGCTCATCGGAAATTGTAATTCCTACACCAAATTAATACTAAATTAGTAGAATGAAGATACAAGATAGAATATACAAATACTTTGACACTAACAGTCGGCTTCGGGTGCTCTTCATTTTTGAAGGTATCTCGATGATTTCTGACACATTGAATGATTGTGTCTGGCCCGACGATTATCTCTACAAGGTGTTTGATGGTGACTGGTTCAACACCAAATACCGGCTGGAGAATGAGTGGAAAGACAAGAAGGTAGTGCTTGTCTTCCGCGACATCGCTATGCCCCAGAC
>CAZMHE010000170.1:3053-4228 GCA_964566015.1 uncultured Sangeribacter sp. | reverse complement strand
ATTGATTTTGGCAATTGCCTTACTGATGACGGTCGTGTCCATCTCGTGGGGATATGAGTATAAGAATTACTTCTGTCCGGGGACGGAGTGGACTCTCAAATACTATGCGAATATTCCGGGTGGATCTGGACCCGAAGAATCAATATATACGGTGCGTGTCGTAAAGGATACAATACTTGATTCCCGCGAATGTGTTGTGATTGCAAAAGACATCAATGATCCACACCCCACTATCCTGAATGTGGATGGTAAGAAGGTCTGGATCCGGGATGTCACCAACAATGGAATCAACGATCAGGATAGAGAAAGTGAATGGGGGCTGTTATATGATTTTGGTTTATCTGTTGGAGAAGAGACTACTGTCTGTGCTCAGGGTGTGACAGATCGGAATGTATTAGTCAAGTGCGAGAGTTATCTTGAAGATTCAGGCGAGTCAATTGTTCCCATTATGATGATGGGAGAATATGATGATTATGGAGCTGGGCCGGAGAAAGTATACGATGACATAAAATGGATTCCCGGAGTTGGATCAGAGTATGGATTTATAACCAATATTTATGGAGGGGTCGTAGGTAATTACACTTCTACTACTCTTCTCAAGGTGACATATGAAGGTGAGACCATCTATCAGAAAGATGGAATCACTGGAGTTGATGCTCCGGAGTCGGCTCCCGTGCAGAAGAGCGGTATCATGTATGACCTCTACGGACGCAGGATAGAGAAGCCCCTCAAGGGACAGATGTACGTCAGCGACGGTAAGCCCCACATCGCTAAATAATATCTTTTCTACTTTCCAAATAGAATTATAGTAATTGCTACAAGGTCAGTCGCGGAAATATAGATAAAGTTTATGGCTTTATCTATATTTCCGCGATTTTGTGGGTTAGAAAGGTCTTTGAGGGAACGTTACCGGGGTTCAAAATAATTGTGTCCTAATTTTCTTCGGAAAGGTATCTTTTCAATACCGGTGTCATGGCCGGAATATCTTTAAGAATAACTTCCCAAAGTATCTCTTGTAGGCATATCCTCGATGCGACCGATGTCTTTACTTGCCTCTCTCATAGATCAGTATTCTGTCGTTGTAGACACTTTTGCGTGCGTAGTCCTTAAGACCGTCATTATCCACCAAATCCACACGTCTTCCCACAATATCGGAGAGGTCCATCAACATACCT
>CAZMHE010000170.1:0-2953 GCA_964566015.1 uncultured Sangeribacter sp. | reverse complement strand
GTATATGAAAGCGGGTGTCTAATAAATTGGGGATGGGGACGTTTATAGATTAGAAAAAGTATCGAAAAGATGAAGATAGCAATTATTGGATATGGACGCATGGGCCATATGGTTGAGGCGGCAGCAACAGCAAGGGGTCACAAGATTGTCTGCAAGATCGATTCCGACGATCCGGACGCTTTCGAGAGTGACGCTTTCCGCCATGCCGACGTGGCAATAGAATTCTCCACTCCCTCAACAGCAGTCGACAATATTCTCCGATCTTTCGCCGCCGGCGTGCCGGTGGTGTGCGGCACAACCGGATGGCTCTCCGCTCTCCCGGAAATACGCGAGATCTGCGACTATGGCCGCGGCACTCTCCTCTACGCCTCCAATTTCTCTATCGGTGTAAACATCTTCAGGGCTGTAAACCGTTATCTGGCTGCCGTAATGGAGAAGTTCCCGGCTTATTCCCCCTCCATGACGGAGATCCATCATATTCACAAGCTCGACCATCCTTCGGGCACTGCCATAACCCTTGCCGAGGATATCGTCTCGGAAGTGACACGCGTAGGCTCCTGGGGCGAGCCGGATTCCGACGGCCAGGTCGGTAAGGGTGTCCTCCCGGTTGACCATGTGCGCGAGGGTGAAGTGCCCGGCACGCATATCGTGAAATGGGATTCCTCATCTGATTCGATCACCATCACCCATGAGGCAAAAGACAGGAGCGGTTTTGCAACCGGCGCCGTCATGGCTGCCGAATGGCTCGTCGGGAAGAGGGGTTATCACACCATCTCCGACATGCTCTCTGACGTGACCGGCACCACCGGCATCTTCTGAACCAACCTGAATACTTACCCACACAATCCGTCATATATACCACACGACTACGCACCATGAGCGACAATAAAGATTTTTCCAATCCGAAGGCCGATCCAACCCGGAAGGGAATGGCGACCCTGCGCGAACGCATCGCCCGCACAAAGACTACACGCTGGATCCGCTTCGGTGTGGTCTCAACCCTCTTCTTCCTTTGGGTGATATGGATGGGCAATCCCTGGCTCGCACTCTTCTGGCTGCTCCTGCTCGACATATATATCACGGCTTATATCCCCTGGACCTGGTGGAAGGGTAAGAAAGGGCCTGTAAGGACGGTGATGGGCTGGGTCGACGCCATTGTGTATGCGCTGGTGCTCGTCTATTTCATCTTCGCTTTCGTAGGACAGAACTATAAGATCCCCTCCTCGAGTCTCGAGAAATCACTCCTCGTGGGCGACTATCTCTGGGTGAGCAAGACGGTGTATGGCCCGAGAGTGCCGCAGACTCCGATACATTTTCCCCTCGCGCAGCATACTCTCCCTATCGTGAACACGAAGAGTTATCTCGACAAGCCGAGCCTCAAGTATCACCGTCTCCCGGGAGTTCGCTCAATACAGCGTGGTGACATCGTGGTCTTCAACTATCCCCAGGGTGACACGGTGGCGCTCAAGATACAGAATCCCGATTATTACCAGATTGCGTACGAGCTTCGCCGCAACGGCATCGACAATCCGAGGGAATATATGGAGCAGAACCGTTCCATGTTCGGCGACATCGTGTGGCGTCCCGTGGACCGTCGTGAGAATTATGTGAAGCGTGCCATCGGTCTCCCGGGGGAGCGGCTCATGATTCGCAATGACAGCGTCTTCATCAACGGTGAGGTCATAGCCGAGCCGGACAATGTGCAGTTCAACTACATTATCCCCGTCAGCAATCCTATACCGGCTGAACGTTGGGCTGATCTCGGCGTGCGCGCCGATGACTACGGATCGGGTCCGATCGAATCGGAGGCGGCCGGCTTCAGGTATTATGACGTGCCTCTCACGAAGGAGATGAAGAAGACGGTTGAGACATGGCCGGAGGTTTCCGGCCCGTTGCGCAGGGAGGGCGCGAGCGGTCTTTTCGACCTCTCGGGTATGTTCCCTCTTGACGCCGATTACGGATGGACTCGCACCGACATGGGTGAGCTGTGGATTCCGAAGAGCGGTTCGACGCTTCATCTCACACTCTGCAACCTGCCGCTATATGAGCGCGCTATCCGCGTTTACGAGGGCAACGACCTTCAGGTGCGCGACGGCAAGATCTTCATCAATGGTGAGCAGACGGATTACTATACCTTCAAGATGGATTATTACTGGATGATGGGCGACAACCGCGACCGTTCGGCCGATTCCCGCTACTGGGGATTTGTGCCGGAAGACCATGTTGTCGGGTCGCCGATGTTCGTGATAGTCTCCTTTGATGAGGAGAGGGGTCTCTTCGACGGCAAGATACGCTGGCGCAGGATCCTTCGCGATGCAAACCCGGACTCCGACAAATGGTGACCACGCCTCCCTATCTTGCCTCTGCTGAATGGTATGCCGAATGGCTACGTGCCGTCAGCCACGGAGCTTCCGATTCCGAAGGGTGTGTGGAGGCCAACCGAAGGCTTGGGGTCAGGGGTAAGGATTTCTCCCGGGCACTTATCCCGGCAAGAGGGGGAATCATGACGCTCAGTGTTGCTGTAGCAGGGGGTGCCGGAAAGTTGCGTAATCTGACTGACCCGGGATGTGTCGAACTGTCGCTCCACGGCAACTGGCCTCATGCTCATCTCGGAGCATTAGAGGCCGTCTATGGGCGTGCGCCATATTATTCACACCTTATTTCGGATTTAAGGGAGATTTATTCTGATTTGCCAGCTACTCTCGGTGATTTCAACCGGGGGATTCATTCCGTTGTTATATCATTGCTCGGATGCGGGAAAGTGGAGCTGACTCCTCCGGCTCTTGCGCGAGGAAGGGAATTGTCGGGCAGTGTCAAGACAGACCTGTCGGTGATAGATGCCCTGATGCGCCTCGGTCCCGTCGCCACGTTGCCACTACTTTCAATGTCGAATGTTGAATGTCGAATGTGAAATAATTCGACATTCGAAATTCCAAATTCAAAATTCCAAATT
>CAZMHE010000169.1:0-4462 GCA_964566015.1 uncultured Sangeribacter sp. | reverse complement strand
CACCTTCGATATTGCCTGAACGAGGCACGCAGTCACAGAACTTTCCATCAGGATACTGGGGGAACTGGGTCAGATAGCCGATCTTGTCAAGAGTCAGCTGGTCACGGGTCTTGATACGACAGAGGTTAAGACAAGCATTGTGCATTGACTGATATACGAAGCAACCCTCGCCGGTGCGTTCACGCTGAGCAAGCGCGGCAAGAAGACCGATCAGAAGATGCATACCTGTGTTGGAATCACCGAGGGCAGCGCCTGACTGGGTAGGAATATTGTCAGGACCCTCAAACCAGCCTGTCGTTGAAGCTGCGGCTGCAGTCACCTGTGCGATAGGCTCGTAAGCCTTCAGGTTGGCATATTTTGAAGATACAGGGAAACCCTTGATTGTACCATAGATACATTTCGGGTTGAGTTTGTGAACAGCTTCCCATGAGAAACCGAGCTTGTCCATAGCTCCCGGGTGGAGGTTCTCAACGAACATATCACACTCCTGAATGAGCTTGGTCAGGATGGCCTTGCCGTCGGGTGTCTTGGCGTCGAGTGTGAGTGATTTTTTGTCTGAGTTGAGCTGGAGGAAGTAGTATGAAGGGAGATCAGGATTGAACTGAAGTTCCTTACGTGTAGCGTCGCCTACGCCGGGACGCTCGATCTTGATGACGTCGGCGCCGAGCCAGGCGAGCATCTGAGTACATGAAGGTCCCGACTGGACCTCAGTGAAATCTACTACTTTAATACCGCTCAAAGGTGCTGTGTTCATAATATAATTCTTTAATTAAGTTGATAAAAATTGTGTCGTTTCAAATTCCGGAGCATCCTTTTTCAGGATTGTCACGGCCTTTCAAATTTCAATTATAAAACGAGTCTGCATTTCTAAAGGTTCAGAAAAAACACAAACTTTTTCTTATAATATCAAAAAATTTATTTATCTTCGCAATCTATCTATGTATTAACCTTTCTTCCGACATGATAAAAATTATCCATAAGATCATCAACAGAGTAGCTCCCATGCTCATCGCAGCCGCGGCTATCCTCCCCTGCGCGTGCAATCGCACTCCTAAACTCGACATCACCCTACCCTCCAAATTTGAAGGACAGCAGGTGGAGATCGTTAACTTTCTCGACTCAACCGTGATAGCTTCGGGCATTGTGGAGAACGGCCGTCTGGAATTGGTGAATCCGGGCACTGATCCCGTATTTGCATCAGTTATGATTGACGGACGCACGCGTGCGTTCTATATAGTGGAGCCCGGCCATGCTCTCCTCAACGACTCCATCTCATCGGCTACAGGAACACCACTCAACGACCTCTTCTCCGACATCATGCTCGATCTTGATTCAGTAGACAATCTCGACGACATGTCACTCTATCTTGATTTTGTTCGTAAGGCCTACGACGCCCACCGCACTGACCCGATCGGCTCCTATCTGGGCATGGAATTTATCAAGTATGCTGACCTTCCTCAGATCGACAGCCTTCTTTCCACCGCTCCGGAAAATCTTGCCGCTTCATCCAAGACTAAGCATTACCGCGACATAGCGGAGCTCCGCGCTGCCACTGCCCCCGGACAACCTTACGTGGATTTCGAGGGTGAGACCGAGACCGGCAAACCACTTCCTCTTTCAAAGTTAGTGAACAAAGATGGTTTCACACTTGTTGATTTTTGGGCATCATGGTGTCCATATTGCATTAAGGAATTACCCGCTCTCGCAGCCCTGCAGGAAAAATATCCCGAGCCACAACTCAAGATTGTCGGTGTAGCTGTAAGGGATCTTCCGGAGGATACGAAAGGGGCGATCGGCAAACACGGCATCTCCTGGCCTGTGATCTACAACACTCAGCGCAAGCCATATGAGATCTATGGTTTCACCGGCATTCCCCACCACATTCTGATAGCGCCTGACGGCACTATTGTATCGCGTGGTGAAAGCGTCGCCCAGATCGCCAACCGCCTCTCCAAAGAGTTGCCCGAGGATTAAGAAACAAAAAGAGAATCATGGAAAACGTAGCTAACGACCGCGACTCCCGCTCCCTCTGCACGATAATCGAAACGGCCATACGCCGCAATTGGGAGCTTACAGCCCTCTCGGATCTCGGGGGCATCAATCTCAGGTTTGCTGATGTCGCCGAAGAGATTGAGAAAAACCGTATCCTGTTCGAAGCCGCCGGGGTTGTTCCCGGAGACAAAGTGGCCATATGCGGCAAGAACTCCGCACAATGGGCCGTCACCTTCCTCTCCTGTCTCACATCCGGTGTAGTGGCAGTTCCGATCCTTCATGAGTTCAAGCCGGAAAATATCCATACTCTCGTCAACCACAGCGAGGCCAAGCTAATATATATAGACGAATCCATATGGAAGCATCTTGACCCTGAAAAATTAAGTGGGCTGAAAGGTGCGGTTTCACTCTCTGACGGGAAACTCCTGTTGTCACGCGATGAAACACTGACCTCAAGACACTCCGAACTCAACGAGGAATTCGGACGCCGTTTCCCGCAATCTTTCACACCGGATAATTTCACCTGTTACGCCGATACACCTGACGAAATCTGTGTCATCAATTACACTTCCGGGTCCACCGGAGCACCCAAGGGCGTGATGCTCCCCTACTGCTCCCTCTGGAGCAACATCGTATATTGCATCGAACACCTCACATTTCTGCACCCCGGCGACGGCATGGTCAACATGCTCCCGCTCGGTCACCTCTATGGAATGGTGATAGAGATGCTTCATCCATTCGTGAAGGGATGCCATTGTTGCTTCATCACCAAGGCGCCCTCACCGCAGGTTCTGCTCAAGGCATTCGCTGAAGTGCGTCCGAAACTGATCATCACCGTGCCGCTCGTGCTGGAGAAGATCATCCGTTCAAAGGTATTCCCACAGCTCGACACTCCTATGCGCAAGTTCCTTCTGAAGGTTCCCTTTATCAACGACAGGATTTACGCCACAGTCCGGAGCAAACTCATCGATGTCTTCGGCGGCAAGGTACGCGAAATCATCATCGGTGGAGCACCGTTGAACGCCGAGGTCGAGAAATTTCTTCGCCGCATAAAATTCCCTGTGACGGTCGGCTACGGAATGACCGAATGTGGCCCACTTCTCACATATGCCCCGTCGGCAGAGGCACGTCCTCACACCGTCGGGCAGATTGTAGACCGTATGCAGTTGCGCATCGACTCTCCTGACCCGCAGAAGATCCCCGGCAATATCTATGTTAAGGGTGATAATGTGATGAAAGGGTATTACAAGAATCCGGAGGCCACGGCTGAAGTTTTCCCCGAAGGCGACGGATGGATGAATACCGGCGACATGGGCACGATCGATTCCGACGGCTTCATCACCATCAACGGACGTTCAAAGACCATGATTCTCGGACCTTCGGGTCAGAACATCTATCCCGAAGAAATCGAACAATTCGTCAACAACATGCCTTACGTGGCCGAGAGTCTCGTCATCAGCGAAGGTGGCAAGCTCGTAGTGCTCATCGTCCCCGACAAAGATGCGGCTGAAAAAGCCGGCCTCTCTGAGGAGGATCTGCGAAAGGTCATGGATCAGAACCTGAAGAATGTCAACTCGAAACTGGAGTCATTCAACCGTCTCTCATCCTATCGTCTCATGGATAAAGAGTTTGAGAAGACTCCCAAACATAGTATAAAACGATTCCTCTACCAGCCCAAAGACTGAGGATGATTGCACTTTGCGACAGGAGTTGCAGGGTTCGGATATTTTTTGTAACTTCGCATTTCATTAAAACGGGAGAGCGCGCCGATTGGCTCTCTTCCGTTTTTCTCCATAGTCTCAGACTCTTATCATGATAGAACAGATCAACCGTCTCAAAGAGGAAGTCGCTGCCGCAGTAGCCTCCACTCCTGAAGCCGTAGAGGCTCTCCGAATCAAATATCTCAGCAAAAAAGGTGCTGTGTCCGCACTCATGACCGATTTCCGCTCCGTTCCCGCGGAACAGAAGCGTGAAATCGGGCAACGCATCAATGACCTCAAGAACTTTGTCACTGAGAAAATCACTCTCCTGAAGGAACAACTTTCCACAGCTGGGGATGCAGAGATCTCTCAGATAGACCTTACACGCACTGCCACTCCCTTCCCCACCGGCACACGCCATCCCCTCTCAATAGTAAAGAACGATATCATCGAGATCTTTGCCGGAATGGGCTTCACGATTGCCGAAGGCCCCGAAATCGAAGATGACTGGCATGTTTTCTCCTCCCTGAATTTCCCTGCCGATCATCCCGCGCGCGATATGCAGGACACTTTCTTCATCTCGCGAAATCCGGTCGACGTGCTTCTCCGCACCCACACTTCATCCGTGCAGACCCGCGTGATGGAGAAGACCCAGCCACCTATCCGTATCGTATGCCCCGGACGTGTCTACCGCAATGAGGCAATTTCGGCCCGAGCCCACTGCTTCTTCCATCAGGTGGAGGGCCTCTATATCGACCGCAATGTCTCAT
>CAZMHE010000168.1:1458-4553 GCA_964566015.1 uncultured Sangeribacter sp. | reverse complement strand
GTCGGATTCATAACCCGGAGGTCCCGAGTTCAATTCTCGGTCCCGCTACAAAAAAGTCGATCGGCACAATTTGCCAGTCGACTTTTTCGTTTTTCTTCCATAATGTATCTAATTCAACTTTCGCAAGTGAAAGTTGAAGGTTATAAGGTTGACGCTACGCTGGTTATGAGGTTAGGATTTTTGTCTTATTATCACAAGGTGGAAATATTTATTAAAAATTATAACCACATAACCTAATAACCTAATAACCTTTAAGTTGAGGCTGCGAAACTTAAATTTCTAACCTACCCACATAACATTGAAAGTCATTTGCAGATATATAATATTCGGAGTTGTCGGGCTAATGGCCGCGACGTCGCTGACTTCCTGCTTCACCGGGGTCGAAAGCACCAAGAAAATCACTCTTTCCAAAGATGACAGGAAAGCTATCCTGCCTACCCCGGAGGAATCTTTCATGGACGACATCACCGGCCTGCCACTCGCCGACTGGGAGACGGGGTGCCACTTCCTCGCTTCTGATAATAAGAGTGTACTGATCTTCGAACAGACAGGACTTTCACCCGACCCGGATAAAATCGGACTTAAAGGCACTCTACTTACCTATCGCGACACTGAGAACCGTATGACTCCCGACGGAAGCAGCACAATCGTCATCAACTTTGTCACTCCGGAAGGAACCGTCTACAAGTATAACACCGGCAAGAAGAGGGAGGAGGCTATGCGAAATATCACCAGCGACCGTATTCCAATGCTTATCGACCTCGATATGGTAGATCAGACTCGTGGAGCCCTTGTCGGGAAAACCCTCTGGACTCGTTCCCCTCTCTGGTATGACGCCGATGGCCAGCGTATCGACGGTCGGAAATACGTCCCCGTTACTATCGATGAGGTGGAACCGGGAAATATCTCATTTCCGCTTCGCATAAGATTTCACGATGATTCCGGCAACAACGCCTGGGCTTTCATGAACTTCGGAAATTCTGCCGCCGACAGCCGTTCGTTTGCCAATCTCTTCTACCTCACCGACCTGCGCAAGAAATACCCCTCGGTGTCCGATGAGGTGTGGCGTCTCATATGCCTCGGAAAAGTGCAGAACGGCATGACCAAGATTGAATGTAAGCTCTCGCTCGGCAACCCCTCGGAACTTGACGCCGGCCATGATTGGAGCCAGACCCTCGACCTGTGGCATTACCCCGACGGAACCGTCCTCTGGTTTGAAGACGGCATCCTGACGAAATACCGCCACTAAACAAGTGAAAAGTGAACAATTCCAAATTCCACATTCCACATTCGACATTAAAAATTCCCCCTTCCATGTTTGAGAAAGATAAAGACCTCTCCCACCTCACCACATTCGGCATCCCGGCCAAAGCACGTCTTTTCGCTGAATATAAATCAGTGAAGGAACTGACAGCCATCTCCCGCACACCAGAATATCTTGAAAACGAGGTGCTACATATCGGAGGTGGAAGCAATCTTCTCTTTGTTCATGACTACGATGGTCTTGTGCTTCATTCAGCCATCCGTGGAATCAAACGCTACGACAAGGATCCGGAGACAGTCTTCGTCATTGCAGGCGCCGGCGAGAAATGGACAGACTTTGTGAAGTGGACTTTGGCTGAGGGACTCTCGGGCGCGGAGAATCTTGCAGGCATACCGGGCGAGGTCGGAGCCTCACCGGTTCAGAATGTCGGGGCTTATGGAGTTGAGGCGAAAGATATCATACACCATGTTGAATGTTTCGACACTGTCAGCCGACGCACAGTCGTATTCAGTGCCGAGGAATGTGGCATGACCTATCGCGACTCACGCTTCAAGCATGAATGGAAAGGAAGGTATTATGTGCTCCGTGTAAGTTTTCGTCTCAGGCCGTCGGCGGTTGCTGATTCATGCGAATACGGGGCTCTCAAGGATCTGGCTGTCAAGCTCGGGCATACTCCCTCACCGCGAGAAGTCGCTGATGAGGTTGTCCGCATACGCTCCTCGAAACTACCGGATCCGGAAGTGACGGGTAGTGCCGGAAGCTTTTTCAAGAATCCTATTGTCAGCCGCTACTATTTCGAGCAGCAGATGCAGGCCCTGTACCCCGGCATACCATTCTACCCCGCCGGAGAGCATTGGGTGAAAGTTCCAGCCGGATGGCTCATTGAACATGCCGGACTCAAAGGGGAAAGAGTCGGAGGAGCTGAAGTCTACCCGGCCAATTGTCTTGTCATCGCAAACACCGGCGATGCAACGGCCGACGATGTGATCCGCCTTTCCGATATGATTGTCGATAAAGTCATGAGAAACTTTGCCGTTGTGCTTCACCCGGAGGTTAATGTTATCGACACACGCATCACGGCCACCATCCTCGGTTGTGGCACTTCGAAAGGTGTTCCGGAAGTGGCCTGCCGATGCAGGGTCTGTACTTCGGAAGATCCGAGAGACAAACGGTTGCGCGCCTCGGTGCTTGTCCGTACCCACGGCATGACTCTCCTCATCGATGCCTCTCCCGATTTCCGCGAACAAGCTCTTCGCGAGAATCTCACTGACATCGATGCCGTCCTCCTTACCCACAGCCACTATGATCATGTAGGGGGTATCGATGACCTGCGCCCCTTCTGCGCCCACCGCAATGTGCCGATCTATCTTCAGAAGGATGTGAACGACGACCTTCACAAACGCCTCGACTATTGTTTCCGTCCGCACCCCTACCCCGGTGTACCGACATTCGACATGCATGAGATTGATTATCACACACCTTTCTATATCAATGGGTTGAAGATTATCCCAATCCGTGTGATGCACGGTCAGCTGCCGATCCTCGGCTACCGAATAGGTGATTTCGCATATGTAACTGATGCAAAGACAATTCCTGAGGAGGAGATCGAGAAATTGAAAGAATTGAAAGTATTGGTCGTCAATGCTCTTCGCGAGCGGGAGCACTTCGCGCACATGTCGTTCTCAGAAGCGTTTGCGCTAATCGACCTTGTCAAGCCGAAGGAAGCCTACATCACCCACACCAACCACGAATCCGGTCTCTACACCGAGATGGAGGCCACCTTCCCTCCCCACGTCCACCCCGCCTACGACGGCCTCCGCCTCACCGTCGA
>CAZMHE010000168.1:0-1358 GCA_964566015.1 uncultured Sangeribacter sp. | reverse complement strand
CTACGGTCAGGCGGTCGATACACTCCTGAATATCTCCATCCATGAAGGCGGCAAGGTTGTAAACGGTGTAGTTGATGCGGTGATCGGTCATGCGACCCTGCGGAAAATTATATGTGCGGATTTTGGCCGAACGGTCACCGGTGGAGACAAGGGTCTTGCGCCTTGCGGCTATATCTGCGAGATATTTCTCACGCTCTCTACTATAGATATATGTGCGCAGACGTGAAAGCGCCCTCTCCTTATTCTTTGGCTGGTCGCGTGTCTCGGTACATTCTATGAGTATCTCCTCCTCTTCCCCGGTCTGCGGATTCTTCCAGGGGTAGCGCAGACGCACTCCGGATTCCACCTTATTGACGTTCTGACCACCGGCACCTCCGGAGCGGAAAGTATCCCACTTGATCGCACCTTCATGAATCTCCACATCAAACTCCTCGGCTTCGGGAAGCACTGCGACTGTAGCCGCCGACGTGTGTACACGTCCCTGCGTCTCAGTAGCCGGAACCCGTTGCACACGATGCACGCCACTCTCATATTTCATGACACCATAGACATCCGTGCCCGTCAGTGAGAAGACAATCTCCTTGTATCCCCCTGAGGCACCCGGGCTGACCGATGTCACCTCGAGAGTCCACCCTTTTCGCTCGGCATATTTCTGATACATGCGGAAGAGGTCACCTGCAAAAAGGGCAGCCTCGTCTCCACCTGTGCCGCCGCGGATCTCAACCACAGCATTGCGCGCATCCTCCGGATCGGATGGGAGAAGGAGCGTCTTGATCTCGTTTTCCATATCAGGAATGGCGGCGACCGCAGCGTCGAGCTGTTCACGGGCCATAGCACGCATCTCCTCGTCATCCTCCTCTGCAAGAACCGTCCGGGCCTCGTCGGCTTCGGAAAGGAGAAGGCGATAGCGTGAAGTCGCGTCGAGTAGCCTCTCAAGCTCACGGTATTCACGCGAGAGGCGCACATAACGCTTCTGGTCGGCGATGACGTCAGGATCGGTGATAAGGGTGGCGACCTCCTGGAAACGGAGGTCTATTCCGTCGAGTTTCTGCAGCAAGGGATTCTCTTCCATAGTAGAAAAAAGACCCGGTAGATTGTCCGGGCACTGCAAAATTACAAAATATGGTTGAGAAAAATTGCAGGTGAAATAAAAAAGCATTAACTTTGCACCCACAAAGGGCTAAGGGGCGATTCCCGGAACCCTGAGCGAATAAATAATCAACCTAAACAATAAACCGGCAAGTTAATGGCAACAAAGATCAGATTGCAGCGTCATGGCCGCAAAGGCTACGCTTACTATCCCATCGTAATCGCCGATAGCAGGGCACCACGTGATGGTAAATTTATTGAAAGGATAG
>CAZMHE010000167.1:0-4555 GCA_964566015.1 uncultured Sangeribacter sp. | reverse complement strand
ATCCGACTTGCTCCACTTGGCAGCATCCGCCAGTTCGTTGGCATCATTGAGAATACACTTCAACCCGCCAAACCCGGCATACTTGCACAGCACTGCAATCTCCTCGGCAGTCTGAACCCCGCGACCCTTGACACCGAGGCTAAACGCCATCCGTATCGCCTCGATGTTGTCGCGCATAGTCTGTAATCGGTTAAAGGCCATATTTCTCAAAGAATAATGTTATGCGGCCTATGATGGTAAGTCTAAAAACCGCTCCTTCAGAAGTGTCAAGCCATTCATTACTTAGCTCTATTCCCTTGAACTCCGGTGCCAGTTCTTCAAGGAACGTGTATGTCCAAAATTCAATGGATTCTTCCTCTAATGAAATCTGGTCAGTAAATTCGTCCATCAATATCTCGCTGACAAAATCATAGGCTGAAATTTCAAGACCTTCATAAAGAGCGGCCATTGCTTTTTCACTTGAAATGTAATATTCATCTCCGTCCAATCGCGATGCTACAAATACATCATAGGCTTTCTCCGCCCTTGTCGCAATGAAAGTATCATCGTCCGCTTCCGGGAATCTGTGTTCCGACAAATAATTTCGTAGGAACAGATTGTAATAGTCAAGGTCATAGCCTCGGCTGTCAAAATTATTAGTCATTATTATGTTGTGGATTTGTGGTTTCACCTCTTCTGTTGAAGGAGGTGCTTGAGTTTCGGATCTGCGGCTATACGGGCAAGTTCATCACTTACAATATCGCGGACATCCTGTTTCACTTTGTCATAGTTTGCCTGAATATCAGCCTTCATCTGACGCCTGTCGGGTGTCGGGTCCTTGAAATCGGTCAGAACTGGAATCGGCTCATAGGCTTTCATTTCAGCGTCAACCTTTTTGCTGTCAACTACAATCTCAGCATGGAATATTTTTTGGTCAATGCGCTCGGTCAGATTATCACTTACCGCTCCGACAAAGAATCCCTGTGTCAGCGTTGAAATCTTGCTCGGAGGTATAAGGCTGTCCATCTGCGTATTGAAGGAATGGCTTACATCCTGACGATTGATGGACAATGACTGTCGTTTCTGCAACACCTTACCGAAACGCTCGGAAAGTGTCTTGGCGGTCGAGCCTACGACTTGCCCGGAGAAGATATTGCCGACGGTGTTCATCACCACGGCAGCCTCCGGTTTTCCGTAGTCGCGCTCCAACTGGGAAAAATCCTGAAAGCCGAGACACACAGCCACCTTGTTGCTTCGGGCGGTAGCTATGAGATTGTCGAGGCCCTTGAAGAAAATCGTTGGCAGCTCGTCAATTATTACTCCGGATTTCAACATTCCTTTCTTGTTGATCAGTTTGACAATTCTGGAATTGTATAGACCGAGGGCTGCGCCATAGATGTTCTGGCGGTCAGGATTATTGCCGACACACAAAATCTTCGGTTCTTTGGGATTATTGATGTCAAGAGTAAAATCGTTGCCGGTCATCACCCAGTACAACTGTGGCGAAATCATTCGGGACAGCGGTATCTTTGCCGATGCGATCTGACCGGCCAGCTGTTCCGCCGCACCTCCGAGCCATGCGTCCATAAATGGAGACAGGTAATTTTCCAAGTCGGGATAGCTGGTAAGGATAGGGAAAATATCCTCATATCTGCGACAAAGGAATTCAATGGCGTGTGGAAATGTACAATACTCTCCATCCTTGTATATGCGTAAAAACCATATAATTGCTGCGAACAGTACGATTGGAGATTCAACAAAGAAGTCACCCTGCTTCTGAACCCACGACTTATTGAGATTCAACATAATAGTATATGCACTCTCGTAGGCATCGGCTATGTCGGACATGAAATTTGGATGAATGGGATTACAGCGGTGACTGCGTTCCGGATCATCGAAATTTATCATATAAAACTTAGGCGGGGTCTTGCCGTAGGCTTTGAGGTGCTTTTTCAGGTGGTTGTATGCTATAATGCTCAAATCCGGGCTCTTGAAATCGTAGATGTATGCACTGTAACCCTTTTCAATCATCTGTTTGATGAAATTGTTGACTACCGCGTATGACTTGCCGGAGCCGGGTGTGCCAAGCACTATCGAGGCACGAAAGGGATTCACCACGTTTATCCAGCCATTGTTCCACCGTCGTTTATAGTAGAACCGGGTGGGCAGATTGATGGAATATTCATTTTCCATCAAGCGTGTTTCCTGTTGGAATGATTCATTCTCATCATTGAAACGGTCATCCATCATATTGTTTTTCAGCAATCGGCTCATCCATACGCCCCCCAACAGAAGGCAGACAAAGCCTGTTGCTGTTGTGACGATGTAGATGACAGTCCATCCGAGTGACAACATCCACCAGTTGAGGAAGAATAATACTGAACCAATGCTGAGGAACAACCATATATGTACCCATTTGATTTTCTCGTTCTTGACGCCCTTGGTGCCAAAACATGAGAGGGCAAGCAGCAGTAAAGCCCACCATTTGGCGTTCCAAGGATTATTGAACAGTCCTCCCGCCTCGTTGAGATTGCCGAGCACCTTCATTGTCTCGGCGTGGAACCGCCAGCCGCCGATAAGCGACTGGCAGAACCAATAGATATTGGCAACCACAAGTATCAGGCTTATTCCACGGAGCATATCCATGATTTTAGCCAAAGACCTGAGGTCATCCTCTTGTTGCGACATAAAATAATATCGTTAATGTTTCGGTCGTTGACCGCGCTTCTTCTTTCTCTTCATGCGACGTATAAACTCTTCCTCGTCCGGATTGAATGACTGTCCTTGCTGGAACAGGTCAAGACCCGGCAATGTGAAGTCGTAGTCGCCCAAATTATCCCTGTTAGCTGTGGCGGGACGTGGCTGATTTGCAGCCTGTTCCCGGGGTTGTGGTGTAGCCTGTCCGTCGTCGCTGTCATGATGCGTGTTTTTCTCAGGCTGTTCATATTCACTGTGCGGGGCAACAGGTCTTTCCTCAATATTATTGAACCGGTTGTCAAGAGCATTTGCGGAGAATGCTTTGCCAAGTCGAGAGCCATTCAGAACCGTCTTTGTGTTATGGTCAATGAAAGTGGCTCCATATATACGACCCTCGTCCGTGTAGCGTAGAATCAGGTCGATGTTCTGCTCATGGAGTCCGGCTATGAAATCATCCTTACCGGCTGACCGGCTCATGACAGCGGAAACCATTCTCTTTGTAGGACGGATGTCAATCTTGTCTTTGGCTCTTTCAAACCGTGCTTCAATCGCTGTCCTGCTTGCAAACTTTCCAAGTCGCGAAGCCTTCAAGGGAGTTGAGATAGTCTTGCCGTCATCATCGGTAGCATGATATACCAGTCCGTGATACTCCCGACCGTTGACTCTTCCGTCAGCAGCCTCACACCTTATATTATATAAGGAGAGGATTGCGTTGAACTCTCCAAGAGTCTGGAACCTGTAACGCATACCCACCATCTTGACGGTATTGGCAACCTGACGCTTTATATCTCCGTCAGGGTCAACCTTACGGATGGGCATGTCGGGAGTAATCTTTTCTCTTTCAGCGGGCTTCAATCCATATTTTTTCTCAAGCTCCCGGGTTATCTCCTTGCTACGGTAAAAATTGTTCCTGTCGGAGATACATCTACCGTCAGTGCCAACTCTAAGAGCCACGATATGAACATGGTGCCTGTCAATATCCTCGTGCTTCACTATAAGATACGGCATCTCTCCGAACCCCATCTTTTCCATATACTCATGGGCAAGTCGGGTGAAATCAACATCACTCAGTTTATCATCAGGATGCGGATTCAATGAAATGTGCATCATAGGCTTTTCGGTACGTGTGGATGAAGGCATCCATCGTTTGAAATCCTCGAATACACGACCGATATTGATTTGACCGGAGCCGTCATTGAAGATAAGGTTTGTATCAAGTACACGACCTTTCTCTTTATTGATTTTCTCCCCGTTATACGCTATTGCTCCATAAAGAGATTTGCCTAACGAGATTTTAGCAACCATTGCTCGTCAAATTTATTGGCGAGATCAACAATCTGCCTGTTTATCCGGGCAAGTTCCTTTGTGTATTGCTCCAGACGGTATAAGGCGGTCATCGCTTTCTTTTCGGTGAAATTCTCTCTTAACGTCTTGACCAAAGTGTCATAACTTACCCCGAGTGTACGATACTGGGAGTTGAGGGCTGAAAGGCGGTCTATGAATTTTCGGGTATTCTCATCTATGACAAACACCTTGAAAGGCTTGCCGAAGAATTGCATTTTTATGAACGCTGCCATAGATTCCACTCCCGACCGCTCGTGCATGGCGATGAGTCTGGCGTGTTCCTGAGCATTGAAATTGACCGTACATCGGAACACCGTCGGGTCAAGTTTGGGCTTTCGCCCGGCATTTCGATAGTTATTACTCATAAATTATCATGTGGATTTGTGGGTTTCGCAAAGCGACTGTGAGTGGCAAACCGCAGGTTATTCGCAAGAATTTACGACTTCGGAGTAAATTGTACCATGCGCAGCATGGCAAGGGTGCCGTGTGCCGCAATTTTAATTGCGTGCATCGTGGCACATACCTTGCCATGTCC
>CAZMHE010000166.1:0-4574 GCA_964566015.1 uncultured Sangeribacter sp. | reverse complement strand
ATGGAGAGTGCGTCGTCGAAGTCCTTGGCGTCGCGCGGGTCGATGGTGAAGGTGGTCACGCCGCGGAAGTCCTCGCGTTTGGCAACCTCCTCGGGGGTGATGCCGGCCTCGATTTTGTTGGCCGCGGCCTCGACATTCTCGGGATATTTGTACGGCAGGCCGTACTCGGCGAGGATGGCGTGCATCTCGGCGGTGTTTTCACCTTTGACACCGAGGATGTCTACGACCTCGCCCCTGGGGTTCATCTCCTCGTCTTTCCATACCGTAATGCGGGCTATGGCCTTGTCGCCAGACTTGCCCCCCTTGAGCTTGTTGCGGGGGATGATGATGTCGGCGGCGAGGAATTTGGAGTCGGTGACGAGGGCGGCGTAGTTCTTCTCAACCTTGAGTGTGCCGATGAAGACCTGGTCTTTGGGCTCGAGGATTTCGAGCACCTGGGCCTCGGGCTCCTGGCCCTTTCTGAGGGCGGAGACCATGACGCGGACCTTGTCGCCTTGAGGGCGTGCATGGAGTTGCGTTCGGCGACGAGTATCTGTTCGTCGTCGATGATGACGGCGTTGCGGCCGTTTGAGCGGCGCACGAAGATACCCTCGGCTTCGTTGCCTCGGTTGTTGTGCGCCTTATATTTTCCGGGAGCCACCTCGAGGATTTCGTCTGCGGCGGCGAGTTCTTCGAGGAGGTTTATGATGTCGAGACGGTTTGACGGATTGGTTGCGCCGATGGCGAAAGCAATCTGTTTATAGTTGAACGACTGGCGGTTCTCCTTGCGGAGGAACTCCAGCACCTTTGTATACAGGTCTTTCTTCCGCATTCTCTGCGGTATATCTTTAGCAGGTTTATTCAGTGGAATATCCTTAACGTTCTTATTATTCATGGTAAATGTTATTTAAATTTTAACACTTCACAGTGTCGCTTTGTTTGCAAAAACGTCCCAATGCCCCCAAATATTGTATTTTGACCGAACATACCCCCCTGCAGACCCACCGGTAAAGCATTGTAGCGCAGGCTTCCAGCCTGCCCCAATGACCCACCGAAAAATTGTATGGACATCCCTTTGGGATGTTGACACAGGTACCAAAATGAAATGCTACAGGGTTGAGTATACATGCCGAAGGCATGTCCCTACAATTTATCGGTGCCAACCTTGTTGGCAGACCTATGGATATAAAAGAATTCATCTCACGCAGATCCGGGTGGCTGAGCTGACGCTCAGCCGGCCCCTCGGGGCGCAGATGGGGGCAGGATTTAACGCAGATTTTTTATTTGTAATTTATTCTGTTCACATAACAAAGACGCGGGGCTCGGCTTCCGCCTCGCGATAGCCCGCAGATGCGGCCAGACGGTCGCAGATTTTCCGTCACCTTCTGAATAGGTAAGTATATCGGTAACCCGGGCGTCAGATAAACACACCATTTCAGAAAGTGCCGTCAGGATCTGCGACCGTCTGGCCGCATCTGCGATGAGGGCGAGGCGTCAGCCGAGCGCACCTGCGTGCAAAAACGGGCCGTATGTCAGAATAAAAAATCTGCGTAAAATCTGCTCCCATCCCGCGCCCCAAGGGGCCGGCTGAGCTCCAGCTCAGCCACCCGGATCTGCGTGAGATGGATTCTTTTATATCCTTAGGTCCGCAATCAGAGTGGTCCCTACAATTTATCGGTAAGTACACGGGGCAGGCTGGAAGCCTGCGCTACAATGCTTTATCGGTGAGAGTGTGGCACGTGCCGTCGTTCCGGGAGGTTCCGCTCGGGTCCGAGCGAACGAGGCTCGCCAGAGCCGAGTGGCTTCCGTAACCCCTTCCGTCATATCCGATTGGTATAGAAAATATGTTCCGCAAGGTTCTGCCCGTTCGGCGAAAACGGGCACGACAGTGCCCGGACCAAGTTCCGTATCTTCATTCTTTCCCTTTAGTTCAATTTTTCCCTTGAGTTCAATAATGAGACGGCATACGAGGCGCACCGCCAAGGCGGTGCTGGGGATGGGTGTGGGCGTCGTGTACCTATGGTTACGCACCGCTATCGCGGCGCTCACCATAGGCTAACCTCGGCGCACCGCTGACGCGGTGCCTCCACTACAATGCTTTATCGGGAGCTGTGATGGACGTGATTGGGGGTGGGCGGTGTCGGGGCGAATGACGAAAGGGGGAGCCTTCGGATGAAGGCTCCCCCTTGGGGTGTATTAGTGGTGGGTCTTGGGCTTAGAGGATAACCTTCACTGCCTGTGAACCTACGCGTACGATGTAAACTACATACTTGGTGAGCTGGATCTTCACGTCGTCAGATGCGATGTTCATCTTCTTGATGATTTCGCCACCTACGCTGTAGATGCAGAGCTCCTGACCGTTTGCGTTGAGGATCTCGATAGCGTCGTCGCTAACTTCGATCTTCACACCGTTTTCGAGCTCAGAAACACCAGTCGGGATTTCCTTAACTTCACCGTTGAACTCAGCGACAGCATTGATCTCAGTGTCACCGGCGAGGGCGAGGCTGAGCTGGTTCTCTTCGTAGCCTTCAGCGTCGAATGCGTCTTCGCCGTTTACTTCGAGAGTAGCGAGAGTCCAGTATTCGTCGAGGTCGAAGTTGATGGTGAATTCGTCACCAACCTTGGCAGTCTGAGTAGTGGCAACAGAGCCGGACTTAACAGTAACCTTGCAGGGATCGCCAACTACGGGAGCGGGGATTTCCTTCTTGTCAACGTGAACAACGATTGCGATGGGGTTGGCTACGTCAACCTGGTCGCCTGCTACGAGTACATAGTTACCGAAGATGTTGTCACCGGTCTTGAAAGTGAAAGAAGTTCCTTCTTCTACACCTGCGCCCATCTCTTCCTTATATTCGTCAAGGCCTACCCATTCAGCGGCGTTGGCGAGCTTCTTGACGCCCCAGCCGTGGAATGACATCTGAGTACCTACGAGGGCATCCCAGCCTTCGGGGAGGTTGAAGTTGAGGGTGATTTCGTCAGCCTCGGTTTCACCGGTTACCTCGATAGTGTAAGCGTCGGTATCTTCGTCGATGTACTGGTCGATAACGACACCTTCGATGTCAGCAGTAACGTCGAACGATTCGGGGAACTCGGGACCAACGGGCTCTACGACTTCAACCTTGGTAGCCGATACAGGCATGAAGAAGTTAGCGAATACGTTACCGTTCTTAGTAGCGTACTGGTAGATACCCTTAACGTCGTATGTGCCGGGGCCGGGGATGCTGCCAAGACGCTTGTTGGAGAAAGTAACATTGGTGCCGTCAGCGAGAGTGCCGTAGTACTCTTCCTTGATGTTTTCTTTGAGGCTCTCCTCAGTGAAGGTCACGTTCTTCAGAACGACCATCTTGTAGATGTCGTCTACAGAAAGTGAAGTAACCTCGGGATAAGTCAGAGAGACAGTCTCGGTAGAGGGCTGGGGATAACCGGTCCAGTTGGTCCAGGTAGTCTGAGCCTCGTTCTTGCGGGTAGCAACCCAACCTGCGGGGATAACAGAACCAGTGCTGTAACCGATAGGCTTAACCTCAGTGTCACCGCCGTTCTCGTTGATCTGGAATGCAGTCACGAGAGCGCCGTTGCCTTCTGCGTCAACAACATACTCGTTACCGCTCTGTGCGCTGTAGTCGGTTACATACATCGGGAAGTCAACATACACCTCGTTGGCGTTCTCGGGAGCCATGGTGAACATCTCGCTGATGTTGGCGGCCACTGCGAGCACGTTGAGGGTATAAGAGAGCTTCAGGTCGTTGTATGCGTCGTTACCTGCGAACTCGGCGTTGATCTTAACGGTACCAGCCTTGAGCACAGTCACGTTGCCTTCAGCGTCAACGGTAGCGATAGCGTCGTTGGAGCTTGACCATACGATGGGAAGGTTGTCGGGGTTGTTGAGAACGGGCAGAGTGTTGTCCTTGCCGAGCAGATAGTTTGCAGAATCCTCGTTGAAAGAGAGGTTCGGGTTCTCCTTGCCTGTAGCACCTCTTTCATATTCTACAGAAATCTTTGCGATATACTGCATACCGCTCAGATCATTCTCGTATGACCATACCAGCTCTTCAACGCCTGCTGCGTCTTTCCATGTGTAGGTGGAGGGAGTCGCTTCGTCAGAAGCGATGAGAGCACCGTTTGCGGTCATGTTCATAGTCACCATCTTGGTATAGGTGATCACGCTCTTTGTGATCTTACCGCCGGGGACAGTGAGAGTGATGATGGGTTTCCACTTACCTGCATAGTAAGCACCCATAGCGAGACCCTGAGAGGTAGCGCTGTTGTTGATCAGACCGAAACCAAGCTTGGGGTTGTTGTTCTGGTCTTTGGTGAATGAGAAATCAACTCCGTTTTCGGTGAAGCTGAGTTCTGTCTGATAAGTGATACCTGTAGCTATCAGACCGGGGTTCTTGGTCTGACGCTCCATACCGTACATCGGGTCGCTACCCATGAAGTCAACCTCTACCGTATCGGCAAAGGCATAGCTTCCGAGCATTGCGACACCCATGAGAGAAAGTAAGAACTTCTTCATTTAGGTTAATATTTGGTTAATAATAATTTTTGTCAAAGTAAGTTTCTGTTGAGTAGAAAATGTTCTATGACGCGCCAAAGAT
>CAZMHE010000165.1:0-4588 GCA_964566015.1 uncultured Sangeribacter sp. | reverse complement strand
CTTAATTGTAGGATTAATTTTGTAGGTTGATCATATATGGTTATCTTTGTGGTGAGATAAATACAGCCATGAAGAAACTATTGATACTGAGCGGGGCGATCGCATTCGCTCTGCCGATTGCGGCTCAGCTTCCGCCAACCGACCACATCATGTCGCTGACCGAGAAGGTCGCCGATAAATTCATAGCGTCATATCCCGACGTCGGCGCCAAAAGCTATGTCGGCGGCAAGGAACGGAACAGCAAGATCTGGACCCGCGGTGTGTTCTACGAGGGACTCCTCAACGCATACCGCGAGAATCCGCGTGCCGACTGGCTCAAATACTGCACCGACTGGGGAGATTTTCACAAGTGGGTCAGCAGTTCCGACACCGAAGCCAAATCTCATAATGCCGATTATCAATGCTGCGGTCAGTCTTACCTCGAGATGTATATGATGGAGCCCGATGAGGAGATCAGGATGGAGCATATCCGCATGAGGATTGACCAGATGATCGCCACCGGACGCAACAATTTCTGGTACTGGATCGACGCAATCCAGATGAGTATGCCTGTCATGGCTATGCTCGGAGACATCACCGGCGACGAGACCTACTGGACCTCCATGCACGACCTCTATACCTTCACCCGCAACAAACAGGGGGGCGATTCAAAAGGTGGCGGTCGTCCGCTCTTCAACACCTCGACAGGATTATGGTATCGCGACTATAAATTCGACCCGCCATACCGCGACAAGAAGGAGTCTGACAAGGATTGCTACTGGAGCCGAGGCAACGGATGGGTATATATGGCTCTTGCAAGGGTGCTTCAGTTCACGCCCGAAACCGAAAGCCACCGTGCCGAATATGAAGCTGATTTCAGGATGATGAGCGAAGGGCTCCGGAAATGTCAGCGTGCCGACGGGTCATGGAATGTGAGCCTCGCCGCGCCCTCCAACTTCGGCTCGCCCGGCAGCGAGGGGCCGGAGATGACCGGCACATCGCTCTTCGTAGGAGGCATGGCTTGGGGTGTGCGCACCGGACTCCTTGACGCCGAAGTGTATCAGCCGGTTATCGAACAGGGTTGGGAAGCGATGAACAGGGCCGTTCATCCCGACGGCAAGGTGGGCTACCTTCAGGGCACCGGATCCGCTCCTGAAGACGGCGGTCCGATAACCTATGGATCAACTCCCGACTTCGAGGATTTCGGTGTAGGGTGCTGGCTATGGGGAGCCGCCGAAGTGTATGCCCTCGCACGCCAACTTGAGGATAAGGAGGATGGCGTATCAGTCATTGAATCCGACCGGATTACTGTTGACGACAGGTATTACGACGTAATGGGGCGCACGGTAAGCAATCCCTTGCCGGGATATGTCTATATCCACCGCGGGAAGTGCATCATTTACCGGTAAGCAACCCTTGCAGGTCGCTCAGCAAATTGAGGGCCTGGAGCGGTGTCAGATTATTGATGTTGACGTTGAGCAAACGGTCGCGGATCTGCGAAAGGAGAGGATCGTCGAGTTGAAAGAAACTCATCTGATAAGCCTCCTGTCCGCCGGAGATATTCCCTACCGCGCCTTTGCCCACGGTATCCTTACCCTTTCCGGAGCCCTCCTCGAGCTGCCGGAGCACATTGTCTGCCCTTCTGACAATCGCCGGGGGCATACCGGCAAGCTTTGCCACATGGATGCCGAAACTATGGGCCGAGCCCCCCTTCTCGAGCTTGCGCATGAAGACCACCTTCCCCCCGATCTCCTTCACCGAGACATTGTAGTTGGCGATACGCGGGAACTTACCCTCCATCTCGTTGAGTTCATGATAGTGGGTCGCGAAGAGTGTTTTCGGGCGAATGCGTCCGTTCTCATGGATGTGCTCCACGATCGACCATGCGATTGAGATGCCGTCATAGGTGGATGTGCCGCGCCCTAACTCATCGAAAAGTATCAGCGAGCGTGCGCTCATATTGTTAAGGATAGCCGCCGCCTCGTTCATCTCCACCATGAAAGTTGATTCGCCCGACGAAATGTTGTCGCTCGCCCCCACGCGGGTGAAGATCTTGTCAACGACTCCTATGCGCGCTTTAGCTGCGGGCACGAAGCAACCTGTCTGCGCCATCAGGACGATGAGTGCGGTCTGGCGAAGCAAGGCCGACTTACCGCTCATGTTCGGGCCCGTGATCATCATGATCTGACACGAGTCCGGATCGAGATTTACCGAATTGGATATATATGGCTCGCCGGGGGGCATGTTGCGCTCGATTACAGGGTGTCGCCCCTCCGTGATGGAAAGAGTCATGGATTCGTCGATCTCGGGGCGCACGTAGCCATATTCATCGGCGACCTCCGCGAAAGAGAGGAGGCAGTCAGCTGTGGCCACACCCGAAGCCACGGCATGAAGGTCGGGGAAACGGGTGTTGATCTTAGTGAGGAGATCAGTGAAGATACGCGTCTCAATGGCATTAATCCTCTCCTCGGCCCCCATGATCTTCTCCTCGAGCTGCTTGAGTTCCGGGGTGACATAACGCTCGGCGTTGACAAGCGTCTGCTTGCGCACCCATGTCTCCGGCACCTTATCCTTATGCGTATTGCGCACCTCTAAATAATATCCGAAGACATTGTTGTAGTGAATCTTGAGGGAGGAAATACCTGTGTTCTCGATTTCGCGGGCCTGAATCCGGTCGAGCATCGCGCGGCTGTTGGTGCGCAGGTCGCGGAGCTCGTCGAGTTCGGCGTCAATTCCCGGATTGACCGAATACCCTTTCCCGATCGAGTTGGGGGCATCGGCTGAGAGTGTGTCGGTTATCCATTGCGCCACGTCCATGACGTCGGGCATGCGTGTGGCAATCCCCCGGAGGGTGACATTATCAGATTCTCCGAATATCCCGCGCAGGGACATCGCTCCCCGCACCCCCTCGGCAAGCTGGATTGTATCTCGAGGAGAGATTTTGCCGGAAGCCACTTTCGACCCGAGCCGCTCGATATCACCGGTGCGTCTCACGGCCTCACGCGCCCTGTCGCGCAGTTCGCGGTCGCCCAAGAGCGTCTCCACCCCCTCGTGACGCTCCCTTATGGCCTCCGGATCGAGGAGCGGGAGAAGTATCCAGCGCCGGAGAAGTCGGGCACCCATCGGGCAGACCGTCTTGTCTATGACGTCGAGGAGACTCTTACCCTCCGACCCGGCAGGAGCCACAAGCTCCAGATTACGCACGGTGAAGCGGTCGAGGTGCATGTAGCGTCGGTTGTCGATGCGTGAGAGGGTGGTGATGTGTGAGATGCGGTTATGGCTCGTCAGGTCGAGATAATGGAGTATGCTCCCTGCGGCGATGATGCCGGCCGGCATGTCGTCTATTCCGAATCCTTTCAGCGATGCAGTCGAGAATTGCTTCAGCAGACGCTCCGTGGCCGTCTCTATGGTGTAGACCCAGTCATCGAGTTCGAAGACGCTGCACTTATGGGTGAAATTGGCCGTGCAGAAATCGCGCGTCCCCTTCATGCGGAGCAGTTCCTTGGGCTGGAAACCGGCGAGGAGTTTGTCGGCCTCCGAAGCCGTTGTCTCCGCGCAGAGAAACTCTCCCGTGGAGATGTCGAGAAAAGCGATCCCCACACTCCTCTTGGCTATATGCACGGCCGCGAGGAAATTATTCTCGCCGGCGAGGAGTGAGCCCGCTGAGGTGTTGACACCTGGTGTGACAAGCTCCGTGATGCCACGCTTCACGAGTTTCTTAGTGAGTTTCGGATCCTCGAGTTGCTCGCAGATGGCCACTCTCCTCCCGGCCCTGACAAGCTTCGGGAGATATGCGTCGAGGGCATGGTGGGGGAATCCGGCGAGTTCCACCGAACTGGCCTTGCCGTTGGCGCGCCGTGTCAGCGTGATACCGAGTATCTCACTCGCTGCAATGGCGTCTTCGCTGAAAGTCTCGTAGAAGTCGCCGACGCGGAAAAGTAGCACGGCATCCGGATGTTTCTTTTTCATCTCCAGATACTGGAGCATCAGCGGGGTCTCGGCAATCTTGGCCATATCAGGGTATTTGGGGAATATGTGGGTGGAGAGAGTGAATGTAATATTAATTGAAAACTGAGAGCATCCAGCTCGACATGCCGACGTAGATCAGGAGACCCACCACGTCGTTGGTGATCTGGATGAAGGGGCCGGTGGCGAGAGCCGGGTTGATATGAAGCCTCTCGAGAGTGAGAGGCACAAGCGTGCCGAATACGGTGGCGAAGATCACCACTGCGAACAGTGAGGCCCCGACGGCGAGAGACACCGAGTATTTCACGTCGGCCGGCTGCGTGAAGAAGATGTATAGGAACACCACCGTAGAGATTACGACGGCATTGAGCATCGCCACAAGGAACTCCCTTCCAATCTGGCTCCAGGCATTCTTGATCTCGAGACGCCCGTTGGCGAGACCCTGCACCACGATAGCCGAAGCCTGAACGCCGACGTTTCCTCCTGTGCCACCGATAAGGGGTATGAAGATCGCAAGGGCTGTGACGGCGGCTATCTGAGCCTCGAATCCACCGAGAATGAGGGAGTTGACGATGCCGCCCACGATGCCGATGAGCAGCCATGGTATGCGCGCCTTAGTCTGGGCAAGGACCGAGTCGGAGGC
>CAZMHE010000164.1:0-4628 GCA_964566015.1 uncultured Sangeribacter sp. | reverse complement strand
GAGCCGGCATGTCATCATCTCCCTCCATGGTGTGTTCATAGTAAGGTTGGCGTTCAGGCACAATATGATCAAGGATATTATCAAGATCCGTCCGAACATCCGGGTCAGCGTTTTCATTAATCGTCAGTCCGCATGATGTGTGTTTTACGAAGATATTTAAAAGACCGTTTTCCGGCAAAGAGGAGAGGTGGCTCATTATCTCTCCGGTAATCAGGTGACAACCGCGTCTTTTGGCACTAAGCTTAAATTCAGTCTGTCGTATCATTCCCTGTAGGTTCTAAGTTGAACAATGCTAATACAAAACACAAAGGTAATGAAGGAAATGGTAATATACAAATAATGGAGAGTTGACTTTGACGGATTGGAAACTTTTCGTTTGAAAGAATTGTTAGATGTTTGGATAATGAATATAGAATCTAAAGTTGATTTATAAATATGAATGAATTAGAAGCTTTAAAGGAGCGACATTCCGTAAGGAAGTATCAGGACAGGCCTCTCGAGGAAAGCGTAGTCAGCGCTTTACATGACGAAATTGAGAAACTGAACAAGGAGTGTAATCTCCACATGCAGCTTGTGCTCAATGAAAGGAAAGCGTTCAAAGGTTTCCTTTCATACGGCTCATTTTCAAATGTCTCCAACTATATAATGGTAGTAGGGAAAAAGTCGGAATCATTGGAATATCGTGCCGGGTATTACGGAGAAAAACTTGTCCTCTACGCCCAGAGTATCGGTCTTAACACATGCTTCGTTGGATTGACTTATAAAAAAGTTGACGGAGCTTTTGAGGTCGGCGATGATGAGAAAGTGGTGCTCTGTATCGCAATCGGTTATGGCGAGGCCGATGGTTTCCGGTCTCATAAGGTAAAGCGTCCCGATCAGGTGAGTAACATTACTGCGGAATCTCCCGAATGGTTCAGGAAAGGGGTGGAGGCGGCTCTGCTTGCACCGACTGCCGTAAACCAACAGAAATTTTATTTCAAATATGTTCCGGATGACAAAGTAAAGCCTGAAAAAGGTAGCTCTTTGGTCGGTTATACAATGATTGATCTCGGTATCGCAATGTATAATTTTGAAATAGGAGCAGGACGCAACAATTTCCATTGGATAGATTCACCGCTTTGAATTGTAAGGTATCAGGAGTTAGGTATTAGGTCTTAGGCATTAGGCTTAGGGTTATTTCTGTGTATATTATCAGAATACAAAAAAACTGTCTCGGATGAATATTCATTCGAGACAGTTTTTTTGTATTCTGAGTGTAATTATTTCAATATCGAGAGTACTGATTCTGCAATCTGTTCCGGAGTCAGACCGCAACGTTTCTGAAGATCGGAATAGTTGTAGCGGTTGAGGAACTCTTTAGGGAGGCCAAGATTTATGACACTTACCTGAGAGGTGCCGAAGTAAGAGGCTACTTTCTGGCCAAAACCACCGTCGATGATTCCATCTTCTGCCGTAATGATTCCCTTATAGTTCTTGAGGGAGTCGAGTGTTGCCGTGTCAAGTTCCGATAGATTTCTCGGATTGATGAGGGTGACGTTCACTCCCTTCGTGGCGAGAATATCAGCAGCCTGCGACATGATTCCGAACATCAGACCGGCGCCGATAAGTGCCACTTCAGAACCCTGACGCACAATCTCATATTGAGGACGGGAATAATCGCTGAGAATCTCTATCTTCGGGTTTGAAACGGGTGTCGTACCGGGCGTACGAACCACAACCGGTTGTTTATCCTGCTTGATAGACCAGTCGAGCATAGCCTCAAATTCCTCCTTGCAAGTAGGAGCGAGGAAGAGTAAACCGGGTATGTTCGAGAGCAACGAGATGTCGAAGAAGCCGAGATGAGTCTCGTCATTCATGCCGAACATAGTGCCGTAGAAGACAACGAAAGTCGCAGCCTGACGGTTAAGGGCAATATCCTGACTGAACTGATCGTAAGCCCTCTGCAAGAAACTGCTGACTAACCCTACCACAGGACGCATGCTCCCCTTCGCAAGTCCGCTTGCAACATCGATGGCTGCCTGCTCGGCAATGCCGACATCCACAAACTGTCTGCCCGCCTCCCGGCGACGGTCTCTGTCGAATCCAAGCACACCGGGTGTTCCGGCTGTGATAGTTACGACTTTACCGTTTTCTTTCATCTTTTGGAGCATCAGTTTTCCGAATAGATCGCTGTAATCTTCCGATGAATCTGAGGGAGCTTCCTCATGGAGTGGAGCACCGGTCTTGAGATCGAAAGGTGCCGAGAAGTGAAATTCCTCCTTGTCGGCTTCCGCGACAGGTAAACCCATACCTTTCATGGTGTTGATATGGACTACTACGGGGTGATCGATATTCTTTACAGATTCAAACATATCGATAAGACTCTTCAGGTCGTTGCCGTAATTCACATAACGGTAAGCATATCCCATAGAGCGGAAAAGGTTAGGTTCCGCGGTGCCGTTGGTGTTACGCAACAGACGGAGGTCTGCATAGATTCCGCCGTGGTTTTCAGCGATACTCATCTGGTTGTCGTTGACAATCACTATGAAGTTTGAACCGAGGGTGGCACCATAATCGAGACCCTCGAAAGCCACACCTCCGCTGAGTGATCCGTCACCGATGACGGCTACTACATTTTCCTTACCTCCCTGAAGATCGCGGGCCTTTGCAAGACCTGCTGCAAGAGCAACCGCAGAAGAGGTGTGTCCGAGTGAATATAGGTCGTAGTCACTCTCATTAGGATTAGTATATCCGGTTACATCATCATAATGAGCCGGATCGGTGAATGCTTCCATACGTCCCGTGATCATCTTGTGCGGGTATGTCTGATGGGAGACATCGAAGATAATCTTGTCTTCCGGAGTATTGAATACGTAGTGAAGGGCGATCACTGCCTCGACCATTCCGAGATTAGGACCTACATGGCCTCCGTGCACCGAAAGTTTGTCGAGTAATTTGCCGCGCAATTCAGCGGCAAGTAAGGTGAGCTCCGGAATATCCATCTTGCGGATGTCAGCCGGAGATTTGATTTCTGATAAATCTATGTCTTTCATATTTTAAAGTTATGACATCACTTGCGATGTCTATTATATTATTTTAAGTTTCGCAAGCTCAACTTAAAGGTTATTAGGTTATAAGGTTATGAGGTTATGATATGATTATATTAACGACTTTGTCTTTAAGGTCGCTAATTTAATAATCTTAACCTTATAACCAGCGAAGCGTCAACCTTATAACCTTCAACTTTCGCTTGAGAAAGTTGAATTATATTAATAAAACGATTTATGGAAGATTATGTTTCTGAGTTGTGGGCAGGTTTTACAACCTGAATTACGGTTATTATAACCCATATCAACGGAGCTAAATAAAAATTCTTCAAAAAAGTTTTTCTAAAATGTGATAAACCCCTCGGGTATTCGTCTAATAGAGTGTGGCGGATATATTCTCCGTCATGATTTGAAAATGGATTCTCAGCAGAAGAAGGATTTTGAAAAAATTGTAATGGAGCAGAAGAGCACGATCTATTCGGTCTGCTTTATGTTCGCTTCCTCCCGGGAAGAGGCAGATGACCTCTTTCAGGAGGTACTGCTCAACCTTTGGAATGGCTTCGGTAAGTTCCGGGGAGTTTCCTCACCCCGGACTTGGGTTTACAGGGTTAGCTTGAACACCTGCATTTCATATAAGAGGAAGAAAAAGATCAAAACATCTCCACTTGAGATCAGTGACGATGTGATAGCGGGCGACACGCCACAATCCCGGCAGTCGAAACAGCTGCATAAGCGAATATCGAAACTCGAGCCGCTCGATAGGGCCATCGTGCTTCTATGGCTTGAAGATCTCCCGTATGACGAGATAGCATCGATCGTAGGAGTCTCAACCGGTTCATTGGGAATGAGGCTTATGAGAATCAAGGAAAAACTCAAATCACTCTGAAATAAACAAGGATATGGAAGAACTCGATATAATGAGACGGCAACTTGCCGAAATGAAGGAGAGTCTCGACACCCAGAAGATTGTCAACGATACTCTCATGAGGAAAATAATGAAGGGTAATGCTTCGTGGCTCAACAAATACGTTGTGTTTCAGTTTGTCGCTCTCCCACTTACGTATCTCTTTTTCGTAGGGATGTCGGCATGGGCAGGTATCTCCCAATGGTATGCCTTAATCTATCTTGTGTTTGCCACAATTGATTCTTTGCTCGATTGGAAAACTGTAAGAATTCCGCCCTCATTCTTCGGAACGAGTTCACTTGTAGAGTTACGCAGAAAACTGATCCGCCAGAAAAGAGAACGATTTATCCAGATCTGCGTGATGCTTCCCTTGTCGGTGATTTGGGTGGCAGCCTTCTTCACGGAATTATACATTAAGGTTGGAGCGGGACATATGGGTGAGTTTAAGCAGATAGCGGCCTATGGTGGAATTGCAGGTGGCATTATAGGTGGTATCCTCGGTTTCATTGCCGTTATTCTTCTTTATCGAAAGATGCAGGTCACTAACGATACATTGCTTAAAGATCTTGACAATCTGGAGAGGGGTGAGTGAATAATCCGAAGATAATTGCTAATTTTGCACCATGCAATTATCTCGACAGAATCTTAAGTCAGCCATGCTTCCGGTGGCTTTGATCGGAGGTGTGATCTTCCACCAG
>CAZMHE010000163.1:0-4723 GCA_964566015.1 uncultured Sangeribacter sp. | reverse complement strand
TCAGCCGACGCATTCGGTGTGCTTCCTCCCGTGTCGATCCTCACACCCGAGCAGACTCAGTATTACTTCCTCAGCGGCTTCACCAGCAAGCTCGCCGGCACAGAGCGTGGCATCACAGAGCCCACCCCGACATTCTCAGCTTGCTTCGGCCAGGCATTCCTTGAGCTCCACCCGACAAAATATGCCGAGGAACTCGTGAAGAAGATGAAGGCCAACGACGCTAAGGCATATCTCGTAAACACCGGCTGGAACGGCACAGGCAAGCGTATCTCCATCCGCGACACCCGCGGCATCATCGACGCTATCCTCGACGGCTCAATCCTCAAGGCACCCACAAAGCAGATTCCTGTATTCAACTTCACAGTGCCCACAGAGCTCCCCGGTGTTGATCCCAAGATCCTCGATCCCCGCGACACCTATGCAGACGTTGCAACATGGAACGAGAAGGCCGACAAGCTCGCCAAGATGTTTATCAAGAACTTCAAGAAATTCGAGTTCAACCCTGCAGGCAAGGCTCTCGTAGCCGCCGGCCCGCAGCTCTGAATCAAGTTATAGTCATTAAAAAAGGCGCCTCCCTTCCGGGAGACGCCTTTTTTAATGTGCAATTTTGAATTTCGAATGTCCAATTCCCTAACCGGTTTACTGCAAGGCAAACCCTAACCCCTAACCTCCTAACCGGTTGGCCTAAAGGCCAACCCTAACGCCTTACTCAGCGATAATCAGATAATAATTCTTCTTGCCGCGCTGAGCGAGGATATACTTGCCGTTGAGGAGATCGGCAGCCCCGACAGTGGCGTTCGGATCCGTCACCTTGCTCTTGTTGATCGACACTCCACCCTGCTGCACCATCTTGCGGGCCTCTCCCTTCGAGGGGAACACACCCGTCTTGGCAGCAAGGAGTTCGAGCAGAGGGATTCCTGCCTCAAGATCGGCACGGCTCACGGTAAACGTCGGCACACCCTCGAAGACATCAAGGAGAGTCTTCTCGTCGAGATGACGGAGAGCCTCGTCGGCCTTGTTGCTGAAAAGGATACCGCTCGCCTCCACGGCCGCATTGTAGTCAGCCTCGCTGTGAACCATCGTCGTCACCTCCTTTGCGAGACGCTTCTGCATCGGACGCTGTCCCGGATCCTTCTCATGCTCCTCGCGGAGGGCTTCGATCTCCTCCTTGGTGAGCGTCGTGAAAATCTTCAGATACTTCTCGGCGTCGGCGTCGCTGACGTTGAGCCAGAACTGATAGAACTTATAAGGCGACGTGCGCGCCGGGTCGAGCCAGACGTTGCCGCTCTCGGTCTTGCCGAACTTGCCGCCGTCGGCCTTCGTGATGAGGGGACAGGTCAGGGCATACGCCTCTCCGCCGAGCTTGCGGCGGATAAGCTCCGTGCCGGTCGTGATGTTGCCCCACTGGTCGCTGCCGCCGAGCTGAAGGCGGCAATCCTTCTCCTTATAGAGGGTCAGGAAGTCGAAACCCTGGAGAAGCTGATAGGTGAACTCCGTGAAGCTCAGGCCATCGCGTGCCTCACCGTTGAGACGCTTCTGCACCGAGTCCTTGGCCATCATGTAGTTTACCGTGATATGCTTGCCGATCTCGCGGGCGAAGTCGAGGAAAGTCACGTCTTTGGTCCAGTCATAATTGTTGACCATCTCCGCGTGGTTAGGGGCATCGCTGTCAAAATCGAGGAATTTCGAGAGCTGCTTCTTGATCGCCTCCTGATTGTGGCGGAGGGTAGCCTCGTCGAGGAGATTACGCTCCGCGCTCTTTCCGGAGGGGTCGCCGATCATACCCGTGGCGCCTCCGATGAGCGCGAGGGGTTTATGGCCGCAACGCTGGAAATGGCGGAGCATCATCACTCCGCAGAGATGCCCGATGTGGAGGCTGTCTGCCGTCGGGTCGATGCCGAGGTAAGCCGTCGTCATCCCCTTCTTGAGCTGTTCTTCGGTGCCCGGCATGACAGTGTGGATCATGCCGCGCCAGGTGAGTTCCTGAATAAAGTCCATTGGTTGTATATCTCTTTGTTCGGCTTCCGCAGGGAGAGCCGATGGTTATAGGTTTTCAGTGCAAGGTGATCACCCCCTACAGGGTCGTGATGGTGCGCATCACCGTTTTTCCGACGCCCTCGAGCGTCTTGCGCGAGATTCCCTCCATATTGTCGGCCGATGTGTGCCAACGCGGGTTAAAGCCTTCGCCGGGGTGATAATCTATTATGTCGATTGCCGGTATTCCGGCGGCTATCAGGCGCAGGTGATCGTCGTTGACCGCCGTACCCATGCGGTTGGGGAAAAGATCTCCGTAGCCGAGTTCAGCCGCCGCGCCCCACACCTTCTGCGCCAGAGCCGGGTCAGACTGCTGTGAGAAATACTCGCGGCAGAAAGTCGCGTCGGTGCCTCCGACCATGTCGAGGAGGATGGCACCCTTCGGCAGATACCCCGCTTCAGGGAGGTTCTCGACAAAATACTTGGTGCCGAGGGCCCATGAATCATCGTCACCCTCCGAGCCCCAGTCTTCCGCATCGGTCAGGAGGAAGTCCACACCCGCTTTGCTGCCCGACTCCTTGAGCTGCCGGGCAATCTCGAGGATCACCGCCACGCCGCTCGCGCCGTCGTTGGCACCGTCGACAGGGTGCACGCGCTTCTCCGGATCCGTATCCTCGTCGGCCCAGGGGCGACAGTCCCAGTGTGCAAAAAGGAGGATGCGCTCCGTGGCTTCCGGATTTATGCGTCCGAAAATGTTGCGGGCATGAAGCACCGTGCCGTCAAACGCCCGCAGGTCGGCACGCTGTTCCGTCACGTCTGCTCCGTGTCTCCTCAGCTCCGAGGCGAGCCAGTCGCCGCAGAGACGGTGAGCCTCCGTGTTGGGCACCCGCGGACCGAAATCCACCTGACGCGCCACATAAGCGTAGGCACTGTCGGCATCGAAGGGGGTCGCCATACGCAGACTGTCGGCCGCGGTCGTGCTCTCCCCGGCAGCTTCCGATGAAGCCGCGTTTGTGCGTCCGCATGAGATCAACGGGAGCATCAGGAGAAATAAGATGAATATATTACGCATTTCGTAAGTGTCAGGTTTATGTGGGTGTCTCCACGATGGGGAGCATGGAGACCGGTTGCAAATTTAACATTTATATTTGGAATATTGGCACTCCCTTTCCGTTTATTCCTATTATATGATACCCGACCTACCCTTCCTGCGAGACAGTTTCGTCCGCTTCAACACCCTCATCTTCGGAGCATCGCTGCCGGAGCCTCGTTTCGTGCTCACATCGGCACGCACTTTCCGGGGCAAACTGTCATGGCGACGCTCCTCACTGCTGTGGGGTCATCGGCCCAAGGATTTCGAGCTGCGCCTGAGCACACTCTTCGACCTTCCGCAACGAGAATGGGAAGATGTCGTGATCCACGAGATGATCCATCTCCACATCGCCTCGAAAAGACTCCGCGATTCTTCGCCTCACGGCCCCCTCTTCCGCGAAATGATGGAGAGGATCAACCGCGAGCACGGACGCTCCATAGTCGTCTCCGCCCGCAGCGACGGGAAGGGAGACACTCGCGTGCGCGCCCACTACCTCTGCATAGTAAGATTCAGCGACGGACGCCTCGGTGTGGCGCCCGTCGCTAAGTCACGTATCTTCGAACTGTGGGATAGCTTCGCGGCATGGCCTCAGGCCGCCGCGGTCAGCTGGGTAGGCTCCACAGATATATGGTTCAACCGCTTTCCACGGGTGATGCGCACCAAAGCGTATATCACCACGCGCGCCGATCTCCTCGTCCACCTCAAGGGGGGCGTCAGGCTCGGCAGGTCAGCCGCGGGGGTACGCGTCGTCAGCCGACACTGCTCCCCGGACGAACTTCTCCCGTAGGACCGATCACCACAAGGCGTCCGTCGGCATCCTCGGCACTCAGGATCATACCCTGGCTCTCCACACCCTTAAGCTTGCGCGGGGGGAAGTTGGCGATGAAGCAGACCTCCTTGCCGACAAGATCGACCGGATCGTAATGCTTGGCAATGCCGCTCACGATCGTGCGGCCACCCATGCCGTCGTCAATCTTGAATTTCAGAAGTTTGTCAGCCTTGGGCACTTTCTCGCACTCGAGCACCTTCCCCACCCGGATATCCATCTTCTCGAACGTCGGGAAATCCGTGGCCTCCTTCACGGGAGCCGGTTTCCACGCCTCGAGGAGATTGCGCTCCTTTGCCTGGCGGAGCTTCTCCACCTGCGCCTCCACTACAGAGTCGTCGATCTTCTCGAAGAGGAGTTCCGGTTTGCCGATCTCCATGCCGTCGGCCACGAGGTCGAAGCGGCCGGCCATATCCCAGCGGAGCACGGGGAGATGGAGCTGCTCGGCGAGTTTCGCCGACATGAAGGGGGTGAAGGGCTCGAACACCACCGCGAGGGTGGCGCATATCTGAAGCGCAGTGTTGAGCACGGTGGCCGTGCGCACGGGATCGGTCTTGATAGTCTTCCAGGGCTCCGCGTCGGCCAGATACTTGTTGCCGATGCGGGCGATATTCATGGCTTCCTTTAGACCTTCGCGGAATTTGAAATGGTCGAGGCAGTCGGAAAGTGCCGCCACGGAGGCGCGCACTTCATCCATTGCCGCGCGGTCAGCGTCGGTCAGTTCACCTGCGGCCGGAGTCATACCGCCATAGTATTTATGCACGAGCACCGTGGCGCGGTTCACGAAGTTGCCTAGTATTGCCACGAGCTCATTATTGTTGCGGGCCTGG
>CAZMHE010000162.1:0-4779 GCA_964566015.1 uncultured Sangeribacter sp. | reverse complement strand
CTTCTTAGCGGATTTAATATTCGGCAAACCAAACACCTCCTTGATACGCCAAATAGGAATTATCAGGCGAAAAATCTTGTTTGCACCATACAGACTTGTATTTTAGCACCTTCCCCCGGGAATTGCAAGCCCCTTTTGGGAAAAATTTTCTCCATCCGGGCATGCTATGAAGGAACAAATCTGACGGGAGGGATCTTTTATGTTGGAAAGACGGACGGACTTGGCCCTGGAGGCGGCGCGGGCGGTGGAGGGCGCGTCCCGGCTTCCTGGAGTGCGCAGCGAGGAGCGGGAGGAGGACGGGGTAGCGGTGACGGCGGTGGAGCTACGGAGCGAGGAGGCCGCCACAGCGGTGGGGAAGCCCATGGGCCGCTATGTGACCCTGGACCTTGGGGCGGTGCGGCGGCGGGAGAACGAGAGCTTCCAGCGGGCCTGCCGGGTGCTGGCCAAGGAGCTGGGCAAGATGATCCCCGACGGGGACGGGCCGGTGCTGGTGGTGGGGCTGGGCAACCGGAACATCACCCCCGACGCCATCGGCCCGCTGGCCCACGACCACCTGCTGGTGACCCGCCATCTCATTGAGCAGCTTCCCGAGGTGTTCGGGAGCTTTCGCCCCGTGGCGGCGCTGTCGGCGGGGGTGCTGGGCACCACGGGGGTGGAGAGCGTGGATCTGGTGAAGGCGGTGGTGGAGGAGATACGCCCCGACTGCGTCATCGCCATCGACGCGCTGGCGGCCCAAGGGGTGAAGCGGCTTTGCACCACGGTGCAGCTCACCAACACGGGCATCTCCCCCGGCTCGGGGGTGGGGAACCACCGCCTGGCCCTAAACGAGGAGACGCTGGGGGTGCCGGTCATCGCGGTGGGAGTGCCCACGGTGGTGGACGTGAACACCCTGGTGCGTGACGTGCTGGAGGAGGCGGGCCGGGGGGAGCTGGAGCCGGAGAGCCTTACCACAGGCGGGGCGTTCGTGACCACCCGGGACATCGACGAGCGGGTGGCGGAGTGGGGGAAGGTCATCGGCTACGCGGTGAATCTGGCGGTGCAGAAGGGGCTGACCCTGGAGGATCTGGAGGGGCTGGTGGAGTGAGGCTGGTCGCCTGCTAGACGGCGGGAAACGTGGTTGGAGCGAAAGTTGACGTTAAATACACGTATTTTGACGTGTTTAAGATTATTTTAGGTTGGCGAGAGATTGGATAGACTTAATAAGGCGAGGTGAAAAGCATGGCAAAAGAGCGGAACGTAGAACAGCGAATGACCAATCTATATTACGCCATTGGGTACTACCGAAGGCGGCGCGGCCTCTCCCAGGAGCAGCTTGCGGAGGAGGCGGGCATCAGCCGGCAGCACATGGCGGCCATCGAGTCCCCCAACATGGACAGGGGACTTTCTCTGGCGCTGCTGTTTCGGCTGGCCCAGGCTCTGGAGATAGAGCCGTACTTATTGCTGAAATTTGGA
Organism: uncultured Sangeribacter sp.; assembly: GCA_964566015.1. Taxonomy (GTDB): domain Bacteria; phylum Bacteroidota; class Bacteroidia; order Bacteroidales; family Muribaculaceae; genus Lepagella. The sequence goes on along the minus strand of CAZMHE010000162.1, from coordinate 3,327 downwards.
ACGGAGGAATGAGGGGAAGATGAAAGAGATAGAATTTGTGCCGGTGATCTTGGGTGGGGACATCACCACCTATTCCCTGGCCCGCAGCTTCCACGAGGAATACGGCATCAAGTCGGTGGCGGTGAGTATGCTGAAAAGCGTGATGATCTCCCGCTCCAGTATCATTGAAAACATCGTAGTGCCCGACATGGACAACAAGGAGAGGTTCGTGGAGCGGCTCCACGAGATCGCCCAGCGTTACCCCGGCAAGAAGCGGCTGCTCATGGCCTGCGGGGACTGGTACGTCCGGCTCATCGTGGAAAACCGCGGGGAGCTGGAGAGGGACTACATCATCCCCTACATCAACCTTGCGCTGTTGGACAAGCTGGTGCTGAAGGATTCCTTCTACGCCATCTGTGAGGAGGTGGGGGTGCCCTACCCCAAGACCTTCGTGTACGATTGCGCCCACCCCCAGCCCCTGGAATTCGACTTCCCCTATCCCGTCATTGCCAAGCCCGCGTCCTCGGCGGCATATCACTACGCCAAGTTCGAAGGGAAAAAGAAGGTTTTTCGCATGGCGGACGAAGATTCCTTAGCCGCCATGCTGGACAAATTGGGGAAAAGCGGGTATAATTATAAATTCCTGATACAGGACACCATTCCTGGGTTGGATTACAACATGCACATCCTCACGGTCTACTGCGACCGCAACGGAAAGTGCCGCTTCTTCTCCAGCGGGCACTGTCTGCTGGAGGACAACGCCGCCATGGGGGTGGGCAACCCCGTCGCCATTTTGAACGACGTGAACCGGGAGCTGATGGCCCACGCCAAGCGGCTGCTGGAGCACGTGGGGTACACCGGCTTTGCCAACTTCGACATCAAGTATGACGAGCGGGACGGCTCCTTCCGCTTCTTTGAGATCAACACCCGGCTAGGGCGGAGCAACTTCTACGTTACGGGCAGCGGCTTCAACGCGGTGAAGTGGATCGTGGACGACCTGATTTACGAAAAGGATTTTGAGGGCGAGGTCATCGCGGACAACACCGAGAGCCTTTACACCGTGGTCCCCAAGGACGTTTTGACCACCTACATCAAGGACGAGGCTCTCCGGCAGCGGGTCATCGAGCTGTATCAAAAAGGGGGGAACCCCTCGGGGCTGCTGGCGGCGTTCCGGCCCAAGCTGCAGAAGGAGAGCTGTATCCACGATCCCCTTTCCTACTGGGGGGAGAAGAACTTCCTGCGGCGGCTCTACCCGGCGTATTTCATGACCAAACAGCGGAAGAAGTTTTCCAAGTAAGTAACACAAGGGGGCCGAACTATGTGCGGCATTGTGGGATTTTGGGATAAAAGCGTCAGCTATAACGCCGACGCCGCAGTGCGGGCGATGGCGGACAAGATCGTTCACCGCGGGCCTGATTCCGACGGGTACTTTGTGGAGGGCCCGGCGGCGCTGGGCTTCCGGCGGCTGTCCATCATCGACCTCCACGGGGGCGACCAGCCCATCTTCAACGAAAACAAGAACTTGGTCATCACCTTCAACGGGGAGATCTACAATTTCCAAGCCCTGCGGGAGGAGCTGACCGCCAAGGGCCACGTGTTCTCCACCAAGGCGGATACGGAGGTCATTCTTCACGGCTATGAGGAGTGGGGGGAGGAGCTGCCCCGGAGGCTGCGGGGGATGTTCGCCTTTGTCATTTATGACCGCGAGGCCCAAAAGCTCTTTGGGGCCCGGGACATCTTCGGCATCAAGCCCTTCTATTATTATGAGGGGGACGGGGCGTTCCTCTACGGCAGCGAGATCAAGTCCTTCTACCCCCATCCCAAGTTCAAGGCGGTGTTCGCGGAGAAGTGGCTGCCCACCTACCTGTGCTTTGAGTACATCCCCAACGAGGAGACCCTGTTTGAAGGGGTCAAAAAGCTCCCGGCGGGGCATATGTTTACCTTGGACGAGGCAAACGGCCTTAGCATCAAGCCCTATTTCCAGATCCAGTACCACATTGACGACACCAAGACCATGGAGGAGTGGGAGGCCCTCATCGAGGAGACCTTCCGGGGCTCCTGCCGCGCCCACCGCATCGCGGACGTGGAGGTGGGGTGCTTCCTCAGCTCGGGGGTGGATTCCTCCTACGTCACCCGCCTGCTCCGGGACGATATGCCGGTACGGGCGTTCTCCATCGGGTACGCCGAGGAGAAGTACAGCGAGCTCTCCCACGCCACCGAGCTTGCGGAGAAGATCGGGGTGGAGTGCATCACCCGCACCATCACCGCGGAGGATTTCTTCGACGCGGTGCCCAAGGTGCAGTACCACATGGATGAGCCTCTGCCCAACCCCTCGGCGGTGCCCCTTTACTACCTCACCCAGATGGCCAGCCAGTATGTGACGGTGGTGCTGTCCGGGGAGGGGGCAGACGAGCTGTTCGGCGGGTATAACTACTATATCGAGTGCCTGGATTTTGAGAAATATATGAAGGTGCCCCAGCCCCTGCGCTCTCTGGCGGGGGGGATCGCCGGAAAGCTGCCTAAGTTCCACGGGCAGCGGTTCCTCACGAGGGGCCGGCTACCCCTGGAGAAGCGGTATATCCGCAACAACTATAATTTCCAGTATAGCGAGCTGGGGAAATACCTCCACGAGGGATACGCCCAGATCCCGCCCCACACCCTCACCAAGCCCTACTTCGACGCGGCCGCCGGGGAGGACGAGGTCACGAGGATGCAATATGTGGATATGCGGGCATGGCTCCCCTACGATATTTTGCAAAAAGCGGACAAAATGTCCATGGCGGCGTCGTTGGAGCTGCGGGTGCCCTTCCTAGATAAGGAGATGCTGGCGCTGGCCACCTCCATCCCGTCCAAGTACCGGGTGGAGAAGGGGATGACCAAGGTGGCTCTCCGGCGGGCGGCGGGACACATCCTGCCGGAGAAGTCCGCCAAGATGCCCAAGATCGGGTTTATCACCCCGCTGAACGACTGGCTGCGCCGGGACGCGTTCTATTCCCGGGTCCGCGCCCGGTTCGAGAGCGAGACGGCGGGGAAGTATTTCAAGCAAGACGCGCTTTTGAAGCTGCTGGACGACCACAAGGCCGGGCAGAATGGCGGCATGAAGCGTATTTTCACGGTGTATTGCTTCCTGGAGTGGTACGCCCAGTTTTTTGAGACGGAGTAACCCAAAGGGGAGGTGAAGGGCCTTGGCGCGGAAGAGACAAAACAGCTTTTTTGGCGGCGCGGCCATTTTGGCGGTGGGTATCGCCTTGGTGAAGGTGATCGGCGCGTTTTTCAAAATTCCCATTGTCCGTATTTTGGGGGAGGCCAGCTACGCGGACTTCACCAACGCCTATTATATCTACGCGG
>CAZMHE010000161.1:0-4873 GCA_964566015.1 uncultured Sangeribacter sp. | reverse complement strand
GCCGGACATGGCTACCTCATCTCTCAGTTCCTCTCGCCCTATACCAACCACAGACGTGATGAATACGGCGGCTCACTCGACTCGCGTATGCGCTTTATGCGTGAATGTATGGAGGAGGTAATGAAAGCCGCAGGTTCCGATATGGGCGTCCTCGTCAAGACGAATATGCGCGACGGTTTCAAGGGGGGTATGGAGATCGATGAGTGCCTCACTGTGGCGCGTGAACTGGAGAATCTCGGTGCCCATGCACTGGTGCTCTCCGGAGGGTTCGTAAGCAAGGCTCCGATGTATGTGATGCGCGGTGAGATGCCGATCCGCTCCATGACCCATTACATGAAGCAGTGGTGGCTGAAGTATGGAGTGCGAATGGTGGGGAAATATATGATACCGACCGTACCTTTCAAAGAGCTCTTTTTCCTCGATGACGCCCGCGTTTTCCGCCGTGAACTCAAGATGCCCCTTGTCTATGTGGGTGGAGTAATCAGCCGCGAGGGTGCCGACAAGGTGCTCGACGACGAGAATTTCGACTTCATACAGATGGGGCGTGCCCTGCTCAACGAGCCTGATTTCGTGGCCCGTATGCAGAGGGATGAGGAACATCGCTGCGGTTGCGACCATGTGAACTACTGCATCGCGCGCATGTATTCACGCGAGATGGCGTGTCATAAGCACCTCTCCGACCTCCCCGCGACGCTTCTGAAAGAAATCGAGAAAATCAAGGAACGCGATGGGAAGAATTAAGGATCTTTCTGCACATACAGCTATCGTGACTGGAGCAGCCGGCGGCATCGGTCTCTCTTTCTGCCGTGTGCTCGCCTCAGCCGGGTGTGCGCTTCTTTTAGTGGACATCAGCTCCGAGCGCCTCCGGGAGGCTCGTTCATCGTTGACGAGCCAATATCCGGGAATTGCCATACACACTCTTGAATGTGACCTTACGGATCCGTATGCAGTCACCCGTATTGACAGCTATTGCCACTCGCAAGAAATTGACCCCGATATACTTATCAACAATGCCGGTATCTTCTCATTTGCGCCCCTGACTGACGTGCCTGACAGGAAGATTGAGTGTTTCATTCAGCTTCATGTAGGAGCCGTCACCCGCCTCTCCCGCTGGATGGCGGCACGCAGGGCTCCGAAGGGGAACGGATGGATCCTCAATATGTCGTCGATGTCTTGCTGGATGCCGATGCCGGGACTCTCCCTCTATGCCGCGACAAAAGCCTATATCCGTGTACTCTCACGATCTCTCGCTTATGAGATGAGGGATAGTGGCGTGACGGTGATGGCCGCCTGTCCGGGGGGGATAGCCACCGACCTCTTCGGCCTTCCCGATAATCTGAAACGCCTCGCTGTCGGTATCGGGGCACTTCAGACGCCCGACCGCTTCGCCCGCAATGCCGTTGCAAGGCTCATGAGGGGTAAGCGGCAATATATCAACGGGCTTGTGAACCGTATCTCGATCGTAGCAGTGGGAATGACACCGACCCCGGTGAGGATGATGGTGAAGCACCGTCTTCTCGACCGCGGAATTACCCGCTGACACTGAGCATTGTTTCCTATTATGTCAGAAAACCGTTGCGCATGGATTGCCGGAATAGCGGCTGCGATTCTATATTTCGTGACGCTCGATCCCTCGGTCTCTTACTGGGATTGTCCGGAATATGTGCTGACCGCCTCACTCCTTGAGATAGGGCATCCACCGGGCAACCCGTTCTGGACACTTGCCATGCGTGTGGCCACGATTCCGTTCCCTCGGACGATGCACGCTGTCGTCATCAACTCGGTCAGCGCCCTCTTCATGGCTGCTTCGGCTTTCCTCCTTGTAAAGACAATCTATCGCCTGATAATCCTCTCGCGTCTGAGGGTGCGCAAACGCTCTGCGCTCCTCGCCTCCCTCATGGGTGGAATCTGCTTCGCCATGCTCGATTCCACCTGGTTCTCGGCTGTGGAGGCGGAGGTCTATGCCATGTCTACCTTCCTTTCGATCCTGACCGTATGGCTGGCGCTTCTTGTTGCCGGGACGCCGCCCGGAGGGAGACGTACGCGGCTCGAGATACTGACAGCCTATATCCTTGGCCTCTCGATAGGTGTGCATGAGCTCAACCTCCTCTGCATTCCCGTCATTGCCCTCATCTGGTTCTTCGGACGCAATCCGTCTCCACATCAATCCATTAAGGCTTGGGGGGTGATACTCCTCTCTTTCGCAGCAGTGGCGTTGATACTTTTCGGCATCATGCCCGGCTCTCTCGCCTGCGCAGGTTTTTTTGAATTATTCGCGACGGGTAGACTCTCCCTCCCCCCTTTCGTTGGAGCCATAGCATTCCCTTTCATTGCAATCGGGATACTAATCCTTCTCATCATACTCTTCAACCGTTTCGATTGGCCTCGACTACGTACCGCAACCTGGATGGTGATGATGATCTTTATCGGCTATTCTCCGGTTGCCCTGCTTCTTATTCGTGGTGTGGCCTCACCACCCGTGAATGAAGCCGCCCCGACCGATATTTTCCGTCTCCGCCGATATGTGGAGAGGGAACAATACGGCACCAAACCACTTTTCTACGGACGGACTCCGTATAGTCGCCCGATGTACAGCGAACGCTTCCGTCCCGGAAATCCATTCCCCGACTACTCACATTATGCGCTTGAGAAGGGTAAACCACGCATGACCATGCTTCTTCCCGATGCAAGAGTGCATTACCGGAGCGGATTCATCACCCACGAGGATTCTGCCGCATATCGTCGCGTTGTAGCCTCGGGAAGCGGCTATATCCTCGGCGATTATGCCTATACTCCTGTCAAGACCCCTGAGCTCAACATGTTCTTCCCCCGTATCACCGAGTCTTCTCCCGCCATGATGGAGAGCTACGCTCAGTGGGCGGGAATGACACCGGAGAAAATGCAGAAAGTGCCGGTCTCCGAGGTGATTGACACCCTCGGCAACCCTGCCGGGAAGATTGGCATTGACGGCAAACGAAGTCAGAAGGAAAGCCTGCGCCCCACCTACTTTCAGAATCTCCGTTTCTTCGTCACCTATCAGCTGGGTTACATGTATTTCCGCTATCTGATATGGAACTTCGGCGGCCGCCTGAATGACTACAACAACTATTTCATACTCCCTTTCGTGCTGGGCCTCATCGGTCTCGTGTGGCTGATTGTCTCCCGCCGTCACGGACGCCGCGTAGCAGCCATAACCACCCTGCTCTTCCTGATGACCGGGCCGGCGATCGTAGTCTACCTCAACCAGTCGCCCGGTGAACCGCGCGAACGCGACTATGCCTTCATCGTCTCTTACATGGCCTACACTATCTGGGTGGCGTTTGGCATACTCCTCCTCTGCCGCCGACGGTTTGCCGGTGAGACAGCATCTATCCTGCTCGTAGTGCTACTTGCGCAGAATTACAGGGATCACAACCGTAGCGGACGTTGCGAGACCCGCGAATATGCCAGCTCCATCCTCGCAGGCAAGGAAAGGGATATCATCTTCACCTACGGCGACAATTTCACCTTCCCCCTATGGTATATGCAGGAGGTGGAGGGGATTGCACCCGAAGCGGCTATTATCGACGTCTCCTACCTTGCCATGCCCGAATATGTAGGCAACCTCATGAGGCAGGGTAATAAAGGAGTCAGACTTACGGCCAAAGAGGGTGACATCGCCTATGGAGCCTACGCCTTCACACGCATCCCGGCGGATGCCGACACCACCCCGATACCCTTGATCGATGCGCTGCGCGACCTTTACTCCCGACGCGAAGGTGAACCCAAGTTCAGCGTTTCGAGAGTGAAACTCCCCGGATTGACACCCGAAGATTCCATCGTTATAGACCTGCGTAAACTAAGCGGAGGCTCACCACTTATACCCTTCAGGCAACTGATGATGCTCGACATACTTGCCACCAATCTTGAGCAGGCATCGCCCCGCCCCGTCTCATTTCTCTCCCATCTGAAACCCGAGATCCGGCGCGCCACGGATGGAGCCACCCGTATCGAAGCTTTCTCCGACACCTATGCTCCGATGCTTGACAGCATCGGTTACACCGACAGGCTACACCGTAGCGTCGCCGCAATCGACGCGGCACTCCGCAAGACCGATCCGGCACTTGGAGAGGCACCTGCACATTATGTCGACCATGTTATCAAAGACCAGACACTGCGTCAGCGTATTGCACGCAAACGCGCCATCCAAGTACTCGATTCTCTTGAAAGGAGCATTGAAACCAAACACAACCATATAGAATGATCTACATCATAGGATACATGGCCTCCGGCAAGACCACCTTCGGCAAAGCGCTTGCCGAGACCGTCGGCGTGCCGTTCATTGATCTTGACCACTACATCGAAGAGAGGGAAGGCACCACTATACGACGCATCTTCGAGAGTCAAGGAGAGGAAGAATTTCGCCGTATCGAGCGGGAGGCACTCCACGAGACATCGAGCATGACCGACGCCATCATCTCTTGTGGCGGAGGCACACCCTGCTACTTTGACAATATAGACTTCATGCGGAAGCACGGCACAGTCATATGGTTGCAGGCGAGTGGTGAATGTCTGTTGAGGCGACTTGCCGTCAGCCGTGATAAGCGTCCGCTCACAGCCGGAAAGAGCGATGACGAAATCCGCGAGATGATTGCCACTCAATTACAGAAACGCCGCCCCTATTACAGCCAAGCCCACCACATCTGGGACGGAGACACCCTCGAAGACCTCGACCAGATCACCGCCAACATCACCCGCTTCCTCCACACCCACCCCACCCTCCTCCCACCTAAACCCATTCCACCCTCCTCCGGCTCCAACCCGAATATACCCGCATAAACCCGAATGCACCCCGCAGCATCCAAAATGTAGGGACATGGCGTGCCATGTCCGC
>CAZMHE010000160.1:0-4988 GCA_964566015.1 uncultured Sangeribacter sp. | reverse complement strand
CGTAAAATTAATAAGAACTCTCAGAATACGCAAATTTTTCGTAATTTTGACCTTAAGAAACAAATGAATCGATATATGAAGAAGAAAAAACTTGGGTGGAAACCCGATATGGATTGGAAACCGGAATCCGACTGGAAGCCGGATCTCTCTTGGAAACCGGATTCAAAGTGGAAACCGGATTCTGAATGGCAACCTGATACCGATTGGCCGAATCTCGACCCCTCGACTGTGCCGAGTCTGAAGGAAGTCACTTCGGAAAAAGAGAAGATGAGAAGAGACGAGGAGCGGAGGAAGAAGATACGGGTGCTCTTTGTTTGCCTGGGGAATATCTGCCGCTCTCCGGCTGCTGAGGGTGTATTCCGTTCATTGGCTGAAGAGAAAGGTGTGGCCGACCGTTTTGTCATTGACTCCGCCGGTCTTTATGGCGGCCATGCCGGTGAACTGCCCGATAAACGGATGAGGGTACACGCCGCACGTCGCGGTTATGAGCTGACTCACCGCTCACGTCAGGTCACCCCATCAGATTTTGATGACTTCGACATCATCCTCTCGATGGACGACAACAACTTTATTCGTCTCTGCAGTCTGGCTCCATCTCCTGAAGCTGAGAAGAAAGTGACCCGTATGACCGATTTCTGCCGTCAGCACCCCGGATGGGATCATGTCCCCGATCCTTATTATGAAGGTGCTGAGTGTTTCGAGTTGGTTCTCGATCTTCTTGAGGATTCCTGCAGCGGTCTGCTCGACGCCTTGACCGAAGGGAACAATTAACCTCGGGTGGTTACCGCTCTTTTTTCAGAGGGGAAGACACGGTTGACGATAACGGCGATCATGCCGTCGCCTGTGACGTTGCAGGCTGTGCCGAAGCTGTCCATGGCGATGTAAAGGGCAATCATGAGAGCCTGGTCAGCTTCGGTGAAACCGAGTATGCCTGAGAGAAGACCGAGCGAGGCCATGATTGCGCCGCCCGGCACTCCGGGTGCTGCAACGATCGTGATTCCCAGCATGAGTATGAATCCCGAGAACATCGAAGGATCGTAGGAGATATCCTTCATCAACATTATTGCAAGGGCACACGCCACAATCTTCATCGCGCTTCCCGACATGTGGATGGTGGCGCAAAGGGGTATCACAAAACCCGCAACACCCTCATCGACACCCATCTTGATGGTCTGGCGCAGGGTTACCGGGATTGTGGCGGCCGATGATTGAGTGCCCAATGCCGTGAAATAGGCCGGCATCATTGTGAGGAGCATCCTGAAAGGATTCTTCTTGGCGATGATGCCGGCTATTATATACTGGAAGAGCAGGAGGAGTATGTGCATCGCAAAAATAATCAGGATTATCTTAGCGAATGTCGATATGACGGTGTAGACCTCTCCCGCCATTGTCATGTTGAGGAAGATTCCGAATATATAGAGGGGGAGGAGTGGTATGATGACTTTGGCGATAGTCATCGAAATAATGTCGCGGAATTCATTAAGGAGATTCTTCATCGTCTCACCTTTCATGTAGGCCAACGTTATGCCGAGAAGGAAAGCGAGAACGAGTGCCGACATCACCCCCATTAGTGGAGGCATCTCGATATTGAAATAGGGGAGAAGTTCCTTACCCTCCTCTATGTCGACGAGTGTTCGCGGATGTATGAGATGAGGAAAGAATGTGTTTCCGACTCCGAAGCTGAAGAAACCTGCCAGGGAAGTGGAGAGATATGCGAGAATTGCGGTCAGCACAAGCATTTTTCCGGCTCTGTCTCCGATCTCCGCGATGGCGGGAGCAACGAATCCAAGTATGAGCAGAGGTATGAGGAAGCCGAGAAACTGGTTGAAGATGGCGTTGAATGTAGCGAAAATTCTCCCGAGCCAGACAGGGAAGAACTGGCCGGCAAGTATTCCGAGTCCGAGGGCTATGAGTATTTTGAAAAGGAGGTTGATTCTGATCTTGCGCATGAGGGTGTCGGGCTATTCGTTTTGGTATCTGTCAATAAGTGTTTTCCCTTCGTCACTGTTCAGGAAGGTGTCGAGCCATGATTCTATTCCCTGAAGCAGGAGTGAGTCGTGTGGGTTGAGGAGCCACACCTGAAACTGCGTGAGGCTCACCGGTGTGTCATAGGAGAGGCGGGGGTAACGCTCCTTCATCTTCCTTGCAGTCTTTTCGTTGACCACGGCAAGGGGAAAGTCGCCGGAGGCAACTTTCATGCAGAGGTATTCTTCGGAAAGTGGTTCCTCCTTAATGCGCAGCTGATTGCCGGTCTCGGCAGACAGGCGTGCGAGCCTTGCCCCTACGGGCGATCCCTGCTGGATGCGCACCGTGTCATTCCCCAGGTCGAGCGTAGACTTCACGGGGACGTTGCCGTCGGAATCGGAGAGGAGGATAAGCACCATCCTGTCAAGGAATATACTTCTTGTTGTTAGAAATCTGCTTTTGACCGTGGAATCGGAGGGAAGTGAAGCGAGGATGTCATAGCGCCCTTGTTCGAGACCGTCGATGGCGGAGTTCAGGTTTGAGACGGCCCAAAGACGCACAGGTGTTTTGAGGTCGCGAGACATACGCAGAAGAAGGTCATGATTCAGTCCGCCGAGTGTATCTTCATAAATGTAATAGCTCATGGGGCCATAGATAGCCGCCACGTCGATCGTGTCGCCTCCTGAGTTGCCCTCCCTGACCGGAAGAAGGTCGAGCCCGCGGGAACAACGCCTGCCGAACCCCATGAGAAGCAGGATGAAGAGTAGGATCAGGGCGTAGACTGCGGTCTGACGGTATTTGGTGAGGTAGCGCTTCATGAGAGAGGGGTGTTGGGAGCCGGGAATCAATTCTTGAACTCCACCGCGAGGCCTAATTCAAGTCGGCGGGGGTTGAACGGGTAATGTGGAAGGATGAAACGCTCCTTGGAGAACATCCCCTGATTGGCGTGGCTCCAGAGCACATAGAAGCGTGTCTGATAGAGACGGGCGTTGACGTAGAGATTACAGAAGGGATAGTTGCCTACCTTCACGGGATTGTCGCCCTGCACATGGAAAGTCATGAGGGCCGGTTGATAATCAAGTCCGTTGTAGCGAGTGTAATAGTCGCAATCCACACCGATCTGGAGTTTCAGCACACGGAAAGCGGTGAATTTCAGGAAGAGATTGGAATAGATGGCCAGTTCGGGGAGTGGCAGCACAGATGAGTTGGAACACTTCTGATAGTAGACGGTGTTGTTCCAGTTCAGGATACCGACGCGGAGAAGTTGCTCCACGCGTGCCGAGAACACCTGCACGTTGCCGCCATACTGCACCGGGGTCGATTGTGGTCCGAAATAGACCATGTTCTGGATATTCTCCACCCCGGCACCAATCTTTGTGCGTGTCCAGGGAATCTCCAGTTCTCCCGATACGCGATAGGTGCGTGTCTTGCCGAAATTATTTCGCCATGCGAAATGGTTTGAGATATAATTCTGTATGAGGTAAGGCTGGGCAGTATTCCTGAACTCCCCCTTGGCTGAGATGCTGACGGTGTCGCCGAAAAGCCGGAAACGGGTTGTAAGACTCCCGTCGAGGTCGAGGTCGCCTGCCACATCGCCGACAAGGCCGAAGCGGACAGAGGCGGCATATTTCAGGATTGAGCCCTTGTCTTTATGTAGGCGTCCCCCAACCCAGAGGTAATTCTGCGAGGATGTGGAGGGAACGCTGAATCCGGCGGGGAGAGGAGTAAGCAGTGCGTGTTCCGATTCGGTGAGGTCGGGCTGACGGAAATATGTCGGCTGACGGTATTTCTGGTTCTGGAGTGAAATATATGCGCTAAGCCCGAATTTGGCCCATTTCTGGAAACCCTCGATCATCTCGATGCCGACGGAGTTCGTGATCTGTGTGAGATATGCATCTTCGTTTGTCCCGTTGGGGTCGAGATAGCGGTGAGCCCAAAATTCCTCCCCCTGTTTGGTGTTGGTATTCCGGAACATGTGGCGGCGGTGCTGCATGTCGAAAGAATAGATGAAGCGCGTGACGGGCACATATTCCGCGCGTGTCAGGGTGTCGTTGACGGCCACGGATTTCCAGAACCCTACTTTCCAGGCATGGGTCATGAAGAGTTCATCGCCGTTCAGGCGTGTATGGGCGGCTGAGAGGCGTGTCGGAATACTTTTGGGCTCGATTTTGTCCACACCACCCTGAAGCTCTGCCGGATTGGTGATATAGAGGTCGTCGGTGATGCCGCCGTTCTCCTTATTGAGGAAATTGAAATGGGAGTAGAACGCCTGAAGTTCGTAGCGGTCGCCGAGATAATAAGTGGAAAAGGAGAAAGAGAAATCTTTCACCGCCTGAGCCTCGTAGCAACCTTTGGAATATATATAGTCAGCCGTGGCACCTATGCCGATACGTCGGTTGACGTTTCCGGCGAAGTCAGCGCGGAGTCGGTCCTGATGGTTGAGCTTATTTCCGCCAAACCCATAAGCGAGGAGGGTCGTGGGGGTATAGATGTTGTAGAATTTCTGTTTGTTGAAAGTAGGGAGCCATGCGTCCATCGAATCCTGAAAGAAGAAAGTGGCCATTCGCGGACGATCGAGATAGATGAGGTTGATACCTTCGGCACCGATATTACCCGTGGCGGCCCATGCGTCGGAGACGAGGGTTGGAATCGAGTAACGCTGATAGTTGTAGGTCAATGTATCAATCTGCGACTCTACATGATTGCCGAGAGGGAAGGTAAGGGTCCATGCCGAGCCTTCGCGCTCCACGGAGTCTTTAGTCTCGGTAACCGGCATTGTCGGTTTCCCTCGTCCGGAGGTGCTTCGTGGGGGCATCTGGGCGAAGGTCGCTGATGAGGAGAGGAGTATAATTACGGCCGGTAATAACAGTCTATTAACAAACATGACGCGAAGTTAGCAAAAACCTCCCAAACGTACAAAGAAAGAGGTGATGGTTGCGTTTTTTTCCGCAACCATCAATTCTCAAACATGCCTCTGATTTCTTTGTCGAAATCAGAGTCGATTTGCTGGGTTGGATTGAAAA
>CAZMHE010000159.1:0-5001 GCA_964566015.1 uncultured Sangeribacter sp. | reverse complement strand
TTTCCATTTTCTCCATTTTCTGCAAATTTAATCATAATTCCCGACTCTACAAACTCAAAAATCCTCTTCAAATTCCACAGCAATTTACCCAAAATATAATATCCTAATATTCAGAGACTAACATTCCACACTTCCCAATTTGACACGATTTCACTTCCCAATTTGACACGATTTCACTTCACTCTACATAGTCGAACTTGATAAATTGTTCCTTGCATGGTCGAATCCGCAAAATTGTTCCTTGCATGGTCGAATCCGCAGAATTGTTCCTTGCATGGTCGAATTTGAATAATTGTTCCTTGCATGGTCGAATCCGCAAAATTGTTCCTTACATGGTTTATTTTGAATAATTGTTCCTTGTAAGGTACAATTTTATTATCTTTGCAAAAAATTCTATTATGGATCTTCTGAAACAGAGATATAAGAAACTTCTATCGGTAGTAAGGACTGATATTCACAGATCACTTTATTATGAGATAGACTGGAGTCAACCGCTGATAGGCATCAAAGGGCAACGCGGTGTGGGAAAGACCACTCTCATGCTTCAGAGAATCAAGGACACTGACCCGACAGGTGATTCGTCGTTTTATGCTGCTCTCGACAACCTTTGGTTTGCCGACCATAATCTTATTGACCTCGCAGAGATATTGATCAGTCAAGGGATTTCAAATCTTTATCTTGATGAAGTACACCGTCTTCCCGGATGGGAACAGCAGATTAAAAATATTTACGACCTATACCCCGAATTGAAGGTAGTCTTTACAGGTTCCTCACTTCTTGTAATCGACCATTCGATAGGTGACTTATCACGACGGGCCTCCATGCACACTCTTCCGGGTCTTTCATTCAGGGAATTTCTCATATTTGAGGGAAACGACCCTATGGAACGGATTCCACTGGAAAAGATATTATACTCGCATGAGACTATTGCTCCGGCCATTGCATCAAAAATTGATGTCATGGCTTACTTCCGCCGGTATCTTGCGAAAGGGTATTATCCCTTCTATAAATCTATGCAAACTGCCGACTATTACAACCGGTTGGAGCAGACAATCTCAACAGTGATTGATTCGGATATACCTGCCGTAGAAAATAGAATAGATTATGAGACACTTCTCAAGGCCAAGCGTCTGATCGGGATTATCAGTGGAACACAACCATATCAGCCGAACATGACAACCCTTGCAGGGTTAATGGGGACAAACCGGAGTCAGTTGTTGAAACTGTTCGATCTTCTGGATCGTGCCGGCATAATCAGACAATTATTCTCCTCTACCAATACACCCAAGAGTCTCGCGAAACCACAAAAAATCCTGTTGAATAATTCAACGCTTATGTCTGCACTCTCCACCCCCATGATCGGTGCTGAAAGAGAAAGCACCTTTGCATCCTTTCTCAGTGTCGATCATCGTGTTGGATTTGCAAAGGATGGTGACTTTATTGTCGATAACCGCTATCTGTTTGAGGTCGGAGGCAAAGGGAAAGGATTTGCACAGATCAGAGATATACCCGACAGCTTCGTAGCCGCCGATGACATTGAATTTGGTTTTGGCAACAAGATACCCCTCTGGCTTTTCGGTTTCCTCTATTAAACAATTAAACTTTCGTAAGCGAAAGTTGAAGGTTATGAGGTTATTTGCTTCGCAGGTTATAAGATTAAGATTTCTAATCTGAAATCACCATAAATAAATTTCCATTCAAAATTGATAACCCCATAACCTTATAACCTAATAACCCTTAAGTTGAGCCTGCGAAACTTAAGTTAAACAATTAAACTGACCAATGAGCGACATCTCATCTATATTGCAGAACTTGGCTTCCGAAAACCGGTTGCGCTCAATCCCTTCCGGAGATGAGGCCGGACTGATCGACCTATCAAGCAACGATTACCTTTCTCTTGGAACCCGATACTCCGAATTTCTTCCGGAATTTCTCGACCGTTTCCCGGACGCTTCTTTCTCCTCCTCTGCCTCCAGACTCCTATCAATGAAGCAAAGGTATCATCTGATGCTCGAGGAATATTTAGCCTCTCTCTATGGAAAGGAGATACTCCTATTCAATTCCGGCTATCACGCCAACACCGGAGCTGTCGGCGCACTCGCAAGCCTCCCCTCCACCCTCTTCATATGCGACAAACTCTGCCACGCCTCAATTATCGACGGCACACTGATGGCACGTGCCGAGGTGAAACGGTTCCCGCATAATGACTGCAACACTCTGGAAACGATTCTCAGAAAGAATCAGGAGAAGTACAGGCATTTCGTTGTCGTGGTGGAATCCATCTACAGTATGGATGGCGATGCTGCCCCGTTGCTCCAACTTGTGGATCTTCGCAGGAAATATCCGGGAATTATCCTGTATGTCGACGAGGCTCACGCTTTCGGAGTCAAGGGGGAACGGGGTCTCGGTCTTGCGGAGGAACTCGGAATTATTGACAGTATCGATGTGCTAATCGGCACATTCGGAAAGGCCGCCGCATCAATGGGTGCTTTTGCCGCTGTCTCGGAAGAGATGAAATCACTATTCGTGAATACTTCCCGCTCCTTTATATTTTCCACTGCCCTACCACCTGTCAATATAGCCTGGACTCATCTAATGGTGGAGAAAATCACCGGCATGAAGAGGGAGCGACAACACCTCGCCAACCTTTCGGAAGATTTCTCACAAAGGATCTCGCAGCTAACAGGAGAACCTACCGGGTCATCGTCACAGATAATCCCGTTCATGACGGGGGATGCCGCACGCGCCTTGTCAATAGCGGAGAAAGCGCGTGAAGCGGGGTTCATCGCCTTACCGATCCGTCGCCCTACGGTTCCTCCGGGTGGTGAGAGGATACGTTTCTCTCTCGGAGCCGATATGAATATGCCGACTCTCCTCCCATTATTTGACATACTGAAAGGTTAACGGTTAGAGGGTTAGTGGTTAGGAGATTAAGATTAAAAAATACAATTAATGAAATACGAATTCATACATCGAGAGAGCACAGGCAGACTTATCCTGATATTCGCGGGTTGGTCGGCAGGTCCATCCCTTTATCACCATATCAAGGTCGAGGGATGGGATCTCCTCGTTGTATATGACTATGACAACCTCAAGTTTCCCGAAGAGGTGCTCGAGGGCTACCATACTATCGCACTCTTCGCATGGTCGCTCGGAGTCTACGTGGCAATGCGCACCTTGCAATTTGACCGTATCTCTATCTCGGTAGCCGTCAACGGCACGGAGAATCCCGTAAGCGACTCTGACGGTATACCGGAATCAATATATGAAGGAACACTCTCTACCTTGTCTGAAAGGAATCTGATGAAATTCCGTCGCCGTGTCTATGGTGACCAGTATTCCACGCTTTCTTCACTCTTCACTCTGCCCGAAGAAGGTATCGGAGCACTTGCCGATCAATTGCGTTTCATACGTGACGATTTGAAGGGAAACGGCAATAATCAGTCTAATCACTCACGTTGGGACAGGGTCTACGTTTCCCAATCGGATATGATATTTCCCCCGGCGAACCAGATAAACAGCTGGAGCAGTCATCCCTCAGATCCCGAAATTGTCACCCTTGAGGCTCCGCATTATGTTGATATTGAAAGGATCATACGGGGATCGCTTCCATCAAGATCCGGTGTAGGGAAACAGTTTTACAAGGCCCTGACAACATATGATGAACACGCTATCGCGCAGAAAGCTATTGCGGCAAAACTGGCATCTCTTATCGACGATAATATCACTCCGTGGTCTCGTATCCTTGAAATAGGACCCGGCACCGGGATATTCACAAAGGCATATGCTCCTATTTTAAAACCCTCAGAGATCAACTTTATCGACCTTTATCCTGTTCCTGAATTCGGAGTGGCACCGTTTGAGCAATACCATATCGGGGATGCTGAAGATTGGATTGCGGAGGAAGCTAACAAGAATCCATATGCATACGACTTCATAGTGTCAGCCTCCACAATACAATGGATAGTCAATCAGGATAAATTCATCGGCGATATTGCCCGGTTACTTTGTCCGGGGGGTACATTTCTTTGTTCCACATTCCTGCCGGGGAATCTGAAGGAGATGAGACCCGGCAACCCTTATGGACTGGTGTATCGCTCAGCCAAAGAAATGGAGAGGATTCTTCGTCGCCATTTCAGCGATGTCCATATTGAGGAAGATAGAATAGTGATAGAATTTGATTCACCGAGGGAAACCTTGCGTCATATCCGCCACACGGGAGTCAGCGGCGGCATCACAACTTCCGCCTCCATCTCCACCCTGCTCCGTTCAACCCCAACAACTCTGACCTACCACCCCCTCTTCATCCACGCCATCAGTTAAGCCCCTCCCTCAAATAAGCCCCTCCCTCAGAAAACACCTCCCCGTAAATAGGCTCTCCCGCAAATAAGCCCTCCCCGCAGAAAAGAAACCCACCTCATCCGGCAATCCGAATGAGGTGGGTCTTGGTTATGTGAAGTACCTTCAGGTACTTATCCGATCAGATTTATTTCTTGATGCCGCGGAGTGCCTCCTCTTCGGGAGTCATCTCGGGATCCTCTCCCCATGTCTGGGCAGCAAGACGCTTGTAGTTGTTGTAGCGCCAGAGGGCGTTGGCCTGACAAGCGTCGAAGAGAGCCTCGGCAGATTCGGGCTGCATCTTCATGAGGGATGCGAAGCGAACCTCACCCTTGAGGAAGTCCTTGAACTTGCTCCAGTCGGGCTCCTTGCTATCGAGTGAGAAGGGATTCTCACCCTTGGCCTCATTGTCAGGATTGAAACGCCAGAGATGCCAGTAGCCGCACTCAACAGCCTTGCGCTCCTCTTCCTGTGCATGACCCATACCGGCCTTGAGACCGTGGTTGATACAGGGAGCGTAAGCGATGATCAGTGAGGGACCGTCATATGCCTCAGCCTCGCGGATAGCCTTGAGGGTCTGTGCATTGTCAGCACCCATAGCAACCTGTGCAACGTATACGTAGCCATAGGTTGTGGCAATCATGCCGAGGTCCTTCTTGCGGA
>CAZMHE010000158.1:0-5047 GCA_964566015.1 uncultured Sangeribacter sp. | reverse complement strand
CGGAAGAACTTCATCTCACCGAGCTCTCCCTCCCCGTCTCACCCGTGCAGACCGACGAGGAGACCCTCGCCGTCATCGCCGCCGTCAACTCCTTCCGCCCATAAAGCCCCTTAATGACTTTAATGTCCTTAAAGACCTTAAAGACCTTAAAGACCTTAAAGCCATTAAACCCCTTAATTTTTTACAATGTTTTGCAAAATATTAGCGTAAAATTTTGTCATACAAATTACTTTGACTAATTTTGCACCGCAAAATCCATGCGGACTCCCTCCCCTACGGAGAGTGTTCGCAGTCAACAAGCATAATATCAATAACAAAAAATAAGTAAAAACTAAAAATGATTATCGTACAAGTTAAAGAGGGCGAGAACATTGAGAAAGCACTCAAGAAGTTCAAACGCAAATTTGAAAGAACCGGCATCGTAAAAGAGCTCCGCAGCCGTCAGGCTTTTGAGAAACCTTCTGTCACCAACCGCAAGAAGATGATCAAGGCCGCTTACGTTCAGCAGCTCCGTCAGGCCGAGCAGTAATCCTGCCCTCTCCGACAACAAGATATCAAAACGGACAATTTTCCGGTCATGGTCTTCCACCGCAGATCATGACCGGATTTTTTCGACCTATTACAACCCTTTCATGATCCGGGCCTTCATATCCTATCTGCGGTTTGAACTGCGCCGCGCGCCTCTCACCGCCGAAGCTTATGAACGTGACCTACGCGAATTTGTAGCGTGGCTCGCGGAAACCTCCCCCTACCCCTCGGAAACATTCGTTTTCGATCCGAAGCTCGTCACCCTCTCCGACCTCCGCTCATGGCTCGCATCCCTTGCCCGCCAGCATCTCGCCTCATCCTCAATCAGACGCAAGGCCCAGAGTCTCCGTGCTTTCTTCAGGTTTCTGCTCAAGAGGGGGTATATCTCCGTCAACCCTACAGCTGACCTGCGTCTCCCCAAACTGCCGAAGAATCTTCCCGACCCGGTGCGCGCCGACGAGATGGCGTCACTTATCCATCACTCCGCATCTACTGAGAACGAAGATGAAAGTATCGGAAACGAAGAAGAGTGTCGCGACGACCTTATCATCGACATACTCTACTCCCTCGGACTGCGACGCGCCGAACTCATCTCACTCAGCGACCCTGACATATCCTTCTCAGGCGCCGAGATCAAGGTGACGGGTAAACGCTCGAAACAGAGGGTCGTGCCGGTTCCCGAACTCCTCCTCCGGAAGATCAGGATGTGGCAGAGGTTGCGGGATTCCCTCTGGCCCGACCTCCCCGAGCCGCGCCCCCTCATCGTGGTCAAGGGGAAGCGTATCGCCCCGCGGCAGGTCTACGACTCGGTTCACCGTTCACTCTCGCAAACCTCCGCCCGCAAGAAAAGTCCTCACGCACTCCGCCACTCCTTTGCCACTGCGATGCTCAACGAAGGCGCCGACCTCAATTCCGTCAAGGAGTTTCTCGGCCACGCCTCCCTCACCACGACTCAGATCTACACCCACGTCTCATTCAAGGAGATGAAGGAGGCATATCTACACAGTCATCCACGTGCCATCCGCGACCTTCCCCAAGATGGAAACGGCGACGCCAAAGAGGGAGCGAAAGGGTAGAAAAGAAAGAATTTTCCCAACACTCCGTAAAATATTTCCTCCGGACCGAACTTATCTCAAAAATATTGTTTATATTTGTAGATGAGTCATTCTCCTCACGCGACTCAGCAATTTATTCACGCTAAAAACCCAGATGTTATGGACGTACAGATCAAAGCGATTCACTTCGACATCTCCGACAAGCTCGTCGCATTCGTCAACAAAAAGATTGATAAGCTCACACGCCGTTTCGACGCAATCGGCGCCGTGGAGGTGACACTCACTCTCGTCAAACCCGAGACAGCGAAAAACAAGGAAGCAGGCATCAAGCTCTCCATCCCCGGAGGAGCCGACCTCTTCGCTTCAAAGACCGCCGACACATTCGAGGAGGCGGTAGACCTTTCCCTCGATGCGCTCGAGCCGCAGCTTGAGAAAGTGAAAGACAAGAAATAACTATCAAAAAAATTTCAAACATCCGGCCCGCCGTCATCCCCCCGAACAAGGTTATGGCGGCGGGTCTATGCTGACATCTGCATGTCACCCAACAAACACAAGTCGCGGCATACCGGCATCTTTATCCTTATCGGTGCGCTCCTCATTATTTCTGTCGCACTCATCTTCCTTCTTCCACTCCTTCTCTCCGGTTCATCTCAAGACGCCGTGATCCGCATCCCGGCCAACGCATCGTCGGCTACCGTCAGCGATTCGATTGCAAAATATCTCGGCGAGGATTACGCCTCGAAGGTGATGCGCGTCGCTTCACTCCGTTCTACCGATTTCTCGAAGCGTCACGGAGCATACCTTATTCCCGCCGGCACCTCCCCTCTGCGTGTCGAGCGCAAACTCTCTCAGGGGGCACAGACACCACTTACCATCACAATCAACGGTTTCCGTACCCTCCCGCTTCTTGCAGAGCGCGTTGCCCGACGCCTCGACTTCCCGGCGGATTCCCTTCTCGCAGCCCTTGCAGATCCCTACACCATGGCCCGCTACGGTCTCAAACCGGAGCAGGCTCTCTCTCTCTTCATCGATGATTCCTATGAACTTTACTGGTCAGCTTCCCCGCAGGAGGTCATCAAAAAGATAGGCGAGAATTACACCAAGGTCTGGAATCCCCGCCGCACGGAAAAAGCCTCCACTCTCGGCCTCACTCCCGCCGAGATCATGACGGTCTGCTCCATCGTAGACGAAGAGACCAACAAGAAGGATGAGAAGGGAGACATCGGACGCCTCTACATCAACCGTCTGCACATCGGTATGCCCCTCCAGGCCGACCCGACAGTGAAATACGCCACAGGCGACTTCTCTCTCCGACGCATCACCGGGGAGCATCTCAAGACGGAATCACCTTACAACACATACCGGCACCGCGGGCTACCTCCCGGACCGATTCGCACCACCTCCACAGCCACGATAGATGCCGTGCTCGATTCAAAACCGACCGATTATCTTTATATGTGTGCCAAGGAGGATTTCTCAGGATACCATAATTTCGCTTCCACCTTCCAGGAACATTCGGCCAATGCACGCCGCTACCGGCAGGCTCTTGACAAACGAGGAATAAAATGAAAGCCACGATCGACTTCCTTCCCCGGATATTTTGCTTACTCCTTATCCTCTCTTTCCCCTTTTCAGGTCGGGGAGAGGAGACACTTTCCGTTGCTTCAGTGACAGAGCAGACGACCTCAGCCACGCCTCCGGCTGAAATCGCGCCGCTCACGCCACCGGCCGTCACGGCTCACGTCTCGGTGCCTGATCATATCGACACCCCGGCTCCGGACCCTGAGGAAATGTGGTGGTGGAATCAATTAAAAAGCGGGAAACTTAACCTCAACAACCCCGACGTGGTCTACCCGCGTTTCCTGAAATTCTGTCTCGACGTCTATAAATGGGGCGACCGTTTCTTCAACTCCTACGACCCGGAATACGTTGTCGGAACGGGGAAAAGATGGAAAGCACGCATCGTCAACGACAACTGGGCGGATTCCTATCTGATGTATTTTCCCCGGAAGATGGATATTGTGATGAGTTCTGACGTCTATGCCAACATCGGAGCCTATATCCAGTATATGGCAGTGAGCCTCGGCTATTCCTGGGACATCAATTCGGTCTTCGGAGGCAAACCACTCGATCATAAGAAATGGGAATTCGGATTCAACTGTGCCCTCTTCGACATCTCCTTATATTATCAGGAGAACGACGGCGGCACTAATCTCCGCAAATTCGGCAGCTACAACGACCGTCATTACTTCAAGAAACATTTCTCAGGCGTCAACCTGTGGACGGCAGGTATCGATGCCATCTATTTCTTCAACCATAAGAAATATTCCCACGGAGCGGCCTACAATTTCTCGAAGTTTCAGAAGCGCAGCCAGGGCTCATGGATAATCGGTTTCCTCTACACCAACCTTAAGGTGAATTTCGATTTCAATATGCTCCCTGATGATCTGAAGCTTTATCTCACCGTGCCTGCCAAGAACTATGTCTTCCACTACAATTCCTACTCGCTGACAGCCGGATATGGCTTCAACTGGGTCATCAGGCCGAGATTGCTTTTCAATGTCACTATCCTCCCCTCGGTTGGCGTCACCCATTGCTACGAGGATTCTCTCGAGGGTGCGAAATATATGCCGGCTTTCGACCTCTCGGCAAGAAACTCCCTGACCTACAACTTAGGCAACTTCTTCTTCAGCGGCATCTACCGTCAGCGCAGCCACTGGTATAAGAGCGGCACCTACTCCCTCGTCAGCTCCGTCCACAACTTCTCAGCCAATATCGGTTTCCGTTTCTAAACTATCCCTCACATATATAAGAAAGGAGCTTCACCGACGGTGAAGCTCCTTTTATCATATGCGATTGTATTTATTACTGTCTTCTCGGGCCACGGTCGCCGCGGTCACCACCCTCGCGACGCGGACCACGCGGACCGCGGTCACCACCTTCACGACGCGGGCCACGGTCGCCTCCGTCACGGCGGGGACGGTTCTCACCACCCTCACGACGCGGACGGGCCTCACGCTCTACGTATCCTTCGGGCTTCTCGGTCAGCACACGCATGGAGAGACGGTATTTGCCGGTCTTCTTGTCGATCTCGATGAGTTTGACCTTCACCTTGTCGCCCTCTTTCAGGCCGCTCTGCTCCATCGAGTCAAGACGCTCCCAGGCAATTTCGCTGATGTGGAGGAGTCCGTCGCGACCCGGCATGAACTCTACGAACGCACCGAAGTCAAGGATTGAGCGGACAGTGCCGTCATACACCTCTCCCTCTTCAGGCTGAGCCACGATAGCCTTGATCTTGGCGAGGGCAGCGTCAATGCTTGCCTTGTCTTTAGAGGCAATCTCAACGCGGCCTATGCCGAGCTTCTCATCCTCGTCGATAGAGATGATTGCGCCTGTCTCCTCCTGAATGCCCTGGATCACCTTACCCTGCGGGCCGATAACGGCACCGATCATCTCCTTCGGAA
>CAZMHE010000157.1:0-5073 GCA_964566015.1 uncultured Sangeribacter sp. | reverse complement strand
TCATCACGCGCTTAGGTGCCGGCTTCCCCCCGTCGATATTATCGAAAAGCGAGGGCATATAGACTCCCTTCTCTTCCTCGGCGACATTGCCGCCGATTCCGGTGGAAAACTCCTGGTCAAGCTCCTCCACACTCTTGCCGAGCATCTTGGTTGAAAGATCTCGCAGTTCCCCATACATGGCTACCTGCTTCTCCTTTCCGCGCGAATCAGCTCCCTTCATCCATCGCGTGAAGTTCACGAAAGATTTCTTGAGATAATCTTCCAGATCCTTTCCCTCGCGGTCTCCCCACTGCAGGTTCTCCCACATGCCGCGTCCGCTTATACGGAGTTCACTGTCGGTCAGGCGAACGTTATCCTCACCGACAATCTTTCGGAGTTCACGAGCAGCCACCAATGCTTTCTTCCTCATCCGGGCTTTCCGGTCGATTGTGCGCTCCGGCATCTGAATATCACGGATAGCCTCAAATATATCCTCTATCTTGGAGAAATCCCTTCCACTGAGGTCAATATTGACCCTCCTTGAAGAGGCTGTCTGTGCCAGACCCTTGTCGCTAACCTTGTCAATCACGACAACCCGCGCCATGACCGACGTCCCGGCATTGCTGAAGGTGATCGAGGGCAACAGGATCTCACCGGTGACTACGGCATCCTTCTGCCCCTCATACCACTTGTCAAACTTGCTGTCCGTCGAACCGCGCGGAATGATAGCTACGACACGCCCTCCCTCCTCAAGATGGGAGAAAGCCTTTGCCACATGATCAACAGCGAGCCGTCCACCGGTACCGAACGGTGGATTCATCAGGACCACATCGTGTTTGTTAATCACGTTGTAATCCTCGAAAACTGTGTTCTCGAACTTTCGTCCCAATCCACCGGCCTTCAACTGGAGCTTACTGAATAATGAAGTCGACGGCTCTATCGCGGTCAGTGAATTCTCCATAGGCACATAGCGGGCAATTGCCCCGTGTCCGGCACTCGGTTCAAGCACACTCTCACCCTCGGCTATATGCCCCCACCGGGCCATCATGTAGCCTAATGGTTCAGGAGTCGGGAAATAATCCTTACCCTCCCGGCTGTCACGGCTCCCGGAGAGTTTCTGATTGGCATAGAAATCAAGCACAGCCCGTTCAAACTCATCCGTCTCGAAATAATCGGCGGCGTCAAACTCCTTTCCTCCTAATCCTTGACTTGACGGGTCGATTTCCCCGCTTCGCTCCTCTATGCCACGTGTGAAGCTCTCGCGCAGGTTGCGCGCCTTGCTTCCCAACGCAAGGTTCTCGGTGGTGCCGACCTGACTGTTGAATCTCTGGCCGAAAAGCGTAAGTTCCGAATCCAGCCCGAGCAAAGGATACTCGAATATGGCGTTACTCATGTTCCCGATGCGGTAGATGCGCCCCTCGGTCTGGAGAGCAGTTATGGGGCTTTGTGGGAGTGCCAACGTAATCAGCACACGCTGATGCTTACCCGTACGGTCATGAAGTGAGATACCCTCCTTCCCGCTCGCCTCCTGAATAACTATGATATTCTTCCCCAAATCATCGTCATTAAACTTGTCTATCGCCTCGTTCTTCTGTCTGGCGGTCTCCTTGCCTGAGAACAGCAGCACATTATCTTTCCCGAAATGCTTTACCAACTGATCACGCGGCATACTCAGGTCGATTGTCTTCTCCCATTCAAGGAGATCTTTGAATTTGCTCCTCAAGCGTTTGATTTCCTTGAGGCGCTCCTGTTTCAAAGCCTCATCCTTCTCAAGAGTTGCCAAATGGCGCGCTTGATCAAACATCATGGCAAACGGTTTGTCAAGCGGCTTAGATTCAACACGTCTGTGGAAGATAACCACCTTTCGTCCAAGTTTAAGGTGCTCCTCGATTCGCGGGAGTATCTGATTCACCTTCATGCTCTCGAAAAGCGCACTCGAATAAAGGTAATCGCTCATCACGTTCCAACACGCCTGACGCATCGAGTCCGATTTTGAGAACACGGATATAGCCTCATTGAAACGCGGGGCATATTCCCCGGTCACTGTCGGAAAATCGCGTGAATAGTCATATTCGCTGTCGATTATGCGCCCGCTCATCGTGCCGAGGGTGTTCTGCAGATAGTCGCTGAACTCCACCTCCTGACGTGCTACCGCTGCCGGATTCGACACCCGGTTCTC
Organism: uncultured Sangeribacter sp.; assembly: GCA_964566015.1. Taxonomy (GTDB): domain Bacteria; phylum Bacteroidota; class Bacteroidia; order Bacteroidales; family Muribaculaceae; genus Lepagella. The sequence goes on along the minus strand of CAZMHE010000157.1, from coordinate 2,915 downwards.
AAGTCGGTGGTAACGGAATTTGTAAGCCGACCCGAAATGATCAAGGAAGAAACGCGTCCTCCCGCTCATGCCGTTGTCCGACCTCTCCGGATAGGAAAAGATATAACCTTCGGCATAATCTATATTCTCGCGGGTATTGAAAGGAGTTGCGCTCAGGAAGACAACCTTTGTCCGTTTCACAGCCTCCTCTGCCTCCGCCTCGATCTTCGGTTTCTCAACCTCCTCGAATCTCTTGCCGAGCTCGCGGATCTCGCTCCTGAGTTTCGCCATCTCCGGAAAACGCCTCTCGTCTCCACTGCTCCATTCATCCTGAAAGAACGGAGGAACAAGCTGATTGACCTTAAGGTCAAAGAAATTGTCTTTCCCCGTTGATCGTTTAGCCTTGTCAACAATCCTCGTGAATTCGTCATTAAACTCCTCTATCTTTTTCTGATACTCTCTCCATACTGGATTGATGCTCTGTAATCGGGTGAAAGCATAAGAGGAATTGCGGTTGCTTATCTTGTAATGCTGAGATGCACCGGTATTGGCCTCGCCACGTTTATTCTCCAGAAGACGGTGACTCTCATCATAAACGATGAGGTCAAACGTGCCGTTCATCAGCGCGTCGTTCTGCCGGAAATTGGCATACGTCGTGACCACGACACCCTCTCCCGCTTCATTCGTGGCGTTAGTGCCACGCTCCTTCGCCCAGTCATCAAGACTCCGCAAATCAAGCCCGAGATTCTTGCCGTCATTGATCCAGTCCTTCACCTTTGGTTGCGAAGGAGTAAGGATAAGGATGCGCCCTTTGCCCTCCTTGACGAATCGTTTCACAATACCAAGACCGGTATAAGTCTTACCGGTGCCCGTGCCGTTGGTGAACATGAAACCCTTGCCGTGGCCGTGTTCACGGTCGGCATGGCTCTCATCAAAGAACTGCATCTCAGCTTTCGCCACATCATCCTGCTGTTGCGGAAGAAGGAAAGGCAATGTAGCGGCGATATTCTCCCGGTCGCCAATCTTCACCTTGATCCCCTCTGCGGCACGCTGGAGTTCCCGCTTCTCATCAAGGCTCATCCTGATCTTGTCGCGCAACTCCTCGCGCCCGATTATTGAAGCCCACTCCCCGATGGTGTGCACCTCTCCGTCCACAGGAAAGGCACATTCCCACATCTCGTGGATCCACTCATCGATTTCGGCGTCTGTGAATCCCGAAATCTTCAATGGCTTCCCGAGCAATTCACGCATCTGTGAGCCCCATCTGGCAAAGGCCGTCACACCCTCGCGAAGCAGGTCATAGCCAATCCTCGCGCCGGCCACAATCAGTTTTGGCACGAGCTCCATCTGACGGGGTGACATCCCGAGCACCGAGATGTTAAGGCTGTCGCGTCCCGCACGTCTGAACTCATCAAGGAGCGACTTGAACTCATCGAGATGAGCCTTCTTGTCGGAGGCTACAGATTTTCCATCAGCTCCTTTCCCGGTTTTAGAAGACCTTGATCCAGAAGTTCCAGCATTTGAGCCGCCTCCTTTTCTTCCCGCAGGTCGGCCATTGCCTCGCTTGCCCCTATCATTGCTCCTTCCCTTGGATCCGTTATCTCCGGGAGATACGGCGTCCACTCCGGGTGCAGATTCAGGAACGCCCTGATTGCCCTCCGCTCCAGTGTCGGAACGAGAGCCTCCCTCACTATCCTTTCCGTCAGCTCGCTCCCCGGATACATCGCGCGGGCTGTCTCCTCTATCCACTGACACAGCAGAAGCTCCACCTTCTCTTCCGTCTCCTCGTCGGTCACTGAGGCCATTATCGGTGCCAGCCAACTGTGTTGCGTCTTCTGTTCCGCTATCTGCGGAAGAATCTCTATCGGAATACCTAACATTTTCGTATACGTTTAAATAAGAACTCTCACCTAATCCTCCACGCTTCCCCCTCAGGTAAGACAGCGCATTAGCCTTAAGGACAGGGTCGGCATTGCTCCTGTTGATCTCCTCCTCAGTCAGAGGATTAGCCGCGGCAACCTCCATGCGCTCTTTCCCGTTCAGTTCCCGCCACTCCTCGATTCTCGTCGGAAGAGTCCTCCTATCCTCGGTCTTGATGCTCTTGTATTCGGCAAAGGGCTTTATCTTGCGCTTGCCGTCAAACGCCCACTTCTTGAAGTCCTCCATCGAGACCTCGGTCACATCTATCCTCCGCCCCTCGGCCCAATCCTTGGAGTAGTTCTCAAGATAAGATTCCTTGGCATTCCATGCGTCTACGACTCCGAACACCACCTTATGCTCGTCAAACGTCCCATCCTTGTTGTATTGGTCTATGACAAAGATTGACTTGTCCATACCCCATTCTTCAAGATGTTCCTTCTCGGTTGCTACATCAGAAAGGAATATGTCTATATGGTCTTTATCCTTCCCCTGAGTTCCACGGATATAGCCGTAGTCCATCGTCATTTGGGTCTCCCACTCTTTGCCGTCTGCATCCTTTCCTCTTCTTATAGATCCTCGAGGATTCTCTATGGAAATGCGCATTCCGTCAATGCTGACATGACCTTTCTTGTAGTTGCCGGCCTCCTTCTGTGCTTGGGTAGGATTGGTGTTCACTGTGGCCTCTGCCTCGGCAATCTTCTCCCCGGCGCTCCCATTTTTGTCTCGGCCGCGAGCTTCAGTGAGCGCATCGGCAGAACTTTCCTCTCCCTCAGCTTGTTTATCTGCTGACAAAGCATTAACTTTGCTATTGGAAACGGTTGACTTACCGTTGGGTTCAGAAGATGATGTGCCGCTTTGCTCGTCTACTGAAAGCGAAGAGTCATTTGAAACGGCATTGTTCGGTTGCTGAGGTTCGGTCTTAGCGACCGTTTCCAAGACATTCGCAAGAATATCCCTGTAGAGGGCGATACCTCCGTGAGGCTTAGACGCTGCGGTTTGAAGGGTGTCGCCCTTCT
>CAZMHE010000156.1:3792-5262 GCA_964566015.1 uncultured Sangeribacter sp. | reverse complement strand
GGGCAAGACCGCTTTTTTATTTTAGAGCTTAACTAAACAGCATTGGGGCGCGCCTGCTCCTGATGGAACGGCGCGAGGCGCGCCTGCTCCCGGTCACGGTGACGGCACAATGACGGCGCGGGGCGCGCCTGCTCCCGGTCAAAATTACTCCAATTTCTTTATATATGCAAATCAGTGTAAGGAAACGAGGTGAATAAACGAACCCTGCGAGGGCGTGGTACCTCCCGGTCAGTGTGCCTCCCGGTTAGCGGGCGTTGCGGAGGAGGCCGGCGAGGCGGGCGCGCTTGAGGGGGCTCCCTTTGAAGCGGCGCGAAAATTCCTCCTGTGTCATCGCGCGGATCTCTTCGGCTGTCAGCTCCAACATCCCGGGTCGTGGTGAAAATTCCGCTATGGCGGTTGGAGGCACATCCCGGTTGTGGGGACATACCCTCCGGCATATGTCACACCCGAACAGGGTCGCTCTCCCCACCGGCGTATTCATCGCTTCCTCCCCTTCCCTACTCCATTCTCCACGATGTTCGATGGTCAGATAGCTCAGACAACGACGGGCATCTACCGTGCCGTCTCCTTTCAATGCTCCTGTGGGACATCTCCTCACACATGCTCCACAACGGTCGCAGAATCTCTCTTCAGGTGCATCCGGGGCGATCTGATGCGATGTCAGCACTTCGGCGAGGAATATGTCGCTTCCGAAATTATCGACGATTACAGAGCCGTTGAGCCCTCTGCGGGCTATTCCGCTCCTCACTGCCCAATAGCGTTCGGCAATCGGCGCGGAGTCGATGCAGATGCGCCAGTCTCCGCCGTAGCTATCCATAAGGGGTGAGATGGCGGCGGCTATCCTCCGCCTAAGCACGTCGTGGTAGTCATCTCCCCAGGCGTAACAGGCAATCTGTGGGAGTGAATCCGCCCGCCATTCCGCGGGGTGATGGCTCCAGGCGGTTGTGATCACTGTCCGCACGCTTTCGAGTACGTTACGTGGATTCTTTTTCAGCAGGGCATGTCTCGGAAGATACTCCATCCCGGCATGTTTTCCCTCCTTGATCCAGCGGTCGTAGGTCAGAGCCTGCCCCTCACTCACATCTCCGGCGGCTGCGAAGCCCACGGCCACGGCTCCCGCTTCTATCAGGGCTTTTCTCACCTCCTCGCGGAGGTGTGTGTCTGCAATGCGCTCCCCCATCCTATTTGCGTCCGAAATCGGCGGGTATCTCACCCCAGCGGTCGGTCTGCCATTTCAGCACCTTTGCCGGGAATGTATGCGTGTTGAGCCATGTCACGGCGCGCGCCATCAGCTCGAAGACCCTGCGGTTGCGTTCCGTAGGTTTCAGCTGAGTCTTGATCTTGCGTGTGCGCACCCACGCCATCCCCGAAACGGAGTCGGAATAGATGTTGTGGAATTTACCCTCCCTCTCCATGAGAGCCATGGCGTGGACAATGGCGAGGAATTCCCCGATGTTGTTGGTGGCGTCG
>CAZMHE010000156.1:0-3692 GCA_964566015.1 uncultured Sangeribacter sp. | reverse complement strand
CGGAGACGTCGTCCCAGTTGTCATAGACCCCGGCGTCGGGACCATTGAAGATCACATAGAATTTTTTCATCGGAGGGTGGAATGGGTGATATGGTGCTTGAAGGGACTATCCGAAGAGCATAGCCACGAAAAGGGAGATATAGATGATGGCGGGGATTGCGCATACGAGGCGTATCCTCCAGAAATTCCACAGCGCGCACAGGTTGGCCAGCTGGGCGGCCGTCGAGAAGCAGAGTGTGGCCCAGTAGGCCGTCATGTTCGAGAAATCGATCACCATGCAGATCATGGCCGTCAGCCCGGTCATGCTTATGACGAGGTTGAGGGCATTGACGCGCGAATTGCCGGCATAGAGTTTTATGGAATTGTTTATGCCGAAAAAGAAGCCGAAGAAGGCGGTGATGCCTACGGCGAGGAGGAGTGTGAAAAGGTCGCGGGAGTCGGCGAATCCGCCGAAAAGGTTGCTGAGTTCCGGAAGACGGAAGTCGGCGGGCGTTATTAGTCCGAAGCCGAGTCCGATCCAGTAAGGGGCTATGAGACCCATGCCGAGTGCGAGAAACTCCCGGATCCGGAATGCCTTCATCACGATGGCACCGGCGCAGAAAGGGAGAAGGAAAGGGATGAAGGCATATTGCGTCATGGAGCCTATGGCCACGAATGTGCCGATCAGAAACATCTCCTGGGTGGCGTTCTGCTGACGGTAGCAGCTGAAGAGCACGGCGATGGAGAGTATATTGGCGCAGCAGATCAGTGTGGAGGCGTCGAGGGTAGCGTCGGTGAAGGGACACGATGCGGCCATGATGATGAACATGGCCGGGAGTACCGGTTCGGTGGAGCGGATGAAGTTATAGTGGCGGTTGAGCAGCCAAAGGGCGGCGGCGCAGAGGCCGAGCAGCAACGTGTTGGCTCCCCACGACCACAAGCGTGGAATCTGCCAGAGGTTTGGCGAGGGGAGGCACAGGCCGAGCATCCCCTCCAGATGAGCCGAAGGGGAGAAAAAGAGAGTGGCGCAACACATCGCCGCGGCTGTCAGCGCGGCGATGGCCAGGCCACTCTTCCCTATGCCGTGGTGCATCGTCACTCGTCGGAATCTTTCTTCCAGCCCTTACGCGGGCCTGATGAATAAGGTTTCTTGAATCCTCCGGGGCGATAGTTATCGCGGTCTTTCTTGAATCCACCCGGGCGAGAGTTATCGCGGTCATTCTTGAAGCTACCCGGACGTGAGTTATCACGGTCCTTCTTGAATCCACCGGGACGGGAGTTGCCACGGGGTGCGAACGGACGCTCCTCGCGGTTCTGGGGACGCGGACGGAAACCACCCCGCTCCTCGTCATCGTCGCGACCGGGGGTGAAGTTTCTTGACGGGACACTGTCGTAGCTGCGTTTCTTGTCGTCGCGGGTGAAAGGTTTCTTCTTCTTGTTGCGGTCGTCGCTGAAGCTTTTTCCGGCGTTGAACTTACGGGCCTGTTTCTCCCAGTTGTCGTCGGAGATATGGCGCACTTTCTTCGGCCCGGATTCTTTCTTTGCGTCGGGGTTGCTGACGCTCCCGCCGTCGGCACGGAAATCGGAATAGCGGCCGTCGAAGAGCACATATTCGCGGAGTGAACACTCGAGACTGCCGTTGTGGAGGGGTATCTTCACGGAGGGTTTCAGTCCGATCTCGGCAAACTGCTCATCGCGGTAGCCGATGATCCAGGCGTGCCATCCCTTGAAATAGTTCTTGAGGGTTGAGCCGATGGTCTTGTAGAGGAGGCTGATATTTTCAGGCTTGAGGCGTTCGCCGTAAGGGGGATTGGTGACGAGCACACCCTCGGGGGCGTTCTCCACCCATTCGGAGAAGGGGCGGCACACAATCTCCACCATGTCGTCGACACGGGCGTTGCGGATATTCTTGCGGGCGATGCTCACGGCCTCGGGTGAGATGTCGCCGCCATAGATCTTATAGCCGAACTCCCGCTCCGCGGAGTCGTCGTTGTATATCTCCTCGAAAAGGTCGGCGTCATAGTCGGGCCATTTCTCGAAAGCGAAGCTCTCGCGGTAGATGCCCGGGTTGATATTTGCGGCTATGAGGGCGGCCTCGATGAGGAAAGTGCCCGACCCGCACATCGGGTCGACGAAATCGCTGTCGCCGCGCCAGCCGGTCTTCATGATGATGCCAGCCGCGAGCACCTCGTTGATGGGGGCTTCGGTCTGCTCGAGACGGTAGCCGCGCTTCGAGAGGGGCTCGCCGCTGGAGTCGAGAGAGATCGTGACGCGGTTGTCGGAGATATGCACATTGAGCTGCAGGTCAGCACCGACAAGACGGATCGATGGGCGGCGTCCGTATTTGTCATTGAAATGGTCCACGATAGCATCTTTCACCCGGTAGGTGACAAACTTCGAATGGTTGAAGTCGGAGCTGTTGACCGTGGAGTCGATGGAAAAGGTGGAATCGACAGTCATGAACTGTTCCCAATCAAGGTCGCGGACATAGTCGTAGAGCTCATCGGTGGTGTCAGCCGTGAATTTCACGATTGGTTTCAGGATCCTGAGGGCTGTGCGGCAACAGAGGTTGGCACGATACATGAGTTCCTTGTCACCCTCGAATGTGACCATCCGATTGCCGAGTTCGACATTTTCGGCGCCGAGAGCGATGAGCTCGTCGCGGAGCACATCCTCGAGACCCTGGAAGGTCTTGGCCACCATCTGGAATTTAGTTTCCATCTTTTTAAAGAAAGTAAAAAATATTGTTTTTAGGGAATTTATGGTTCCTTGTTAAAATTCGTCGAAAGAGATTGTGCCGCCGGTGTCGCGGGTACGGTTGCGGTTTCCCTGCGGGTCGGGACGCTGCGGGTCGGAGAGGCGTTTGAGCTCGTCGTTGAAGCGAGGGTCGCGCGAATATGTCGGCACGCTCTCGATGAGTGCGATGACCTCGTGGTCGTCGAACTGCGAGGGCTTCAGCACGGCATATTTCAGGCGGGCGGTGTTGCGCCTCTGCTTGCTGAGTTTGTCGGAGCCGTAGACCTCGGCTATACGGCCGCCGGCCTCCTCCTTGCGCTTCTTCTCATTCTCAGCTTCCTCTTCGTCGATACCCTTGAACTCGATGGGGCCGTTCTTCCCCTCTTTCCCCTCGACGAGGGTGACGTCGAAGCCGGAGGCGAGCACGGTGATCTTCACGCGGTCGCCCATTTCGGGATCGTCGCCGATGCCCCATTTCACGTCGATGCTTGAGGGGAGCTGCGAGGTGAACTGAGTGATCTCGGCAATCTCCTCGGCACGGAGCGGATTGTCGCTGTTGCGCCAGCAGGTGAACTTGAAGAGAAGACGCTTCGAGGTCTTGATGTCGTGAGCCTTAAGCAGGGGTGAGTGGAGGGCATTGTGGATAGCGTCAGAGATGCGGTGGTCGCCCTCTCCGTAGGCTGTGGAGATGATTGCAGTGCCGGAGTCCTTGAGGGTTGTCTTGACGTCCTGGAAGTCGACGTTGATATAGCATCGTTCGGAGATGATGTCGGAGATGCTCCGTGCGGCGTTGGCGAGGGTGTCATCGGCCTTCTCGAAAGCGTTGAAGAAATTGACGTCCTTGTAGAGCTCGATAAGGTTCTCGTTGTTGATGACGAGGAGGGCGTCGACATGCTGGCGCATCTCGTTTGCGCCGTCGAGGGCCTTGAGAATCTTCTTTTCCCCTTCGAAGAGGAAGGGGACGGTGACGATGCCGA
>CAZMHE010000155.1:0-5314 GCA_964566015.1 uncultured Sangeribacter sp. | reverse complement strand
AAAGGATTCTTCATACTACTGTGATAGAACGGATGTTTAAACATAAGGCTATCATTCTTATAGGTGCACGCCAGGTCGGAAAGAGTACACTCTTCGATGCAATCAGCGAAACTCTTGATGATAAACCTCTTCACCTGAACTGTGACCACCCGGAGGTGAGACAGCTTCTTACCGATATATCCTCTGTGAATCTGAATCTTCTTGTGGGAAACCATAAAGTAGTAATGATTAATGAGGCACAGAGAGTTGACGATGTTGGACTCGTCATCAAGAGGTTGGTGGATGGTCGGCCTGAGCTACAGGTCCTTGTCACAGGGTCGTCATCGCTCAATCTTAGATCCAAACTGAACGAACCTCTTACCGGAAGGAAATATGAATTTGAGATGTATCCGATCTCTACAGAAGAACTATATGACACTTATGGATTGATTGATACCAAGGGTCTGCTTGAGTTCAGGCTCGTGTTCGGTTCTTATCCTGAGATTTTGATGGATCGAAACAATGCGAGGGAATTATTGGTGTCTCTTTCTGACAGCTACCTCTATAGGGATATATTGGAGCTGGACTCTGTCAGGAAACCGGATCTGCTAAGAAAGATTCTCTATGCATTGGCACTACAGATAGGCTCCGAAGTGTCATATAACGAGGTGGCGCGTACCGTGGGGTCAGATACGAAGACGGTGGAACGCTATGTTGATCTCCTTGAAAAATGTTTCGTGATTTATAGGTTGAACGGTTTTTCCCGGAATCTGCGTAATGAACTGAAGAAGACTAAAAAGATCTATTTTTATGATACAGGAATACGAAATGCCATCATCAATAATTTCGTGCCTGCCTCACAAAGGGAAAATATGGGAGATCTTTGGGAAAATTTCTTCATTATGGAACGTATCAAGTATAATGCCTATCATCACAGACATGTCAACTATTATTTCTGGCGTACTTTATCTCAACAGGAAATTGACTTTGTTGAGGAGGAAGATGGCAAATTTACGCTTTTCGAAATGAAATGGAATCCTAAACTCAGTAATGTGAAATTTCCGAAGGCTTTTCTTGAAAGTTATGAGGTCGGAGCGGCGCATGTGGTGACTCCGGAGAATTACCTTTCGTTTCTGCTCCCTTGATTGCAATATCAGCTGAGGCTATCTTGGCGGGTTAGTTGCCGGATTCGGAGCGTTGGCGGTGATCGATGATTGTTTTCATGTTCTTCTGGGCCCATTCAGTGAGCTGGAGAATGATCGGCACAAGCGAACGTCCCGTCTCGCTGAGGGAATACTCTACCCTCGGTGGAACTTCCTGATAGAAATCCCTGACAATGAGGCCATCGGCGTCAAGGGTGCGGAGGGTGGCTGACAATACACGTGAGGAAATGTCGGGTATCTTGCGTCCGAGTTCGTTGAATCGTATGGGGCCGTTCTCACTGAGGACGAGTATGACAAGGAGCGCCCATTTATTGCCGAAACGTGCCACTACGTTCCGAACGGGACATATCTCGATTATTGAGTTTAATTGTTCCTTCTTTCTCATTTACAGTTTTTTTCTCAAGGGTCATCCTCCTTAATGGACATGCCATATCGGGGTGCATCCTCTCATGTATTCAGTTACAAAGGTAGCATATTGCCGACAGAAATCCAAAGATTTTCCGGAGTCGAAAAATATTTGTCGGAATCCAATCAGTCAACTTATTGGGAATCACTAAAAGCGATAAAAAGGTTACTAATACAGATAAATGTAAGCTATTGATTGGTAGAAAAATATTAAGTAAATTTGCTCACGGAATCAATATAATTCCCAATAAAAATCATTTTACTATGACACGTATCCTTAACAGTGCGGTAAAGCACATAGCACAGGCCTATCTCTGTGCGGAGGCAGAGAATGGAGCTCCTTCAGGAGCTTGTGGTTCAGCTTGCGGAGCAGGCGATGAGAAACCTGAATCCAAGCCGTCAGCTTGCGGCTCGGCTTGCGGTGCAGGTGAGAAGTAAGAAACATCTACCGATCTGACGACTCCGGAGAGAGACATTATGAGTTTCTCCGGAGTCGTCAACAAATTTTTTAACAGTAGGGGTAAAAACCGGAAAACAGTTATGGAATATTTTGCTTTTCAGTGGCATATCACCGACAGCTGCGACCAACGTTGCGAGCATTGCTATATCTTCTCGGAGGGGCATCCCCATCTCATCGAGATGCCTCTTGCCAAGGCAGAGGAAGTGATCAGGCAATGCGAAGAAATGTGCCGGCGAATGGGAAGACTTCCATATTTCTATATCACTGGTGGCGACCCTATACTTCACCGCAATTTCCGTGAGATCCTTGCTTTGCTGAAGCAAAGGGATATCCCCTTTACTATTCTTGGTAACCCTTTTCATATCACGGACGAAGCCTGTCAGATGCTGAAGTCGATGGGTTGTCAGAAATATCAGCTTTCTATCGACGGCATGAAGGAGACGCATGACGCCATACGCAAGCCCGGGTCGTTTGATACGACTGTGGAAAAGATAGATGTGCTTAAGCGGAATGGTATTCGTGTGGCTGTGATGACGACTGTCTCAGGCACGAATATTGCTGAGATTCCAGATGTCATTGACCTTGTCGTGGATAAGGGGGTGGATGTGTTCGCTTTCGGAAGGTATTGCCCTACATCTGAAGAGAAATCAACCCACATTTCGCCGGCGGAATACCGTGACTTCCTTGAAATCGTATGGAAAAAATTTGAGCAGCACAAAGATTCAGGGACAATCTTCAACCTGAAGGACCATCTCTGGACTCTCTTCCTCTATGAAAAGGGACTTTTCAAAATTCCTGAGGATAGCGATCCGGAAGCAATATATGACGGGTGTCATTGCGGCGACTGCCATTTCACGATCCAGCCCAATGGAAACGTGATGGCCTGCCGACGGTTTGAGAGTGTCGTCGGCAACTTGTTCCGGAAGCCGATTCATGAAATATGGTCGGGGAGCGAGATGGATGCTTACAGGGAGTATGAGAAGTTTGATAAATGCTCCAGATGTGAGTTGCTGAGATTCTGCCGGGGATGCCCGGCGGTGGCCTACGGGTATCACAGATCATTTTACTCTCCGGATCCTCAATGTTGGAAAGAAGTATGAAAGCAGTGGTGATTACAGAGCCTTGCGAGGCTGAAGAGTTGCATCTCTCTGAAATTGAAGTGCCGGAAGTGAAGCCGGGATGGGTGCTTGTTAAGGTGCGGGCTTTCGGCATAAATCATTCGGAGGTGCTGTTGCGCCGGTTTGAAGTCGGTCAGCCATATATCCATACGCCGATAGTGCCCGGAATCGAATGTGTAGGCGAGGTGGCTGATCCCTCTGACAGCGGGCTCAGGAAGGGGGAGCCTGTCATGGCGCTGATGGGCGGAATGGGACGCAGCTTCAACGGCAGCTATGCGGAATATGCGCTTCTCCCTTCGAAGAATGTCTTTCCCGTGGACAGCAGTCTCCCCCGGGAGGAACTCGCGGCAATCCCGGAAACATTCTATACGGCCTATGGCTCGTTGATGGTGTCGCTCCAACTGACGGCGGATGATCTTCTGCTTGTGCGCGGAGGGACATCTACGGTTGGTCTCGCCGCTATTCAGCTTGCGAAAGCCATAGGAGCTACTGTCGTGGCAACCACAAGGAGCGAAAGCAAGGCTCCCGCTCTGAAAGAGTGCGGGGCAGATGATGTCTTGACCGAAGGTGAGGGATTTCGTGAAAGGCTCCTCGGGAAGTATTCATCGGGTGCCTCCAAGGTGCTTGAACTAATAGGCGCTTCCACGCTTAGGGAGTCGCTGAAGATGACAGCCATGCATGGCATCGTGTGTCATACAGGTCTGCTTGGGGGAATCTACGGTCTGAAAAATTTTGATCCGATAAAGGAAATTCCGGCAGGAGTTTACCTTACGGGTTTCTATAGCAATTATCCGACACGTAAACAGATCACGGAGATGATGAAACTGATTGAAGATGGAGGCATTCATCCTGTGATTGCCCGACGATTCAAGCTTGAAGAGATAGGGGTGGCCCATAAGCTCGCGGAGCAGAGAGGGGAGATGGGAAAGATTGTAGTGGTGGTCTGACGGCGGATATTTGGGGCGTCACTGTTGGTTTTGGCGCGGAAGATTTGGGGCTTTCTTTTTTTTGAAGTAATTTTGCGGGCGTCAGCACAAAGTGGCTTCTACGGAGTCAGACAACCTTATGCCTGTCTCCAACGTTTCTACTTTGTAAAGCAACATCAAGACTTATGAATAAGAATCAGAAGATCATTGTCTATGCCGGCCTCGCTGCTCTCGTCTGCCTCGTGGGGCTTGTTATTGTGCTAATAATTTCCAACGCTCAGCGTACGGAACAGGTGAACCAGGCTCTGGAGGAAACGGAGAATCTGCGGCTCGCCAACGACCGTCTGCTCCTTACAAATGAGTTCAATCAGCTCAATGCCGACTTCAACCAGTATGAGGATCAGCAGAAGTATCTGCAGAATGACTCGCTTGTGCAGAAGTATAATGAGGCACGCCTGAAGGTGGAGGGGCTTCTCAGCGAGCTGAATCAGGAGAAGAAGAGCAATGCGGCCAACCGCAAGCGTATCCGCGACCTTGAAAACGAGATAAAGACTCTTAAGGGTATCGTGAAGCATTACCTTGAGGAGATTCAGCGTCTCGGGGAGGAGAACGAGGGTCTGAAGCGGGAGATAGAGGAGGTTACACAGCGTAATCAGCAACTCGCTTCGCAGGTGACTGTCGCCACTTCTCAGAATGAGCAGCTTACCCAGACGGTGAAGCTTGCCAAGAAACTCAATGTCACGGGCGTTTCGCTCGAGGCTTTCAATAAGAAAGGAAAGAAAGAGAAGAATATCACCAAAGCGCGTCAGCTTGGCGTGAGCTTCACGGTGAGTCCTAACAATACGGCGGCCGCCGGAATGAAGGATTTCTATATCCGCATCCTCACTCCTGAGGGAACTCTCCTCGGCAATGCGGGTTCTTTTCAGATCGACGGGTCGACCGTGCAGTGTACGGCTCACCGTCAGATCGAGTATGCCAACGAGGAGGTTAGCATAAGTGTCTATTACGACGTGGCCTCTACTCTCACTCCCGGCGATTATACCGTGGAAATTTTTGCTGACGGCTACCGACTCGCTTCACGCCATTTCACAATGAAGAAGTAGAGGGGAGGCTTCAGGTGTCAGGCTTTAGGCCTTAGGATTTAGGTTATTAGGGATAAAAAACGAGGGGCGCAAATCACAAGATTTGCGCCCCTCGTTTTTAAGGGTTGTGCCCTGAGCCGGGCTCGAACCGGCACGGCTCTCACCATTGGTGTTTGAGACC
>CAZMHE010000154.1:0-5342 GCA_964566015.1 uncultured Sangeribacter sp. | reverse complement strand
CGCAGCATGAGAAATTCTCCGGCAAGAAGATACAGTATTTCGATCCGGAGCTCAACGAGAGCTACACTCCCTATGTGATCGAGACCTCGATCGGTGTGGACCGCATGTTCCTCAGCGTGCTCTGCAGCTGTTATGAGGATCAGGAACTCCCCGGCGGTGACCGTCGCGTGGTGCTTCATTTCCCCGCACCCATCGCTCCGGTGAAATGCGCCGTTCTCCCCCTCGTGCGCAAGGATGGCCTCCCCGAGAAGGCTCGCGAGATCCAGCATCGTCTCCGCTTCGACTTCACCTGCCAGGTTGATGAGAAAGACTCCATCGGCAAACGCTACCGCCGTCAGGATGCCATCGGCACACCTTTCTGCATCACCGTGGATCATCAGACTCTTGAAGACAACACCGTCACCCTGCGCGACCGCGACTCTATGGAGCAGACACGCATGAGCGTTGACGATCTCGAAAAATTCCTCTCAGAGAAGGTTTCCCTCAACAACCTTCTCCGCAAACTCCTCTGATATGAAATTCCTCAATAAGATCATAATGGCGGCCGCAGCCGTGGCCGCCGCCACTTCCCTCTCCTCCTGCAACTACAACTCCCTCGTGGAGAAGCAGCAGAATGTGGACCAGGCCTGGGCGCAGGTTGAAAACCAGTACCAGCGTCGTGCCGACCTTATCCCGAATCTCGTAAACACTGTCAAGGGTTATTCCACCCATGAGAGCGAGACTTTGGAGAAAGTGACCGAAGCCCGCGCAAAGGCCACCTCCATTACTATCGACCCCGCTAACCTCGACGAACAGAATCTCGCCCGCTTCCAGCAGGCGCAGGGTGAGCTTTCGCAGGCTCTCGGCCGCCTCCTCGCCGTCACCGAAGCCTATCCCGACCTAAAGGCCAACGAGAACTTCATCAACCTCCAGACTCAGCTCGAGGGAACGGAGAACCGTATATCTACTGAGCGTATGCGCTACACGGAAGCGGTTCGCGAATACAACACGAGCATCAAGAAGTTCCCCACGGTGATCTATGCCGGATGGTTCGGCTTCAAGGAGAAACCCCAGTTCAAGGCCGAGGCCGGTGCTGAAAAAGCTCCGGAAGTAAAATTCTGACCTATTAAATAAATGAAGATCAATATCAAAAGATACGGTTTCCTTATCTTCCCCTCCATGCTCGCTCTCCTCTCTTCCTGTCTCCACGACAGCGAGGAGCAGAAGATGATGAACGACTACATGGACTGGTATAACCGCAACACTGAATACATCACCAAGGCTGAGACGGAAAAACTCCCCGACGGTACCCTGAAGTATCAGAAGGTAACTCCGAAATGGGATCCCTCCTCATTCGTGCTGATGCAGTGGCATAAACGTGGCGATACTCCCTCGCGGATTACCCCGCTCGACAACTCCACCATCGACGTGAAGTATCTCCTCACCAACATCGATGGCGACACCATCGACTCCTCATACAAGCTGACGACCTACGGCGACAGTATCTTCCGTTGCCGACCCAACGAGATGATCACGGGCTTCTGGGTGGCCACGACGCAGATGGAAGTCGGAGACAGCGTTACGGCAGTAATCCCCTACACCAGCGGCTACGGCTACACGGGCAGCGGAAGCGTGCTACCCTTCTCCACACTGATTTTCCAGATCAAACTTGAAGGCATACCCGCCTACGACAGTAATCCCTGGCGCCAGTAAACCCTGTCACCGTTAATTCTCTCCTACCTTTCCGATTCAAATCATGTCATTCAAGAAATATCTCCTCTCCCTGATCCTTGCCGCGACGGCAATGTCAGGATGGTCACAAAGCGCCCCGAAACGTGAGTTCAGGGGCGCGTGGCTTCATGTCATAGGGCAAACCCAATGGCAGAACAAGACCACCGAGCAGGCCAAGGCTTATATCGACGATCAGTTTCAGCGTCTTCAGGATGCCGGTTGCAATGCCGTTATCTTTCAGGTGCGCCCCACAGCCGACGCCATGTATAAATCCGAACTGGAACCCTGGACATGCTGGCTCACCGGCAAGCGTGGACGCGCTCCGCAACCTGAATGGGATCCGATGGAGTATGCAATCCGCCAGGCTCACGACCGCGGCATGGAGTTTCACGCATGGCTCAATCCCTATCGCGTCACATCCGATCCAAAGGAGATCCTTCCCGCCTCCCATATGGCGAAGAAGGAACCCTGGCGCTTCGTGAAATTCAACGGTCAGACTTTCTTCGATCCTGCCTATAAGGAGAATCGCGACTTTATCTGCGATGTCGTGGCCGACATCCTCACCCGTTACGATGTGGATGCCATTCATATCGACGACTATTTCTACCCTTATCCGGCCAACGGGAAGCGTTTCAACGGTGATGACGAGAGTTATCGCCGACTCGGTGGGGATGTCCCGAGGGAAGATTGGCGACGCCACAATGTCGACCTCCTCATCGAACAGCTCTATTCCACCATCAAGGAGAACAAACCTTGGGTGAGATTCGGCGTGAGTCCTTTCGGAATTTGGCGTAACAAGAATAGTGACCCACGAGGAAGTGAAAGCTCAGGCCTTCAGAATTACGACGACCTTTACGCCGATGTGCTCCTGTGGGCGCAGAACGGCTGGGTTGATTATCTTGCTCCGCAGCTCTACTGGACGCTCGACATGAAAGTGGCCCCGAGCCGTAAGCTCGCGCAGTGGTGGAACGACAACTGCAACGGTGTCGACGTCTATATCGGTCAGGATGTGCAGCGCACAATGAGCAATCCCGACCCGCAGACCGGAGACAAAAACGAACTCGCCACGAAAGTGCGCATCTCCCGCGAATTGCCGAATGTAAAGGGCAATGTGTGGTGGCATGGTTATTGGGTCACCGGCAACTTGAAGGGTGTGGCCGATTCCCTTGCCCTAAAGCATCAGTCTACGATAGCCCTACCGCCGGTCTATGGTAATCACTCCGTTAAACCTGCTGCTGTGAAAGGTCTTCATACCGTCAAGGAAAAGGGGCAGAATTACCTGACATGGGAGGCTCCCGCAAATGGTATCCGCGAAACGGAGCGGGATGTTGTGCGCTACGTAGTCTATCAGTTCTTCCCCGGCGAAGAGATCAACACCGACGATCCGCAGGCTATTGTGGCTATGACTCCTTTCAACCGCTTTCCGGTCGACACCACCTCCGGCTCCACATTTGTCGTGACCGCACTCGACAGGATGAACCGCGAGAGCGAAGGCTCAACGTTTAAGATCCGATAATCATGGTTGCTCCCGATATTCGCGAACTCCTCGACACCGAGGCCGCAAGAATCAACACCTCTCAGTTCATCGCCGACGACCCGGTGCAGTTTCCCCGACGTTTCTCTTCCCTACAGGATATAGAGATTGCCGGACTGCTCGCGGCCATCATAGCATGGGGTAACCGCAAGATGATCTGCCGCGATGCCGACAAGCTTCTTTCTCTGATGGATAATCACCCCTATGACTATGTCATGGAGGGTGCCTACGAGGCTCTCCCTCCGGATATGAATATCCATCGCACGCTCTTCGCCTCTCATCTTCAGCATCTGCTTCGCGGACTGCGCGCAATCTATAAGGAGCATGGGAGTATCGACGCTTTCGCAGCGTCGATGCGTGTTGACAAAGACGAGGCCCCGGCATGGAGTCTCGTGGAGGGTATTCAGAAATATATGCTTCGTGAGAATAATGGTGAAATCTGCTCGCGTGCCCTTCCCTATAATCTGAAAGACACTGCCCTAAAACGCTTCAATATGGCCACACGCTGGTTCGTGCGCGACGACGGAATCGTCGACATGGGTGTGTGGAAATCGATACCCAAGTCAAAACTTTTCATACCGCTCGACGTACATGTGGGGAATGTGTCGCGTGAACTCGGTTTATTGTCAAGGAAAGCCAACGACCGCAAGAGTGTGGAGCAACTCACCGGGACACTCCGCTCAATCCGCCCCGACGACCCCTGCTACTACGACTACGCCCTTTTCGGCATCGGAGTCAATGCCAAATAATTTGGAATGTGGAATGTGGAATGTGGAATGTGGAATGTGCAATGTGCAATTTGGAATGTGCAATTTGGAATGTGGAATTTGGAATGTGCAATTCAACATTCCAAATTGAAAATTCAACATTCCTTTATCACCAGTCCTGCTAAGGTGAGTCCGAAGATGGCGGTGATGTGCATTAGCGAACCGTTGGTCGAGGCCTTCACGGAATCCCCTTTCCTTTCACCCGGTGCTCCGGCCTCGATACGGTTGCGGATCAACTCGTCGCTATAGACGCATTTGAATTTCCTCGAGGGCCAGTGACCCATCCTCTTGAAGCGGTCGCGAAGTGCACGCGCCAACGGACAACCCTTCACATTGCGAAATTCCGCCACGGCCACGCGTGTCGGATCCATCTTCAGGGCCGCCCCCATCGAGGAATAGAAACGGCACTTCGTGCGCGTCGCCATGTCTATCAGCAACGCCTTATGCTTCAGGGAGTCGATCGCATCAATCACCACATCATATGCCCCGAGATCGAAACTTCCGGCTGTATCTTCAGTGAACAGCTCGGCACGGGCATCAATGCAGGCCTCAGGATTGACCTCTAAAAGATGACGCTTCAAAGCCTCTACCTTCAGTTCGCCGACCGTAAGTGTAGTGGCCATAAGCTGACGGTTGATGTTGCTCTCGGAAACGCGGTCGCTGTCAACGATTGTCAGGTGTTTCAGGCCGGTACGCACGAGCGCGTCGGCACACCATGAACCGACACCCCCGACGCCGAAGATTATCACCCGGATTTCGTCGAGGCGCTTCATACCCTCTTCTCCGAGGAGCAACTTCGAACGGCTGAACTTATCATCACCCATAATCATCATAAAAATTTCGCAAAAATAGGCAAAAAATTTGTAATTTTGCAAATAATAACAACAACTCAAAAGTAATGACTGAATTAGCCACCAAATACAACCCCGCCGAGGTTGAAGACAAATGGTATGCCTATTGGATGGAAAACGGCCTCTTCCATTCAGAGCCGGATGACCGCGAACCCTTCTGTATCGTAATCCCGCCCCCGAATGTGACAGGTGTGCTCCATATGGGACACATGCTCAACAACACCATCCAGGATATCCTCGTGCGCCGCGCCCGTATGCTCGGTAAGAACGCCCTCTGGGTGCCCGGCACCGATCACGCCGCTATCTCCACCGAAGCTAAGGTGGTGGCTAAACTCGCACAGGACGGTATCAAGAAGACCGACCTCTCACGCGAGGAATTCCTCACCCATGCCTGGGACTGGACTCACAAGTATGGCGGCATCATCCTCTCTCAGCTCCGCAAACTCGGTGCCTCCTGCAACTGGAGCCGCACTGCCTTCA
>CAZMHE010000153.1:0-5366 GCA_964566015.1 uncultured Sangeribacter sp. | reverse complement strand
CTTTTTTATTTTAGAGCTTAACTAAACAGCATTGAGGCGCGCCCTCGCGCCGTTTTGTGCCGACGCTGCGTACCGCGAGGGCGCGGTACCTCCCAGTTAGTGTACCGCGAGGGCGCGCCCTCGCGCCGTTTTGCGCCGACGCCGTGTACCGCGAGGGCGCGGTACTTCCCAGTTTACGGCCAGAGGAGGTAGGCGGCGCGGCCGTCGAGGCGCGTGTAGGTGTAGAGAAGGCGAAGCAGGAGGCGGCGTGGCTGAGAAACTCCGGACAGTGCTTTTTTCAACAGAGGGAGTGCGAGGTCTCGCCTCCCTTCCGCGGCGTATTGAGCCGCGAGATTCATCCTCCGGTAATTGATAAGTCCTACTATCTGTTTGCGCTGCCTTTCCGTGAGACCGCTTTCCGGGTCTTGCGCCTGTCGCTCTATGGCATCGAGCGAAAGCTCCCATTTTCCGCTTTTTGCCGAGACACTTGTGCCGGTGATCGATTCCTCCTGAGGATAGACATGCACCAGCACCCGGTCAATCCCTTTGACGCGCGGCGACGCGGCGAGCAGACGATAGCCAAGTTCAAAATCATCCCAGACGGGCAAGTCAAGGGGCCAGCTTCCAATCTTAGTGATAAAGTCGCGTTTTACACAATAGTTTTGTGTGCTGAGGATGGCGTTGATGAGATGTCGGCGCATCAGATTCTTCCGGCCGAAGTGTTTGGCTATCGGTTTGCCGGAGGGTGAGAGGATGGCGCGTCTCCAGTAGATGAGGTCGAGGGAAGGATCCTGTTTGGCTACTTCCATAGCTGTGGAGACGCAGTCGGGGAGCATCACATCGTCTGAATCAAAGAAGAAGACCCAGTCGGTCGAGGCGTGGCGCAGACCGGTATTCCGGGCCATGCAGGCTCCCGCGCGGGTCTCCGACAAGACCTCAACTGAGAAATCAGCTGAGGTGTGGGCGTCGCCCCACCGACGGGCTATGTCGGCCGAGGCATCGGAGGAGGCATTATCAACGACAATCAGCCGTATCGGACGATACGACTGATCATATATGCTTTGCAGACTCCTCGTGACGAGTCCGCTTCGGTTGTAGACAGGGATTATGACAGAAACCTCCTCCATAAAACCACCTCCATGAAATACCTCGAAATAACCGGGTGTCGGGAAATAAAGCCGATGGAATCAGCGGCGTCTGCGACGCACGGATTTTGCGGCACTGCTGTTACCCTCTGAACTGCTCACCTTCGGCTGCTTGGCTGCTTTCGGTTTGGCGGCGGGTTTCTTCTTGGCAGTGGACGTGCGCTTCTTCGCGCGCGCCGATGCACCGCTCTTTTTCTCCGTGGCTTCTGAAGCCTCGGCGGCGGGAGTTGAGGCATCGGAGGCTTCCGCGGTCACGACTGTGCGCTCCGGGAGTTCGTCGTCGCCACCCTTGGCCTTTGCCTCGGCCTTGGCGGCCTCTTTCTCCTTCATGGCGAGATATTCCTCGCGTGTCGGCACCCAGAGATTCTTGCCGAAAGTGCGGAGACGGTTGTCGATGCTGTCCTGTGCGCGTTTGCGGTCATCTTCGTCGGGGAACATCTGTGCCATCGAGAGATTGCGCAAGTTGCGTGTCTTGTAGATCTCGCCGTCATACATGCCGAGGTTGAAATAGTCGTCAATGCTGTATTGGGCGAGGTTGTTGTCGTCGGAGAGGAAGACATACTGCTGGGCGAGGTAGGGGCGTAGGGCGTCAAACTTCACCCAGAACATCGGGTAGCGGGCGTCGCCGCCGAAGTCACCGGATCGGCTGAGCACGGGGCAGACAGCCTCCACGCGGGTCTTCATCTGATTGGAGCGGCGGTCGAATTCCCATTTCTCGATGATATAGTAGTTGAGCACCTGCCCTGTCGGCACGTCGGCCTCCTCGATGGTGTAGCGCGGATTGCGCTCCGTGGAGCCCTTAGCCTCCTGGGCGTAGATGCCGAAGCGGTCGAGCATCTCACCGACCTTGACGCGATACTGGTCGGTGAAGACCTCGCGACCGTCGAGATATTCATAGGCCGGCACCTTTCCGTCGACCACAAGACGGAGGATGATTCGGAAAAGGTTTTCCTGTCCGTCCACGACGTCCTCGGGGAAATAGAGGGGTGTGTTGGCATCCTTCGTGAGGTCGAGCTGACGGTAGATCTGTCGCTGGTAAGCGAGATCGGCATCGTGCGGCGTCTTGGTGGCGAAGAAATCCTGCATACGCTCGGAGATTTTCGGTCCGGCGTCGGCGTTCTGCTGCTTCTCACGTTCGGCACGGCGGCGCACACCGCCGGCATTCTCCACCTGGGCGGTGGCTGCGGCCACGGTGAGAAGGGCCGTCAGAAGGGTCAGTATCTTGCGGAAATTCATCATTTCTGTGGTGTTGTCGGTGGGTATATATCTAAGGGACTACGTCAGTTGAGCACAACCTGCATCGGGGAGATGTCTCGGGTGATGCCGTCGGGGCCTTTGGCCTTCACATCGGAGATGAAGAAAGTCTTGCCCGGCTTGAGGCGCTTGAACTGCTCCTTCTGCCTCGGGGAGAAGGAGGCGCCGTTGCTGACCTCGGGTATGGCGTTGCCCATGGAGTCGAAGAAAATTGTGGAGAAAGAGACCACGGTGTAAGTGACGTTGAGGAGCTCGTCGTCGATGGCTGCGCCGAGGGTCTCTACGCCCATGAGGGCGGCTTTCGAGATCTTTTTCGGCGAACCCTTATACTGTATCACGTTGCCCTGCGCATCTTTCAGCGGTATGTAGGGTGAGGGGTCAGGGAGCTTGCGCACGCGGAAAGACATCGAGCCGACAGGCTGAGGGCGTCCGTCCATCGTGGTGGTGACCGAGATGACAGCCTCCGAACCGACTTGACCGGGGCGGGCAACCCAATGGTCGCCGTTGCGAGTCAGGGTGCCGTTGGTCATCGTGGCCTGCACGCCGTTCATCGGCACACCCGGCACGGAGATGCTGATCGGGTTGTCGATGCCGGCATAGAGCACGTTCATCATCGTGGCCGAGATGGTGGCCATAGGCTCCATGACGGTATATGATGAGGAGAAGGGGCGGCGGTCGATGGTGCCGTCGCCGCGTGCCACCTCGATATATCCCGAATAGTCATGCTTGCCTACGGAGCCGGTGGTAAACTCGAGGAGTCCCTTGTCATTGTTGAGCTTCGAGCCATTGACAAAGACAGCGGGACGCTGGGTGGTGTCGATGGCGGCGAGCACGATGTTGGCCGTATATTTGCCGCCGCGCATCACCATGTTGGAGTTGGGTATGACGTAGGCGTTGAGTTCATTGACACGCACGTCGCCGATGTCGACGTTGGTGATGAGGTTGGTGAGGGCCTCGCTCTCAGCCTGACGTATGTCATTCTGAAGTTTGGTGAGGAGAGTGACGGCGGCCACGGCGGGCATATTGTCAAACATCTTCTCCTCCCAGGTCGTGGGTCCGATCGTGCCGGGGCGGTTCTTCACCTCCGTGGAGAGCATCTCGGTGACAGCCGCGCGCTTCGTGGAGTCGGTGATGAGTGTCGATACAAATTCGCGGTAGCTGTCAACGCTCTCGCGGAGACGGCGTCCGTGACGGCTCGCCGGGTTGAGCATGGTGACCGACGCCGCCTCAAGGTCGTCGAGGTTGCGGATGTCGGTGAAGTCGCCGTCGGGGCCGTCGGCCTGGCGGGCGATAGCGGTCTTGAGGGAATCGACGGTGGCGATAAGGCCGGAAGCCGATTCCCGGAGGGCAAGACCCTTCTCATACCAGGGACCTGCCTTTGTCGGGTTTTTCTCGTAGAGCTCCTTCAGGTAAAGGTGCTGCACCTCATTCTTGGCCGACATGTTGAGGTCAGTGCGCTGAAGCCCGTCCTGCACCTGATTGAATCCGTTGAGCACATCGCTCGAGACATTCAGGGCCAGCATGGCCGTGAGGACGATATACATAAGGTTGATCATCCTCTGGCGGGGCGACATCTTCGCTACGTTGTTTCCTCCTGCCACGTTGTTGCTGTATTAGGTGAGTTGGAAAAGTCTTAATTAAATCAATTGAAAAATCATTCAGCCGCTCCTGACGCCGCGGGTTTCTCCTCCTCCTGTGTGAAGGGATTGGGGATAGCCTGAGCCTGGGCCATCATCGGTGCCTGCATGTTGATGGTCATTGCGGTGATCATCTTCTCATAGACAGAGTTGAGCTGCTTCATGTAGCGGGCCATCTTCTCTGTCTCCTCGCAATAGCGGCTCGATTCGTTGGCCGATTTCTCATACATGTCGCGGATATCCTTCATGCTGCGGTTGACGCGGTCGATGGTCTCGAGCTGTCCGGAGACGCTCTTGAGCTGGATCTCGTAGATGGTGTTGAGGCCGGCGATGTTGCGGGCGAGGTCGGCCATCTGGTCGGCATAGCCGCTGACGCCCGTTGTGGCGGGCTGGGCATTGATGGCGCGGTATGACTCGAGGAGCGTCGCGCTCGCCTCGTTGAGGGAGCGGGTGGTCTCCTGAAGTTCGCGGAGCTGGTCGGCGATGGCGGTGAGGCCGTCGGCATATCGCTGCGAGGCCTCGCCGAGGTCGGCGGGAACAGTCTGCGTGGGATCGCCACCTGCCGCGATGGTAAGCCCGGTGGCTCCCATGTCTCCGGCGGGGAGCACGGTGCCGTCGGCGCCCTGAATCACTACGCCACCGGTGACGCCCCCGCCACCGTTGAAGTCGGGACGGTCTTCAGCACGATGCGAGTCGAGGACAGGGAAGACATCCTCCCAGTTGTATTCTTTCGGGGGACGGTCGAAGGCCGTGAGGATAAACATGGCGATCTCGGTGCCCATGCCGATGCAGAGGAGCGTGCTGCCACCGGGGAGGTGCAGGATCTTGAAGAGCGCGCCCCAGATCACGATGGCGGCTCCGATGGAGTATGCGAAATTGAAGAAGCGCTGTCCTTTCTCGCCGTGGAGGAAGCGTTCGATGCCGTTGGCGTATTTCCTGATCTTGACCATTATTTCTTTTTCTTTTGGGTGCCCTTGGCGAAGCCGATCTGAGAGCGGACGTTGCGGAAACCTATATAAGAGCGTTGTTCATTCTGATATTCCCATGTGCGGAGGTCGCTGCGGAGATTGTGGGCCACATCTTTCCATGAGCCGCCGCGCACGATCTTGCGCTTCATCTTGTAGGGGTCTTCCTTGGCGGCGTCGTAGCGGTATTCCGGATTGAGGTCGGAGGTGAGCTTGTTGAGCGACTCGGTGTAGGCCGTGGAGGTCCATTCCGATACGTTACCTGCCATGTCGTATAGGCCGAAGTCATTGGGGGCGAAAGTCCCCACGGCCGAGGTTATGACATGGCCGTCGCGCACGAAGTCGCCCTCCATGGGCTTGAAGTTGGCGTAGAAACATCCTCGCTC
>CAZMHE010000152.1:3624-5461 GCA_964566015.1 uncultured Sangeribacter sp. | reverse complement strand
CCATCTGCTGGGGCTTCCTCCCCTTCTCAATGGAGATCGACCAGTCGTTCATCGCCGCAGTGCTTACGATTATCGGTTATCAGATCAACGATACCGTGGTTGTGTTCGACCGTGTGCGTGAGATGATGAAGATCTACCCGAAAGAGGATCGCTTCGTTACCTTCAATAAGTCGCTCAACACGACATTGACCCGTACGATCATGACATCGTTCTCGACTCTGCTCGTGCTCTGCTGCATCTTCTTCCTCGGCGGCGACACAATCCGCAGCTTCACATTCGCCATGATCTTCGGTGTGATTGTCGGCACATTCTGCTCACTCTACTGCGCAGCTCCGATCGCCTACAACATCATCAAGGCTACAGGCAAGAAGAACAATGTAGAGGATGGCAAGCCCGCTCTTCAGGGCAACCGTCGCTTCAATTAATCGATTTCCTTCAATCAGGCGATTTTAAGAAATAAATCTTACCATCTATAACGTAAGGGCGCAGGCTTCATAAGCCCGCGCCCTTCTTTCAATCCCAACGGCTATCATGTCTGTCAAGATCCTTTTCAACCTTACCTTCTTTATTTTGGTCACGCTTCTGCCGACATATTCATCTGCGGAGATGCGGCATCTTACCGGCGACTCCGTCGCTCCGGAAGAAACCGCTGTGGTGGAGGAGGGGACAGTCGTACTAAAGCCGTATGCTTTTGCCGACAGGAAGGATCTCCGTAAAATAATACTTCCGTCATCCTTGAAGGAGATAGGGGAGTATGCCTTTCTCGGTTGTACCGCACTTCAGGAGATTGACTTCCCTGACGGGATAACTCAGATTGGCGAAGGAGCTTTCAGGGAGTGTAGTTCTCTCCGTAAGATAGCCCTTCCGGAAAAACTGGAGGTGATTCCACGATATGCCTTCGCGTGGTGCGAAGCGTTGGAAGAGGTGGCGTTTCCGGCAGGCCTGAAGGACATAGGGAGTCATGCCTTCATCTATTGCGGTAAACTGAAAAAGGCACTCCCATATGAATATGAGA
The DNA here is from genome assembly GCA_964566015.1 of uncultured Sangeribacter sp. Taxonomy (GTDB): domain Bacteria; phylum Bacteroidota; class Bacteroidia; order Bacteroidales; family Muribaculaceae; genus Lepagella. The sequence continues at coordinate 4,446 of CAZMHE010000152.1, read as the reverse complement.
AAATGCCTGAGGGAAGAAAGAGCGGCATGGAAGTAAGTGAAGTATATGATGGTTGGCTGATAGTGCCGGACGGAGTGGAGCACATAGGCTCGAATGCCTTCACGCTATGCACATCGCTTAAGGAAGTGAGGCTGCCGGTGAGTGTCACAGAGCTGGAATCATATGCCTTTGCGGGTTGTGAATCGTTAGAGAGGATAGAGTTGCCGGCGAATGACAGGATGCTCGGTGAGTATCTGCTGACCGGATGCACGTCGCTGAAAGAAGTGATCAGTCTGAGTCCAAAGCGACCCGACTTCGACTGCGACAGCCCCCTGACCGACCCATCCGAATCCATCCCCTTCCGCCTCCACGCCCCCCACTGGCCCTGATCCTGCTCTCTTAAGGATAAAAAGATTTTCTATATTGGTATAAAAAGATCTTTGACATACTTAGCGCACAATGGTGTGAGCTATTACTCATCCTCCTCTTCTTCTTTTAATGCGCGTTTGTCATCGAGATATTTGGCAATGCCGCCCGAGCTTAGAATGAGAATAAGGAAAACAAGAAACAATATCCCCTTCATATTGACGGCAGAAGTCTGATAGGGCTGTGATTGCAAGCTAAAGCTTGCTCACGAAACCAAGCCAATACTTACAGCTTCATCAAACATGGGTATTTTTTTCGAATTTTCTCTTCTTTTGTAAGAAAGATTTGCATCTATGATTTAGCAGAGCTATCTTTATGGCTGAATTTGTATCCAGCTTTTTATGCCGGATCTTATCCGGAGACCCGCATGGTTTCGTAAGCAAGCTTCAGCTTGCGGGTAATTAATAGCGGGTAATT
>CAZMHE010000152.1:0-3524 GCA_964566015.1 uncultured Sangeribacter sp. | reverse complement strand
ACTATTCAGGTCAAATAATAATCAAGTCAAATAAATTTGCGATGATAAGATTGTATCTTATTGGAATTACCATATTTCTTGCTATCTTTACGGCATCGGGAGCCGGCTTCCGCAGTATGATTGTGGAGATGAAAGACTCTCACGGGATGAAGGTAAATTTATCCTCCGAACTCGGTATCAGTTTTGCGAATGAAGAAATAATTATTGCCGGGTCAGATTTTGAGATTGCTTTACCCCTCTCTTCAATTAAAAAGTGGACTTACTCGGAAGATTCCTTTGATTCAGCCGAGACTATTCAAAAGGACCGTCTCACCCTGAAGAACAATGGAGACTCTCTGTTGGTGTCCGGGCTTGGCGGAGATTCGTTAATCTCGCTATATACGCTTTCCGGCAAGGAGTTGACGGCGGAGAGGGCTACAGATACATGCTCCATACCTATATCAGGGCTTCCCGGTGGAATATATATCCTGAGGGTCAACAATCAGTCATTTAAAATCGCAGTAACCAGATGAAGAAGTCATTGATGATGACGATTGCATTTGCATTGTCTTTTATAATATCCCGGGCCGATAATGAATGGATACATATCTACACTTCGACAGCCGACAGTATTACAAGAGTAGACTCACGGGCCCCCGAAAAGATCAAGCGTATCAATTACCCTTTGTCAGAATCCGGAACTTATGAGGTAATGTCTATTCTGGACGAAGATAACCTCGTGACGTATCATCCACTTCAATCGATCACGCGAGTGGAGGTCGGTCAACAGGTTCCAACAATATACATTAATATTGAGAATGACGCAGAGGTAATAGAAAAGGACAAATATCTGAATGCGGAGATAATGATCGAAGGTAATGGCATAGTGGATGATTTTCCACTTACAGCCACTACTATAAAGGGACGCGGAAACTCCACCTGGAATCTCTTCCCCAAGAAACCCTGGCGTCTCAAATTCTCAAAAAAACAGCAGATATGCGGGTTAGCCAAGGCCAAGAATTTTGCGCTTATCGCTAACTTTATCGATCCTACACATATGCGCAACACCGTGGCATTCCGTATCGGTCAGATTCTGGACATGCCCTGGACAAATCACAGTGTGCCCGTCAACATTGTGATGAACGGTTCTTACCGTGGACTTTACATGCTTACGGAGAAAATCGGCATCAACAGTGGTTCGGTCGATATTGATGAGACCACGGGAATTCTTTGGGAACTCGATACCAACTACGATGAGAATTACAAGTTCCTATCCGACAATTGCTCATTGCCAGTGATGGTCAAAGATCCGGATTTCGATGAATTGGCTGAGGAGAATCCTGATGGTCTCTCCGCCGTCGAGATGTTTGATTCATGGCGTGATGATTTCACTCGGATGGAGGCTTCGGTATTCGGGACATCGACAGATGACTGGACAGACTACATTGATCTCCAGTCACTCGTGAGATACGTGTTTGTCAATTCCCTGGTCGGCAACCATGAACCGACATGGCCCAAAAGTGTGTATCTGCATAAGGCGCACATGGAAGACAAATATTCTTTCGGACCACTCTGGGATTTTGACTGGGCATATACCTTCGGAGGTAGTTATAAGGAGGGTGCCGGCGATCCGGTATCAAAATGGCTGACCCTTCCGGATGAACCGGGTGGGAAATTCTTTGGCAAACTGTGCCGCGACGCCCGGTTCCGTACTGAATTCAAGAAGGTTATCGACTCTTTCTATGAGAATGAGATGGAGAATCTATTAGACTATATAGATGAATATGCCGCCTTGATACGCCCCGCAGCATACCGGAATGGAGAAAGATGGCCCGCAAATTGTGACGAGAGCCACCCCTATGTTGCCAGTAGCGAGAAGTTCGACACGTATCTTGAAAACATGAAGACCTTCCTGAGGAAACGCCTTGAATTCATGCGCTTAGATTCCAACTTCGGCCTGTACTGATTTACCGGGGAGCAATCTATTTTGACGAGGGCACTATGACGGTTTATCCGAGAAGGTGATGACGGTGTGGGCCTTCAGGATGGCGAGCTTGTTCATGTCGAGGGGACTCAGTTTCTTTGCTCCTTCGGGTATCTTGTATTCAGTTTGTTTCATATTCTGTCTGCATTTGTCCGGTTGTCAGTTTTGTTTTCTATCAAGGGCATGAGGGAATTGATCAGCAGCATCACTCCGACATATGCCACACCTAAGACAAGGAAGTCAATGCTCACAGGGAAACTTTTCCCGACCCAACCACCTGCCAGGTAGGAGAAGAACAGCAGCCACAGGGAGCATTGAACGGTGACGCAAAGCGTACACCATCTTTTTGCCCGGAACCGCTGATACCATATGCTCCATGCCGTAAAGGGCAAGCAGCACATGTTGCACAATGCAAGCGACGGAAGTGACCCGGGGAACATCAACATGGCAAGAAGACTCACTGAGAAATAGGCAAAGCCGACTTCACTCCACCCGAAGAGTCCGAAGAATTTCGAGGCAGACATCGCCAACACGTCATCACATCCTCCGGCCTGAAGCACTCCGCAGAAACGGTCGGCCTTAGGATTGTGTATCCTCAATGACTTCTGCACGAGGAGATAGGTGACATACAGACCTCCGAGATCAATAGCCGTGATGAAATATGTCGAGACATGCCTGTAGAGGCCGTTCGTCACAAAAGCATAGACAAGGAGAGCCACCATGCAGGCAAGGAGGATCCACTTCTTTGATTTCTTGAAGAAGTCGAGTCTTCGATGCAATCCCAAATCCGGTTCGGCGGCTCCCTCTTTCACCCGTGAGAGAAACACATTGCCATCCCACGCCTCCATAAGGCGGGGAAGCGTGGTCTGTTCCGGTTGTCCGAGGCTCAGGTATTCCACCCGGTCACCATCAATCGACGTGACAATGATGTTTCCTCCGCCCGCCCCGGCGGTGTGGGCGATGAAAGGGAGGGGAAGATCCCTGATAGCAGTCTTGTCGGCCAAGAAATATGCCTCTGACTCCACACCGTAATCTTCCAAAGCCCTCGAAAGACCGAACCATGTCTTGAAAGGGATGCCCTTTTCCTTATCAAGGGTGTAGGAATGAGTATGGCCGACACCGAGAAGTGTCAGCCAATCGTCGAGCAAAGAGGCATCGGGCGATTTGAAATGAGTATTAAGTCTCGATCCCGTTGCCATGACATCACTGTATTGCAGACTGGATCTTCTGGAGCAGAACTTCCGCCGGCATCTCGCCGGTCTCACGCATCACTTCCTTCCCGTCAGCATAGAGCAGGAAAGTAGGAAGCGACTGGATATTCTCCTGATTTGCGAGATCCTCGTTCTTATCGATATCAAACTGGAGAACCTTCAGGTTGTCGGCGAGAAGGGTCTTGATATCTGCCACGATAGGCATCATCTTGCGGCAATGAGGGCACCAAGTAGCGTAAAATTCCACCAATACATATTGTGCCGAATTGATTTCCTGAGTGTAATTCATAATTCTGAAGTTTTAATAGGTTTCATCAATAGGAACGCCCGCCTCAACACCTTGGTTGAAT
>CAZMHE010000151.1:1669-5479 GCA_964566015.1 uncultured Sangeribacter sp. | reverse complement strand
CGGAGCCGCCAATTTCTATGGCATCAAGAATAACACCTATGTGACTCCAGCGAGCGAATCCATCCTCCCCTCCATCACCAACAAGAGCCTGCGTCAGATCGCACTTGACATGGGGATGAAAGTCGAGGAGCGTCATATCCCCTACGAGGAACTCGACACATTCGAGGAAGTCGGAGCCTGCGGCACAGCCGCCGTCTGCTCCCCCATTTCCGAAATCGATGACCTCGACACCGGAAAGAAATTCGTGATCTCCACCACCGGGGAGGCCGGACCCGTCACCACCCTCCTCTACAACCGCCTGCGAGGAATCCAGAACGGCGAAGTGGAAGACACCCACGGCTGGTGTGAAATCATAATCTGAACACGATGGATATAGAGCGAATCTATCATCCTCTTTACAACGACAATCCCGGGCTCCTTGCCACCGTCCTGACACATTCGGAATGTGTGGCCCGCAAGGCGCTCGGGTGTCTTGCATCAAGAGGCATCGAGGCAGACCTTGAGTTTGTCCGCGAGGCCGCCATGCTCCACGATATCGGCGTCATCCGGTGTGACGCCCCCTCGATTCTATGCTTTGGCGACCGTCCTTACATATGCCACGGCATCGAGGGGCGACGCATCCTTGAGGAGGCCGGTCTGCCGAGGCATGCCCTCGTCTGCGAACGCCACACAGGTTCCGGACTCTCCGAAGAGGACATAATCCGTCAGAATCTGCCGCTACCCCGTCGCGATATGCTCCCTGTTTCAATTGAAGAGAAAGTGATCTGCTACGCCGACAAGTTCTTCTCAAAATCCGGCAACCTCACGGAGGAGAAACCCCTCGACCGGGTCATTGCAGGTATGGAAAAATTCGGTTCCGACTCCCTTGATCGCTTCCTCCAATTGCACGCAATGTTCGGAATTAGCAATTTTTAAAGATTGAATAGTCACCGCAAAAGGTTTTATTGCTAACTTTGCAGTTCGGAAACATCAAAAAACTATCCAGCATCACTTGAGGCGCCCCTTACCATATCTTTTGCTACCTGCCCTCTTCGGCATCATCATCGCAGAGGGCACAGGTCGTCCTGCACGCCCCTCACGGCATGTGGAGCCTCAACATGTCTCTGATGTCAAGACACTCACGCTCCCCGGCGACCGCACATCCCTGATTGAGGATTCGGTTCCTGAGCAGCCTCTCCCTGCTGACACGATCCCCGCCAATGACTCCGTGCCGGCCGACACCACACGCACCCTGCTGACACGCATAAACCGTGAAAAGACCGATCTTGAGACAAGTGTCAATTTCACTGCCACCGACTCCCTCGTGCTCATCGGTCAAAGCAATGCATACCTCTACGGAAATGCCGACGTCGACTACGGGGAGTTCCAGCTCAACGCGCAGGAAATCCGCATGGAGCTCGACAAGAACACTGTCTACGCAACCGGAGCGCCCGATTCCACCGGCCAGATCACGGGTTACCCTATCTTCAAGGATGGAGGCGACGAATATGAGTCGAAGTCTATGAGCTACAATTTCAAGACTCAGCGAGGCTTCATCACCGACGTCATCACCGAACAGGGTGAAGGCTATCTCACCGGCGGGTCGTCTAAGAAGATGGAAGATGGCTCTTTCTTTATTGAGAACGGTAAATACACCACCTGCGAAGACCATGATCATCCCCACTTCTACTTCAACGTCACGCGTGCGAGGATGAAACCGGGAAAAAATATCGTGACCGGTCCCGTCTACATGGTGCTTGCCGATGTGCCACTCCCCTTGGCTCTCCCTTTCGGCTATTTCCCTTTCAGCAAAGACTATTCGAGCGGTATCCTCTTTCCGACCGTAGGCGAAGACTACAACCGTGGCTTCTACCTGCGTGACGGAGGCTACTACTTCGCCATATCCGATTATGTCGACCTTGCGCTCCGTGGCGAAATCTATACGAAGGGTTCATGGGGAGTCTCCGGACATTCATCATACACGAAGAGGTATAAATACCGCGGCAATTTCGATTTCTCCTACATCACCACCATCTATGGGGAGAAAGGGAGTCCTGACTATTCGAAGCAGAAAAACTTTCAGGTGATATGGAGCCATTCACAGGATGCCAAGGCGAATCCGAACATGAGTTTCTCAGCCTCGGTCAACTTCACCACCTCCGGCTATACCCGCAACGACCTCAACTCCTACTTCAACTCCTCATTCACGGAAAACACCAAGTCATCTACCGTCAACATGACCTACCGTTTCCCGGGAACGAAATGGAGCATGTCGGCCACTGCCAACATCTCACAGCGCACCCAGGACTCGACATTAGCGGTCTCTTTCCCCAACCTGAACGTGACGCTCTCTCAGGTTGCACCTTTCAAACGCAAGAAATCAATCGGCGGCGAACGTTGGTATGAGAAAATCCGTCTCTCCTACTCCGGTCAGTTCCAGAACTCCCTCACGGCACAGCAAGACCAGTTCTTCAAGAAAAGCCTCGTAAAGGATTGGAGAAACGGCCTGCGCCATTCTCTCCCGGTGTCGGCTACCTTCTCCCTCTTCAAATATATCAATATCTCCCCATCGATCTCGATGAACGACAGGATGTACACATCCAAAATCCGTCGCGATTGGGACACACAGGCTTCACGCGAGGTGCAGGACACCACCTACGGATTCTATAATATCTTTGATTTCAACGCATCACTCTCTTTCGACACGAAGATCTACGGTTTCTGGAAACCCTTGAAGATATTCGGAGACAAGGTGCAGATGATCCGCCATGTCCTTACCCCTACCGTCTCCTTCTCAGCTTCCCCCGACTTCAGCGACCCCATGTGGGGGGGCTGGGGTAGTTATTCATATGTTGACCAGCAGGGACTTCCCCAGACGAAGAAATACAGCTATTTCTCACATGGCATTTTCGGCACCACATCACAAGGTAAATCGGGAGTGGTCTCCGTCAGCCTCGCCAACAACCTCGAGATGAAGGTGAAGAGCGATGCCGACTCCACCGGAGTGAAGAAGATTTCGCTGATCGAGAATTTCTCAATCAGCCAGAGCTACAACTTCGCCGCCGACTCGATGAACTGGAGCAATATCAATACCTCCATCCTGCTTCGCCTTGTGAAGAACTTCAACCTCAACCTCTCGGCTACGTGGGATCCCTACACTTATCAGCTCTCACCCTCCGGCACCCCCGTGCGTGTTAACCGCACACGCCTGCAGGCTCATAAGGGTTGGGCACGCCTATCATCGACAGGCACATCCTTCTCATATACATTCAACAACCAGACCTTCACCAAGCTGTTCAAACGCGACAAGGACCAGAACAAAGACAGTGGTAAGAATAGTGACGAAGACAACGACGAAGACAACGAAGCCCCGTTCGACGGTGACTATCTCTCTTCCCGTCGCGGACGCTCACGCAACAGCGACAAGGAGGAGACACAGACTTCCGATGCCGATGGTTACGCGAAATGGGAATGTCCGTGGAGCCTCACGTTCAACTACTCTCTCAACTATGGCTACGGAGCTTTCGATAAACAGAAACTTGAATACAAGGGGAAGTGGACTCAGAATCTCTCTTTCTCCGGAAACATACGACCCACCACAAACTGGAACTTCTCCTTCTCCGCCTCCTATAACTTTGATCTCAAGAAGATAGCATACATGAACTGCTCGATCTCGCGCGACATCCATTGCTTCACGATGTCGGCCTCTATCGTGCCGTTCGGTCCCTACAAATCCTACAACTTCCATATCTCCGTCAAGTCCTCGCTACTGAAAGACCTGAAATACGACAAGCGCTCATCATCTTCCAACGGAGTCAAGTGGTATTGACC
>CAZMHE010000151.1:0-1569 GCA_964566015.1 uncultured Sangeribacter sp. | reverse complement strand
TCTTCACTTTTCATTTTCCATTTTTTCTCTTGCGCAAATTTGCTTTTCTCGCGGGGAAATGCTACTTTTGTGAAAAATTAGGCAGTAATGGCCCAATCTCTGACAAACCTCTTGCATGACATATCCGTACATGCGCAGCAACTCGGGGAAATGAATCTTGCCCTGAAGAAGCACATAACGGAACTCGAACAGGAAGTCGATACCCTCAAGAGCAGTCTTGCCGAGAAGGAGAAGGAGCTTCAGAGAGCCCTGACTGATGCCGAGTTTCTGACGATGTCTCACCGGCTCGCAGATTCCCCTGACACCATCATAAGCGCACGGCGCCAGATTGCCCGATTGATACGTAACATCGACAACTGTATCTCCATGCTGAAGGAGGAATGACGATGAGCGATTCTGAGAAAGTCAAGATGACATTAAATATAGGCGGCGAGCACATCGCGCTCTCCGTCGATTTCAATCAACAAGACGCGGTGCGCGAGGCCGAGAAAGCAGCTTCCGACCTCTTCAACACCTGGCGTCGACGTTTTCCGGTCCGCACCGACAAAGAGATTATGGCGATGGTGGCATATCAGTTTGCCTACTACTACGGCGATCTCCTGCAGCGTTACGAGGCGGCCACCGAGACAGCGGCCGAGACCGAAGCCCTCCTATCGGGGCTTATAGGTTCTCAATCGTGACCTTGAAAAAACTCAATCCCTCTTCACATACCTTCTCCCTTCATCGGGATACGCGACGTCGGTTGTTTCCGGGCCGCGCTTTCAGTCGTGCCCATAACTTTGACCAACATTCTGAAAATTAAATAAATTAGTTAACCATATCAAGACAACCTACAACAACTTATAGAGAACACTTATGGGTACAACAGCCATCATATGGATCATTATCGCGGCCATCGTGGCCGCAGCCGCAGGGTATCTCATCGCCCTGTCGGTAGCCAAGAAAAACGCCCGTTCGGCTTCAAATCTCCTCATCGAGGATGCCCGCCGTGAAGCCGATGTCATCAAGGAGAAGAAAATCCTTGAAGCCAAGGAGGAGGAGATGAAGATACTCTCCGACGCGGAACGCAGCGCCTCACAGAAACTCCAGAAGGCACAGGCGTCTGAAGCACGCGCACGCCAGAAGGAGCAGCAGGTCAACCAGCAACAGAATGAACTCGGTCGCCGCAAAAAGGAACTCGATGCCGTGAAGGCTCAGCTCGATGCACGCGAGACAGCTGTGGCCGCACGTCAGGAAGAGGCCGACCTTTTCCACCGTCAGGCTCAGGAGGAACTGGAGCGTATCTCCGGTCTCTCTGCCGATGAAGCCCGCGAGAAGCTCGTGGAAAGCCTTAAGGATGAGGCGAAAACGGCCGCCGCCGGATATATCAACGACATCATGGACGACGCCAAACTGACTGCATCCAAAGAGGCCAAGAAGATTGTCATCCAGTCAATCCAGCGCGTGGCCACCGAGACTGCCGTTGAGAACTCGGTTACTGTGTTCCATATCGACAACGATGAGATAAAGGGTCGCATCATCGGTCGCGAAGGTCGCAATATCCGCGCTCTCGAAGCTGCTACAGGTATC
>CAZMHE010000150.1:0-5508 GCA_964566015.1 uncultured Sangeribacter sp. | reverse complement strand
TTCCAGTAGGCGAGGCGTGAATAGATTTTCTGCTCGGCGTTATCGCGGATGGAGCAGGTGTTGAGGAGCACAGCGGCCGCTTCGGTGTCTGACTCGGTGACGTCATATCCCGCCATAGCCATCATGGAGGCCACCACCTCCGAGTCGGCCACATTCATCTGGCAGCCGTATGTCTCGATGCGCACTTTTTTAGAATCTGTGCAATTTTTATCATTTTGTGGCAAAAAGAAAGGTTGCATATCAGTCAATTAAGAGATGGGAACCCCGGATACGCGCATTTTTGGAGCCTCGGGAAGCCTCTCGACGCTTGCGGGAATCGAATAAAATTTTTATTTTTGTGCAAAATTAACGCTAAAATTCAAAGGTTACAAATGAGTTTTCCATTTATTTCCCCCGAAGAGGCGGCTGACCATATCAAAAACGGCGATACGGTTGCCACGTCCGGTTTTACGGCGTCAGGAACTCCCAAGCGTGTCACTGTCGCCCTGGCCGCCAAGGCGAGGGAGGCCCATGCCAAGGGTGAGCCGTTTAAGGTGAATCTTTATACAGGGGCTTCGACTAATGATTATGTCGACGGGGAGCTCACGCGTGCCGACGCCATAGCACAGCGTATGCCCTATCAGGGGGCGGCCTGCACACGCGTTGCCGTCAACGAGGGGAGGATGAATTATTACGACCCTCACCTGAGCCACGTCACACAGGATATGCGCTACGGTTTCGTGGGTGATATCGATGTGGCGATCATCGAGGTGACGGAGATGAATCCCTCGGGCGACGTCATCCTCGGGGCCGGTCTCGGCCAGACACCCACGATCGCGAAGATCGCCAAGAAGGTCATCATAGAATACAGCTCATATTACCGCACCTCTTTCCGCGGATTCCACGACAACTACGTCCCTCTCGATCCTCCGCACCGCCGCGAGATACCGATCTATAAACCGTCAGACCGTATCGGGGACACAGTCCTGCACATCGACCCGCGCAAGATAATAGGGGTCGTGCCAAGCAACGAGAGCGAGAGCATACGCTCTTTCACGGAGCTCAACGACACGACGCGCGCCATCGGCAACAATGTGGCCGATTTCCTTGCCTACGAGATGAAGGCGGGGCGTATCCCGCCGCAGTTCCTGCCGATTCAGAGCGGCGTGGGGAATGTGGCCAACGCCGCTCTCCACGGACTTGCTGACCATCCGGGTATTCCACGTTTCCAGATGTTCACGGAGGTGGTGCAGGATGCTGTCATGACGCTGATGGAGCACGGTAAATGCAGTTTTGCCTCGACATGCGGCTTCGCGTTCTCCGATGAAGCCATGCTCCGCTTCATGGATGAGATTGATTTTTACCGCGACAAACTTCTGATGCGTCCGAGCGAGATCTCCAACCATCCGGAGGTGGTGAGGCGTCTCGGATTGCTCGCGATGAACACGGCCCTGGAGACGGACATCTACGGGTTCATCAATTCCACACACGTCAACGGCAACCATATGATGAACGGCATCGGCGGGTCGGGAGACTTCTGCCGCAATGCCTATCTCTCGATCTTCCTCTGCCCGTCAATCCAGAAGGGTGGAAGGATTTCGGCGATTGTGCCTATGGTAAGCCATGTCGACCACACCGATCATTGCGCCCGAGTCATCGTCACGGAGCAGGGAGTGGCCGATCTTCGCGGCAAGGATCCGCGCCAGAGAGCCGAGACGATTATTGAAAACTGCGTGCATCCCGATTACAAGGAAATCTTGCGCGACTATCTCAAGATAGCCGGCGGGGAGCACATGCCCCACAGTCTGCGTGCCTGTTTCGCAATGCATCATGCCTACCAGGAGCATGGTGACATGCGCAAGGTCGACTTCGCCCGCTGGGCTTAGTCGAGCTATTATAAGGTATCTGTTTACTTAAAAGTAAAATATTTTTCCTATATCTTTCGTTCTTAAATAAGAAACATATCTATCATGAGTGAGGCAGAACTTATACAGCTCAACAAAGACCGCAATTGCACCCTTTACACCATCCAGTTCATCACTGAAGACAAGGGGGAGTATATTCGTTTCTATAATCGCTTCAAGGATGATGCGACATACAACGAAGATCTGTCTCGTATAGCTAAGTTTGTTGACACTATAGCTGACCTTGGAGCACTTGAGCGTTTTTTTAGACCGGAGGGTAAGATGAATGACAGGGTATGTGCGCTTCCTGTTATAAAATCAAATTTACGCCTTTATTGTCTGCGTCTATCCGACAGTATCCTGATTCTTGGCAACGGAGGGATTAAGAAAACACGTACTTACGATGAGGATGATGAATTGCGAGGCTATGTTGTTACTCTTCAGAATTTTGACAGGCTCATAAAGCAAGGTGTTAAGGACGGAACTATAGCCATCACGGAGAATGAGATTGATACCGATAAAACCTTTGACATATGAAGACAGCATTTGAAGAATATAACCAGATAGTAGCCTCCATCCCGGATTCTATTCATAAGGAAGTGGACATGGAGATGGCTATATCCAACAGGATTTACAAGCTTATGCAAGAGAAAGGTCTGTCGAAATCAGAGTTTGCCAGATCAATAGGTAAGCGACCATGCGAGATAACAAAGTGGCTGAGCGGGCAACATAACTTCACCCTCTCTACACTTGCTATGCTGTCATCATTCTTCGGTCAGCCTATTATAACGGTAGGATGAAATACTATTTATCCATCTTCGGTAGTCTCTTATGACTGGAGTTTTGAGGGAGAGGATTCAGAGGTTCCAGTTGAGTTTGTCGCGCAGGATGGTGGCGAAGTTCGTGTCGCGGCGGCGGATAAGCAGCGTGCCGAATTTCGCGCGGCGCACCCTCACGCCGGTGCCTGCCGGCAGGGGATAGCTCTGCCCGTCGAGACTGAGACGGAACTCACTCGTGCGGCTCTCTATAGAGAGGTCGAGCACGGAATCACCCCCGACCACAAGCGGACGCACCGTCAGCGTGTGTGGCGCCACCGCCGAAAGCACTATACATCCGATCGTAGGCTCAAGAATCGGACCGCCGGCGGAGAGATTATAGGCCGTGCTACCCGTCGGGGTGGCCACAATCAGTCCGTCGGCCCGGTAATCTGCGAGGAAATTGCCGTCGATAAGGGCCTTCACAATTATCATGGATGCGCAATCCTCTTTCAGCAGCGAAACGTCGTTGAGTGCATAAGGCCATGCACTTTGCGGCAAGGCGTCACATTCCACCTCAAGCATCATCCTCCGCTCTATGGCTACATCGCCTCGGCATATGCACTCGAGCATCGCCGGGAGGTCGGATATGCCGCATGAGGCGAGAAACCCTAGATGCCCCGTGTTGACTCCGAGGATAGGGATTTCCCGCCTGCCAACCCAGCGGGATGCCCGCAGGAAAGTGCCGTCGCCCCCGATGCTTATCACGAGGGCGGTGTCTTCTGGAAGCCACTGCACGCATGATGCTCCGGCCATGTCAACGGATTGGTCCGTGAGATAGGAAAAGAGCTTAGTGTGGACGGCTACGTCAAAACCCATCCTGCGGAGCAGAATGAAAAGGGAGGCAAGGTCCCCGAGATAGGGCTCCTGCCTCCTGCTGCCATAGATTGCGATCTTATTATTCATGATGTGGTGATGAGTCGGTGAGAATGTAAGGCGGCTGCCTCAGACGTTGAGGAGTGCCTGAAGCGACAGGAGCCGCTCGGTGGCCACCGTCATGTCGGCATCGGCCGATCCGCTGCCGTGAGCCTCCACGACCTTGAAGTCATAGCGTTCGAGGCTGCGCACTGTCGGTGTCGGGTCGGAATTGCGCACACGCAGTGTCACGAGCAGATGCCCGTCAGCCTCCGGGACACTGAAAAGGTCGGTGAGATGGGCGTCGCTGTCTTCGACGGCATGTGCGATAAGGCTCGCGCTGTAATCCTCGGGACGACATTCGAGCGTGATTACGCTGCAGTCGTCTCTTGCCGCGATCATGCGGCCCAGCCCCTCGAGGATTGAGGTCTGGTCAATGACGCCAAGCGAGACATCGCCGTCGTTGACACCGATCTCTCGGCGCGGGTCGTCGAGAAGACGTGGCAACACTTCCAGCAACGGCATGTCGGCGTCGACGCTACGCAACGGCCTGAGTTGCGCGGCGGTCTTTCCGGGGGATAATATCTCTCTTGCTGTCATAATGTTGTGACTGTTTAATCAATTTCTTAAAGCGCCGGGATAGGCCGCTTTCCTATTATTAAAACGTTTTACTTAACCAACTTCTTTGTCTTCAATCTGTTTTTTTATACTTTTGTAATTTCAAAAGTATCAAATTCCGTGCCGAAAAGCAAGTAAGTTTGGGATTTTTTTTCAGATTTATCCATATTTTAGTCATGTGATAAATTTTGAGGTAATACATAAGAATCAGACAATGACACGATTAAGCGTAAATATCAATAAGGTCGCCACATTGCGCAACGCGCGCGGGGAGAATGTGCCCGATGTGGTGAAGTTTGCCAAAGACTGCGAGGCTCTCGGAGCACAGGGAATCACTGTCCATCCGCGTCCCGACGAGCGCCACATCACCCGCCGCGATGTGATCGACCTCCGGCCTGTTGTGAAGACCGAATTCAATATCGAGGGTTATCCTTCGGAAGATTTCATGAATCTTGTGTGCGAGGTGCACCCCGCTCAGGTCACGCTCGTGCCGGATGCACCTTCACAGGTGACATCAAATTCCGGTTGGGATGTGCGCGGAAATGAGGAATTCCTGCGTGGCATATGCTCGCGTCTCCGAGAGGCCGGTATAAGGAGTTCGATCTTTGTCGATGCCGATCCGGAACAGATCCGTCTTGCCGCTGAGGCCGGTGCCGACCGTGTGGAGCTGTATACAAAGCCCTACGCCGATGGCTACCACGCCGACCGTGAGAAAGCCGTGGCCCCCTTTGTGGCTGCTTCGGCCGAGGCTCACAGGCTCGGGCTCGGGCTCAATGCCGGTCACGACCTAAATCTCGACAACCTCGCCTATTTCCATGCCTCGCTCCCTTATCTCGACGAGGTCAGCATCGGTCATGCCCTTATCTCCGACGCCCTCTACCTCGGCATCGGGGAGACCATCGCCCGCTATCTTGCGGCACTCAAGGATTAATACTCTAAGGATTACACTTTCGCACGCGAAACTTAAGAATCACCTGATTATGGAAAAATTATCATTCTGGTCGCTCGTGATGGACGGGGGCTACGTCATGATACCCCTCGCGGTGCTCCTTCTCGTGAGCATCTACATATTCATTGAGCGTTGCATAGCCCTGCAGCGTGCATCACGCAGCGACGACACTTTCATGAAGCGTATCCGCGATTATATCATGGAGGGGGATATCGACAGCGCGGTCACGCTCTGCAAGCGTACCGACACACCCTATGCGCGTCTGATCCTCAAGGGTGTCAACCGCATCGGACGCCCCATGAATGACGTGCTCGTAGCCATCGAGAACACGGGCAACATCGAGGTGGCCAACCTCGGCAAAGGGTTCACATGGCTCTCGACGACAGCC
>CAZMHE010000149.1:1469-5564 GCA_964566015.1 uncultured Sangeribacter sp. | reverse complement strand
AAACAATAGCGCCAGCTTCCCAATGTCCGCCGTTTCCCCGATGACAGCGACAGACAGCGCCGTCACGGCGATCACAGCGAGATTGAGAAAGGTAATTTGCAGTACTACCGCCGTAAGCTTTTGTAAAACCACGCTTTTTCTCGATACAGGATGCGTCAGCAAAAATTCTGCCGTGTGTTCCTTTTCCTCACCTGCGAGAGCCGAAATGCCAAGAAGAGCTGCGAAGAAAGCGCCGCCGAGTCCCAACACATTGCCGCATTCAACTCCGAAAAAGCCGATAAACTCCCCAAAATTCAGCTGATCCATGCCAAAAGCGGCGGAAAAACTGCCCATGGATGCAAACATATCGCCTACCGCATCCATTTCACCCTTCATTTCCGGGAACATGAACACACAGACAGCAAGCAGAAACGCAATAGCAGCCGTCCAGATGGCAAAAGCAAGCTTGCCCTGCCGAAGCTCGTGTTTGACGATGGTCATTTCTCACCGCCTCCTTCCTCATAATAGTGCAGAAATACTTCTTCCAGATCCGGCTCGGTGATGGAGATATCCCGAATATTTCCTCCCGCCGCCATAGAGAGCAGAGTCTGCATGTCTCCACTGTACAGAAAATCAACGCCATCCGGCGATGTGCGCAGATTTCTCACACCACAAAGAGCGTCATGATCGATTGACCCATGGATGCTGACGCGCTTTGCGCCGGTGCGGGAAAGCTCCTTTACGCTGCCTGCGGCGATTATTTTGCCTTCCCGGATAATGGCGGCATTGTCGCAGTTGTGCTGAATCTCCGAGAGAATATGGCTGGACAGAAAAACGGTCGTCCCATGCTTATTGCGCTCCCGCAATATCTCAAAGAATTCTCTCTGCATCAATGGGTCAAGCCCTCCGGTGGGCTCGTCGAGAATCAATAAATCGGGTTCATGCTGTAAGGCGCATACGATGGCTGTCTTCTTTCGGTTGCCGAAGGATAACTCGTCCACCTTCCGGGTCGTGTCCAACTGTAAACGCTCACACAGCTCCTTTGCCGTTTTCCGGCAATTTTTTTGCGCAGATCGGCGGACAGCTTCAGTACATCCCTCACTCGCATACCGGAATAGAATGCAGCCTCTGACGGCAGATATCCCACGCAGCTGAGAAATTTTTTGTGTTCCTTTACAATGTCCATGCCCAATATCTCTGCCGTACCTCCGCTCGGACGTATAAGCCCAAGCAGCGTGCGGATCGTGGTGGACTTGCCCGCACCGTTAGGACCGATAAAGCCAAAGAAATCCCCCTGCCGGACGGTTAGGTCGATATGCTCGACGCCCCGCGTCTTACCGTAGTATTTTGTCAGACCGTCTGTTCTGATTGCATCCATGTGACTCACCCCTTTTTCAAATAGATGCTCTTCCAAAATTCCATAAGCTTTGTGAAATCCTTTTCCATCTGCTGAATATCCACATTGCCGCGCTGAACCATCTCCCATAGATAGCCCTCAGACGCCCAATACATCTCCCGGTACATCATGGCAATATCAAGTCCGGGAACAAATTGCTCCGGATCAAGATTCAGGCGGTTCTTGTCAGCCTTGAGATTGAAATACTTATGATAGCTTTCCTGAATGGCGGCGCTGATCTCTGCGTCCTTTTCATAGAATGCCTTTATGGTAAATGCAGCCATATCCGGGTGCCGGCGTATGATCTCCATCTTTGCCCTCATACCCCGTTCCATGCTCTCGAAAAGTTCTTGCTGCTCATAGCACCCGTACCAGGTCAAAAACTCGATAGTCATCTCGGCGCACTTATCCCACAGATAGAGATACAATTCCTTTTTGTTTCGGAAGTAGTGGAACAAAAGAGACTTGCTGATTCCTGCCTCTTCCGCAATTTCGCTCATGGGACTGTTTTTATAGGTGTTCTGCGAAAAAACACGGTATCCCGCATTGATGATAGCCTGCTGCTTTTCTTTCGGCAGGGAGAAGAATTTCTCATTCATATCGATTCCTCCGTTGACCGCTTCGGTCAATTATAATTATACTCCATTGACCGTTTTTGAGAAGACCCCTTTTGAAAATATTCGAAAAACTTCAAAAAGACTTTAACCGGAAATTCCCAAATAAACAAAAGGCACGGCAATCCTCATTCTACCCGCGGATTACCGTGCTTTTTCACGCAAATTATTCTATAATTCCCATAAGCACAAGGTGACCTTTACAACAAAAAAGACTTGAGCTTATCATCAAAATGCTGTGTTCTACTTTTTCCAGCATTTGCACTGTTCGATCCTTTTTCCGTTATCACCTTGATCTTCGTCGTAAGCAAATCCGTTCAGCAGATCACATGGAAAATTCTCACATTCTCCGCAGTGTTCGTGCCGTTTTGCCTCGCAGCAGGCTTTCACAGGGCAGCTGTCTCCCCAAAAAGGTTTTTCCATATGTACGCAGCCTGCACAGTTCATCTGCTCACGATAAGTACACTCGCTGCATAAAAGTCCGCATCTTGATTCGATCATATCCCAATTTACTCCCTCAGTCCGATATAAATGTGGATTTCCGCATTCTCCATAGAATCGTTTTGATATTCCTCAAAATCACATTTAAAAGACCTCGGCAGATCCATCTGCCAGATCTCCTGCCATGCTGCGGCAACTGCCTGAATCATATCCCCGTGAATTACAAATTTCGCATATCGACCGGCGGGAATTTTGCAAACGGTATATGTTTCATCTTTCGGTTCCTCTGTCGTTTCACAGGCAACTACAACAGTATAGTCGGCTTTTTCATTGCCTGCATAATCCGTATAAATCCCCATCGCCTTGTCGCTTGCCTTGCACGGAATGGATGCGTATACTCCACCGTTATAAAAGCGGTTCCATAATCCGCCGATAACTGCTCCCATATCAGGCGAGGTGTTATTGGTACGGGCTGAGACTCCTACGGCAATTTTTTCTTCCAGCGTTACAAATTCATAATCCATAAATAAGACATCCTTTCTTTTGATAATCCTATTTTATCAGATCAACTGTGACAGCTGTATGTCATGATTACAGATATTTTTTTCGGATTCCCTGGGCAAATTTCAGAATATCCTTGCGGAATTCTTCGGGTTCCAAAAGTTCCGCACCGTCTCCGAATGAGGCAATCCAACCGACAATACTTGTTTTATCTGTAAATCCAAAAGAAAACAGCAGTGTGCCGTCGGGTTGTTCTTCAAAGCTTCCCGGGCCGTATTCTTCGATCAGCCGCCATTTATATTCCGGTTGTATTTTCGCTTTTACCTGATATATATGCGGAAATACCCGTTCCGTCGAAAGATCCGGAAGCGGGACTGCGCGCTTTTTAAAAGGAGCGGATATTTGTAAATCTGACATCCGTCTCAGCTTAAACAGACGGAAATCTTCTTTTGTTTTGCACCATCCCCACAAATACCAGTTTGACCATTGAAAAATCAAATAATACGGCTCTACGGCGCGCTGGGATTCTCCCTTCGGGGCAAAGTAGGTAAATGAAACCGTCCGTGCGGAAATGATCGCATCGTGTAAAAGTTCTATTTTCGGAGACAGCGATTCTTTGTACCATGAGGAGAGATCAATCAGAATATGTGTATCTCCTGCAAGCAGGTTGGATGCGCCTGCCGACAATTTCTCCATTAACTGAGCATAACGGTTCGTACCGCTTACGCTGTCCAGACTGCGAAGTCCGGCTAAAATTGCCTGCATATCCGACGTGCTGAGCAGTGTGCGGTCGATTTTGTATCCGTCCATAATGGAAACACCACCGCTTGCCCCCGGTTCCGTTACAAGCGGGATACCTGCCATACACAGCGCTTCAATATCGCGGTTTATGGTACGGCGGGAAACCTCAAATTTTTCTGCAAGATACGGAGCAGTCACTTTTTCTTTTTGTAACAGAATAGAGAGAATTCCGATCATTCGGTCAAGCTTCATATGGATACCTCATTTTATTTTAATCAGTATACTGTAAACCATTGGAAAACTCACCGCTTTTGGCTAAATTATCAGACCAAACTGAGGCGTAAGCCGACGAGGTGAATTTTCAGGAAGACACCAAGAGTTGTTCGCACTTGCGTTATGGTGTCTTCAGTATACCACAGAATG
>CAZMHE010000149.1:0-1369 GCA_964566015.1 uncultured Sangeribacter sp. | reverse complement strand
TTTATCTTATCTCTTTTTCTCTACTGCGACCCATATTTCACAGGTATAGTCCGGATCCTGAACATCGGGAGACGGATATGCTTCAAACTCCAGCCCTATCGGCTGATAGTCACTGGTTGGAAAAAACTCGGTGCAGATATACTGGCAGGTCTTCTGGAACGCTTCCGGCATCTTACCAACACACTTGAACACAATATAGGTATGCGCGGGAATTTTCATTACCTCCAAACCGGAACCGGAAAACTCTCCACCGTTATACGAAGCACCGATACCGTATGGGTACTCATTGTCATCCCCATCATATTCAAAACTGACTCCGACAATGTTGTCACCGAATATTTTGTCATCCGTACAGCTTATAATTCTGTCTACTGTGCCATCGTTGCTGCATTCAGCCCAGAATCCTGAAATCTCAGCAGCAGTCAGTTCAGTATTCTTGGGAAACCGTTTCCTTTTGACAATCAGATCAAAGGCTTCTTTTGTTTCAATTCTGTAATCCATAGTTGTTCCTCCGCTTAATGTTAATTTTACAGAAAGGCGTGAAAAGGATTTTACAGTAGCTCCGTTTTTGACCTGCACGGGGGAAACACCGTGGAATCTCGTGAAAGCGCGGGAAAAGCTCTCCGGTGTGTCATATCCGTATTTTAGAGCAATATCAATTACTTTTGCATTGCTTTCGGCAAGCTCTCTGCCGGCAAGTGACAGCCTGCGAAATCGAATATAGTCTCCCAAAGTAAACCCGCATATTGTACTGAAGATTCGTTGGAAATGAAAGCTTGAGGAGTACGCTCTTTTTGCAATTTCCTCATACACAATCTCTTCCGTCAAATGTTCCTCCACATAGTCTATTGCTTTCTGAATACCTGTAATCCAATCCATATTTTCATCCTTTCCTGTGACCACATTATATCAAAGCACCGGTCTTATTTCATGATTCTCTGTGCGGAGAAGTGTTATGATATAAAAAGGGAAACACAAGAAAATCCTGTGCCTCCCTGAGTCCGCTCGTTCTGAACTTCCTATTTCTTCACTGCATCCTTAAATGCTTTTCCGGCTTTGAATGCAGGAACAGTTGTTGCAGGAATTTCGATCTTCTCCCCCGTAGCCGGGTTCAAACCGGTTCTCGCCTCTCTTGTGCGGTGTTCAAATGTACCGAAGCCTACAAACTGCACGCTGTCACCGTTTGCAACAGCGGCAACGATTTCCTCTACCAATGCATCAACTACAGCACCAGTATCCTTTTTTGATACCTCGGTCTTAGCTGCGATTGCATCGATCAGTTCCTTTTTAGTCATAGTCGCACCTCCTCTCTTGAAGTTACGATTAAATACGATTTCACGATTTAATTCGTTACAGTATAACATTTTTC
>CAZMHE010000148.1:0-5593 GCA_964566015.1 uncultured Sangeribacter sp. | reverse complement strand
GTGGCGAAGAGTACGGTGACATCTACTGCTGCTCCGGCTTCGGGGCGAGTTACCTCTACTGCGATTGCTGTCGGCATCTCATCAGAGAGGGAGACAGTTATTGTCTGTG
Organism: uncultured Sangeribacter sp.; assembly: GCA_964566015.1. Classification (GTDB taxonomy): domain Bacteria; phylum Bacteroidota; class Bacteroidia; order Bacteroidales; family Muribaculaceae; genus Lepagella. Next base: position 5,484 of record CAZMHE010000148.1, on the reverse strand, counting down.
CGGGTTTCGGGAAGACGTAGACTTCACCGAGGTTGCCCGGCTGCTCCCAATACTGACCCTCGGAGCAGGCACCGAGAGAGAGGAGAAGGAGTGAGCCTGCGGCTGCTAAAAATATATTCTTCATTTTCTTGCTTGTTCTAATTGGTGAAAGATGGAGATCAGAAATCATCTACAGCGGAGGGTTTTGTCCATGTGGGGTTGTTAGCCGTGATGGCTTTGTTGGCGTTCATCTCACGCTGCGGAATGAGCAACGGCTTGAGAGGAGCCTCCACAACATAGACCCAAGTGGGATCCCAGCCACCGCCGCGGCGGTCGATACCCTTGTTGAGACGGAGAAGGTCGAAGTATGAGAAACCTTCGCTCCAGAGCTCGATACGACGCTGAAGCCATACGGCATCCTGAACACCTGCGGCGTCAGTGGCGGCACATGTGTAGGCCGGGTCGCGATATGTCTTGATGAAGTCTTCGAGGATCTTTTTACCCTCTGTGGGGTTACCGGCCATCGCTGTGGCCTCGGCGTTGATGAGATACATCTCCTCCACGCGCATCAGGGGTATGTCGGATGCATTGGTTGTGGTCTGAAGCACACCCTTATAGGGGGCATATTTTACCTGGGTGTAAGGCTCGCACTCATATGCTCCGTCGGGGCCTACGAGGGCAGCCTGCTGGGGCGTGAGGTTGGGGCTCTCGAGGTTTTCGTCGAGCCACCATCCCTTGCGGCAGTCGGTGGAGCTGATCTTGTCATAGAGGGCTATGTTGATCTTGCGCACGGCACCTGCTGTGGCATAACCGTAGTTGAAAGAACCCATCATGGAAGCCCAGTTTACAATCTGTGAGGTCACGACGCGGTCAGACTCCTGAATATAGTCACCCCACATCCAGTTGTGGGCGGTGATATCGTTGAATCCGGGCACGGAAGCCTCGGCGATAGAGAGTGGAGTTGCGCCGCCATACTTGATGGCGTTCTGAGCGTCAGAGGCAGCCTCAGCCCATTTGTTCATCACGAGATTGACGCGTGCGCGAAGACCATAGGCAGTGCCGAGCGATACGAAACGCTTCGGAGCGACATCGGCGATGGTGGTGAGGGGAAGCCCGCTGTCGGTGAGGTCGGCGATGGCGTTGTCGAGGTCGGACAGGATTCGGTCATACACCTCCTGCACGCTCTTGCGGTCGGCACCCTCTGATGCGGCCTCGGTGGAGTTCTCCTGAGTGAGGACGGGGAGACCGGGGAGATCCTGATTCCCGACATATGTCTTCTGGAAGAGCTGGATGAGGTTGAAATACTGATATGCGCGGTTGGCGAGAGCCTGGGCGGCATAGAGTTGGAGTTCAGGGTCTTCGGGAGTCTCGCCGGTGGTGCCGAGCACGGTGTTGGCGGAGAGGATCACCTTGTAGGCGGTGAACCATGCCATGTTGTTCATGACATTATCGGCGGTTCCCATATTGTAGTTGCTCCATGACTGGAAGTGGTTGTAGCCGGTCTTGAGGCCTACGAAGTCGGTGCCCATTGACTCCATGCCGAAGATCACGGCGGGGTAGCCGAAGTCGAAGTGCTCGGCATAGATGGTCTGATACTGGTTGTAGGTGGCGTAGATACCCACGACGCCGGCCTTTGCAAGCTCAGGGTTAGCGTAGATGGCGTCAGCCTTCTGTCCTTCCGTGACGTAGTAGTTGCCGGGGAGCTGGTCGAGGTCGTTGCAGGCGGTGAGCGCTGCGGAGCCCAAGAGAGCGGCTGCTATATATTTTGATTTGATATTCATAAGTTATTTTCCAATTTGCGGATTAAGAGAGATCGGGAAATTAGAACTCGATGCGGAGACCGCCTGATATGCAACGGATAGCGCCGTAGGTTGCGGCGTTGGCCTCACGGAATCCCTGACGGGGGTCCATACCCTTGCGAGCTGCGAGAAGGAAGAGGTTCTCGCCTGCGCCATAGACACGCACTTTGGAGAGGGCGAGCTTCTTGACGAGCTTCTCGGGGAGGTTATAACCGATGGTCACGTTCTGGAGCGAGAGGTAGTTGCTTGAAGTGAGCCAACGGGTAGAGGTGGCGTTGGTGTATGTATCCTGGCCGTCGAGACGGGGCACGTTGGTGTAGATGTTCTGGGGAGTCCACGCCTTGGTGATGTCATTGTGCCAGTTCTGACCCATTGAAGATGTTGTGCCGGCGTGCATCAGGTCCTGATAAGTATTATCCCATACCTTGCCGCCAAACTGGTAGGCGAAGGAGAGTGAGAGGTCAACCCCGAAGAATTCGAGAGATGTGCCGAAACCGCCGTAGGCCTTGGGGAGAAGTGAGCCGGTTGCCTTGCGATTGTTGGAGTAGGCGTGGCTCCAGTCGGTTGAAACGAACTCGTCGGTGATTGCATGGCCGTACTGGTCTCTGATTACATTCCCTTTGTCATCCTGACGGGGTTCGCCGTCCCAGAAGAGGGAGAGACCGGTTGCGGGGTCTACACCTGCGTAGTCAACGAGATAAAGCTGATACATGCTGTCACCCTCACGCCAGAGGTTGTTGCCGTTGAGGAGCTCTCCCTTCAGGTCGGGATGGAGCTTGAGGATCTTGTTGCCGAGAGTGGTGATGTTGGCGTTGATATTCCATGTCACGTTGCGTGTCTTGATGGGGCGCACGTTGACTTCGATCTCGAGGCCGTTGTTGCGGACGGAGCCGATGTTCATCGGGATGTAGGAATAACCGAGAGAGGGAGCCACCGGCTTGTTGTAGAGCATGTCGGAGGTCTGGCGTGAGTAATACTCGATAGAACCGTTCACCATTCCCTGGAGGAAGCTGTAGTCAATGCCGACGTTGAAGTTGTTTGAGGTCTCCCATGTGATGTCGGGGTTACCCTTGTAGTAGAGTGTGCCGTCGCTCCATACGCCGTCAGAACCCTGGATGCGATACTGGTCGGCCCATGCGTAGTAGCGGCACTGGTTGCTTTCGCGGCCGAGGTTGTCGTTGCCCTGCTGACCGAATGAAGCCTTCACCTTGAACATGTCGAGCCAAGAGCGTGAGGTGTCCATGAAGTGCTCCTGAGCGAGATCCCAGGCGGCTGAAACCGACCAGAATGTACCCCACTGCTTGCCGGGAGCGAAGCATGAAGATGCGTCGCGGCGAACGGAAGCGGAGAAATAGTAGCGGTTGTCGAAGGCGTAGTTGAAGCGGCCGAAGATGCCTCGTGTGTCGTAGTTGATGAGGTAGCCGTAGGGGTTCTTGTTGTCGATGGTGTTGTTGATCACCCAGCTGTCGGGGAGGTAGAGGTTGTAGCCCACACCCTGGAGATCCTCGATGTTGAGGTCATAGCTTTCGTAACCGAGGAGGATGTCAATGTCATGCTTCTCGGCGAATGTGCGTCGATACTGTGCGAGAGCCTGGAGGTTGATGGAGCGCGTACGCTCGAACACCTGTGTCGCGGCGCCACCTGATGCGGAGCTCTGACCGTAGTAAGGATTACTGAGGTTGTGATAGCGCGTCACGTCAAGGTAATAACCGACGGTTCCTGTGATAGAGAGACCCTCGAGCGGGGTGATGAGGGCATACCATTTGCCGTTGAATACGTCTGAGAGGTAATCCTCGGTATCGTAGGCGAGCTGACCGGCTGGGTTGGCCATATTCATGAAGTTGCGCTTGTATGGAGTTGAGACACCGTCGCCGTAGTCATATACGGGGAGTCCGGTGGCTGAATTATGAACGATATTGCCGGCGGCGTCGCGCACGTACATCGGGTAGTAAGGAGCCATCTGGTCGCCTACGAAGAATACGTTCATTGACGAAGTGGCGTAATAGTCGCTTGTCTGGTCGCCGGGGTTACCGCTGTTGGTGTATGTATAGGCGAGGTTTGTGCCGAGTTTCAGCCAGGGTTTGATCTGGTAGTCGAGAGTGGCGCGAGTGCCGAGGCGCTTGAAGTGTGAACCCTCGATAAGACCCTCGTCACCGAGGTATGTTCCGGAGAGGAAATAGGTGAACTTGTCGTTGCCGCCTGTGGCGCTGACGTTGTATTCCTGACGGAGACCGTTGCGGAACTGCTCATTATACCAGTCGTCGGGACGGTAGTAGTAGTTGCCCTGCTGGAAGCCGAGAGTGGCGTTGGGGTTGATGAAGCCGTTGGGCATGATGAGGTTCTCTCCGGCTGGAACCGTATAGACCTGATATCCGAGAGAGGGGACGATGTTGTCGTTGGCCATGGCGTAAGCACGGTCGGCCGAGAGGGTCTGGTTGTAGTAGTAGCCGTTGTAGAGGCTCTGGTAAACGAGCTCGGTGTACTGGTCGGTCGACTTGATCATGTCGTAGCGTGAAGTGGCGCGGGAGTTTCCACCCCAGCGTGCGTCGACGGTGATCTTGGCTGTGCCTGAGTTACCCTTCTTGGTTGTGATGAGGATGACGCCGTTGGCACCGCGGGCACCGTAGAGGGCTGCAGACGCGGCATCCTTGAGCACGGTCATCGACTCGATGTCCTGGGTGTTGATGTTGGAGATTGAGCCATCGTAGGGGACACCGTCAACCACATAGAGGGGGTTGTTGGAGGCGTTGATGGAGCCGATACCGCGGATAAGGACCGTGGGGTCGGATCCGGGCTGGCCGTTGATGCTCTGGAGCTGAACACCGGCCACCTTGCCGCTGAGAGCGTCAGTGGCGTTGGAGACGAGGGCGTTCTCGAGAGTCTCGGCCTTCACGACAGAAGCCGATCCGGTGTAGGCTGATTTCTTGGCCGTGCCGTAGGCAACGACCATGACTTCGTCAAGGTTGCTGGCCGTCTCGGCGAGCTTGACAGTCATGTCGGGACTGAGGTGGAGAGTCTGAGGAGCGTAACCCACATAGGAGAACGTGGCATTCTTGACTTTGGCGGGAACCTCGATGGAGAATCTGCCGTCGATGTCGGTTGAAGTTCCTGTGCCGCCACCTACCGGCATGACAGTCGCGCCGATAAGGGGCTCGTTGGTGGAAGCGTCCACGACGATGCCGCTATACGTGTATGTCTGGGCCGACACGGTGCAGACATAAGCGATGAGCGACAGGAGAACAAAGAACAATTTTCTCATACGTCTTGCTTTAGTTATAGGTATAGTATTATGTAAAATTAGAGTTATTGGAGTTATTGGAGTTATTGGTGGGCTTCTGAGGACTCGGAGAGACCCGGAAACCTTAAAAAACCTGTAGAAAAGTTCGTTTCTTAGGAGTATAACTGCAAAATTAATAAAATAGTTTAAAATTAGGAGTAGAAAATTTAAAAAATGTAGATTTTGCTCCTGAAAGTGTGAAAAAATGAAAAAAGGTCCGCAGGACAATTCCTGCGGACCTTTATATAAGGTGTGGACGGTAAGAAATTGATTAACCGTTGTATTTCTTCATGATTGCGATGAGGTCGAGCACCTTGTTGGAGTAGCCGATCTCATTGTCATACCAGGAGATTACCTTCACGAAGTTGTCTGTGAGGTAAACGCCGGCGTTAGCGTCGAAGATAGAGGTGAGGGGGCAGCCGAGGAAGT
>CAZMHE010000147.1:0-5596 GCA_964566015.1 uncultured Sangeribacter sp. | reverse complement strand
TGATGCGCGGCGGTCCCGGTCTCGGCACTATCCAGCCTTCACAGGCCGACTATTTCCAGGCCACGAAGGGTGGAGGACACGGTGACTATCACCTTATCGTACTCGCCCCCGCAAGCGTGCAGGAGATGGTGGATTTCGTGGCCCTCGGCTTCGACCTCGCTTTCAAATACCGCACACCCTCTATGATACTCGCCGACGGTGTCGTGGGGCAGATGATGGAGAAGGTGGTGCTCCCCGAACAGCGTCCAAGACGCACCGAGGAGGAGGTGCGCCGCCAGTGCCCCTGGGCTGCCAACGGACGCGAGAACGGTCGCAAACGCAATGTGGTGACCTCGCTCGAACTCGAATCCTCACGCATGGAGGTGATCAACCACCGCCTTCAGAACACCTACCGCCGCATCGCCGAAAACGAGACACGCTGGGAGGAGATCGACACCGAGGGTGCCGACTGGCTCATGGTGGCTTTCGGCTCCGTGGCCCGAATCTGCATGAAGGCTAAGGAGATCGCGGCTGAGAAAGGTATAAAGATCGGTATCGTGCGCCCTATAACCCTCTGGCCCTTCCCGAGCGAAGCCATCGAGAAAGCCGCACAGGGTAAGAAAGGAATTCTCTGCGTCGAACTCAACGCGGGGCAGATGATAGAAGACGTGCGTCTCGCTGTGCACGACCGCATCCCCGTGGAGCACTACGGACGCCTCGGCGGCATCATACCGAGCCCGGCAGAGATTGTGGACGCATTGGAAAATAAACTCTTGAACAAGAAGAACTGATATGGAAATCAATGACATCATAAAGGAAGAGAACAAGGTCTATTCCACCCCCGTTCTTCTCGACGACGTCCATATGCACTATTGCCCCGGCTGCAGCCATGGTGTCGTACATAAGATTCTTGCAGAAGTCATCGACGAGATGGGTCTGACCGACTCCACCGTCGGAGTCTCTCCGGTGGGATGCGCCGTATTCGCCTACAACTATGTCGATGTAGACTGGATCGAGGCCGCCCACGGTCGCGCTCCAGCAGTGGCCACAGCCGTGAGCCGTCTCTGGCCTGACAAGACTGTCTTCACCTATCAGGGTGACGGAGACATGGCTGCCATCGGCACGGCCGAGACCATCCACGCCGCAAACCGTGGGGAAAACATCGTGATGATCTTCATCAACAACGCCATCTACGGCATGACCGGCGGACAAATGGCCCCGACAACACTTATCGGACAGAAGACAGCCACCACACCCTACGGACGCCGCATCGACCTCAACGGACACCCCCTCGAGATCACCGATCTCCTCAAGCATCTCGACGGCACCTGCTATGTCACACGCCAGTCAGTACACACACCCGGCGCCGTGCGCAAGACAAAGGCGTGCCTCAAGAAGGCTTTTGAAAATGCACTCGCAAAACGCGGCACTTCCGTGGTGGAGGTTGTCTCCACCTGCAACTCCGGCTGGAAGATGTCTCCCGCTGATGCCAACAACTGGATGGCCGAACATATGTTTGAGAAATACCCCCTCGGTGATCTCAAGGACACTACCAAAACTGACTCCAAATGACACAGGAAATCATCATAGCAGGATTCGGAGGACAAGGTGTCCTCTCCATGGGAAAGATTCTCGCCTATTCAGGACTCATGGACGACAAGGAAGTGACCTGGATGCCCTCATACGGCCCCGAACAGAGGGGTGGCACTGCCAACGTCACCGTCATCATCTCCGATGAGAGAATATCCTCGCCGGTGCTCGACACTTATGACATAGTCGTGGCCCTCAACCAGCAGAGCCTCGATAAATTCTCACCGAAGGTGAAACCGGGTGGAATACTTCTCTATGACACCAACGGCATTCACAAGACCCCGGAACGCGAGGATATAACCATCCTCCCCATCGACGCCATGCAGGCCACCCTCGACCTCGGCAATTCCAAAGCCTACAACATGGTGGTGATGGGTGCCCTTCTCGAGGCGATGAGCTATAAGCTTCCTATGGAAAATGTGATGAAAGGTCTGAAGAAATCCATTCCCGAACGCCATCATCATCTCCTCCCCCTCAATGAGGAAGCCATCGGCAAAGGGCGTTCCCTCCTCAGGAAGTGAACAAAAACACTCTTTAATCAGTTATAAAGGCAGCAGGAGAAATCTCCCGCTGCCTTTTTTCTGTGCTGAAAAATCAATTATCACTTATCCGCACCCTTAATCAAGGGAGGGTGTGACGGAAATATTTTGACGAAACCACCTTTTCGTAACCTTGATGTTGCCGGTGGCGGCGGGGTAACCATACCCGTCGCCCCGGTTTTTCTTCAGCCCATATCCACCCGCACCTGTCAATAACTTGTAGAAAAGTCGTAAAAAAGCAGTTGAAAAGATATAGAAAAGGGGCTGAAAACTCATCGGTAACTTTATCTCATATTCCTTGCTTTTTATATAAATTCATTGAAATACAGGTCTTTCGGAATAATCATAATAACCTCTCTTTTCATCCGGCTTTTTATCTTCACCTCAATCTACAGCAAAGAGGGGTCTTTTCTACACCTTTCTCTCCTCCCCGTCATAAAAATTTATTAACTTTGCAGTTGTTGACACCTTGTACACAACCTCCGTTATTCACTGAACCACAGCATAACCCTATGTAGACAACCTGACGACTATTTCCCTCCGGAGTTCAATAACCCGTTTTTCCAAATTTTTATGGAGAAAGTTATTTGCGGTTATCTACATGCTTTATTGTTGTTGATTATTTATTTTAAAGTTTTTAAATTTTTATTAATAAATAAAAAAGAATGAAGTCATTGTCGCCTGATGCGCAGTCTGCCCGCCTGCGCTCCGAGATAGAGAGGCTCAAGAAGGAGCGTAATGCCCTTATCATGGCCCATTATTATCAGCGTGACGAAATACAGGAAATAGCCGATTTCATAGGAGACTCCCTCGCGCTCGCCCGTCAGGCCGCAAAGACCGATGCCGACGTGATAGTGATGTGCGGAGTGCATTTCATGGGTGAGACGGCCAAGATACTCTGTCCCGACAAGACTGTGCTCGTGCCCGATCCTGAAGCGGGGTGTTCGCTGGCCGACAGCTGCGATCCCGCCGAGTTCAAGGCTTTCGTGGAGGCGCATCCCGGCCACACCGTGGTCAGCTACGTCAACACTTCGGCCGCTGTCAAGGCCATGACAGACATTGTGGTCACCTCTGGCAACGCCCGCAAGATCATTGAGCAGCTCCCCGAGGAGGAGAAGATCATCTTCGGTCCCGACCATAATCTCGGGGAATATATCAACAGTGTCACGGGGAGGTCCATGCTTCTCTGGAATGGTGCCTGCCATGTGCACGACCGCTTCTCTATCGACCGTATAATGGAGTTGAAGAAGGAGCATCCCGGAGCCAAGGTGCTCGTGCACCCTGAATGCCGCCGTCCGCTCCAGCTTATAGCCGACAAGGTTGGCTCCACGGCTGCGCTCCTCGACTTCGCCCGCACTGACAGCGCGCAGGAATATATAGTCGTCACCGAAAGCGGCATACTCTTCGAGATGCGCCGCAAATGCCCCGAGAAGACATTCATACCGGCTCCGGCTGAAGATGCCGAGTGCCAGTGCAACGAATGTGATTTCATGCGTCTCAACACCCTCCGCAAGGTCTATGAGTCGCTTCGCGACAATAAATATGAGATCACGGTAGATCCCGAGGTAGCCGAGAAGGCCCTTATTCCAATCCGGAGGATGCTTGAGATGTCGGTATGATAGACCACAGGAAGAAAGATATAATAGAGCTGACACGCTGCACTCTCGCTGACTACCGCCGCATGGAGAAGCTTCCGTTGACGGTGATGGCCGACAATGTGCGCTCCATGTATAATGTGGGGGCCTTGCTCCGCACCGCCGATGCTTTCCTTGTCAAGGAGGTGGTGATGGGTGGGATAACGGGTGTGCCTCCGCATCCCGAAATCACCAAGACTGCCCTCGGCGCGGAGGAGAGTGTGGAATGGCGTCATGTAGACGACACTCTCGCGGAGACTGTCAGGATGAAGAATGAGGGTTGGAAGGTGTGTGTGCTTGAACAGGCTCACGACAGCATCCCCCTTCAGGATTTCAAGGCAGTAGCCGGGGAAAAATACCTGCTTGTTGTAGGCAACGAGGTGAAGGGTGTGGATCAGCGTATTGTTGACATAGCCGACCATATCCTTGAGATTCCCCAGCATGGCACAAAGCACTCCCTCAACGTCTCGGTAAGCGCAGGGATCGCCCTCTGGCAATTTTACCTGTCATTCATTGCGGACATGGCACGCCATGTCCCTACAACATAACCTTATAACCTTATAACCTTATAATTAACCGCATTGCCGTAGACAATGCCCTTATTATCATGAAAAAAATATTTTTATACATCGCGGCTTTATTGGCCGCAACCCCTCTTCAGGCCCAGAAATGGGAGGGTATAGCTCAGACCCCTCCTATGGGTTGGAGCAGCTGGAATAAATTTGCCACAGACATCAATGAGAATCTTATCAAGGAGATAGCCGACGCCATGGAGACCTCCGGACTCAAGGATGCCGGCTATGTATATGTAAACCTCGATGACGGATGGCACGGTCCCCGCGACGAGGAGGGACGCATGACGGTTGACTCTGTGAAATTCCCTTCAGGTTTCAAGGCTTTGTCTGACTATATCCATTCAAAGGGTCTGAAATTCGGAGTCTACAGTGACGCCGGGTGTGCCACTTGTGCCGGTAAACCGGGGAGCGGCAGTCAGGGTCATGAGTATCAGGATGCGCGCAGTTATGCACAATGGGGTGTGGATTATCTGAAATACGACTGGTGTTGGGCGGAGAATCTTAATCCCGTAGGTGCCTATACACTCATGCGCGATGCCCTGCGCGATGCCGGGCGACCCATCCTCTTCTCAATGTGTGAATGGGGACGAAGCGAGCCCTGGAAATGGGCGAAGGATATAGGTCATTCATGGCGTATATCGGGTGACATCCACAACGGTTTTGACGATTATATCAACCATGGTGCATGGGAGACCTACAGCGCCATGCAGATTGTAGACATGAACGCTCCCCTGCGTGCTTATGCCGGCCCGGGTCATTGGAATGACCCCGATATGCTCGAGGTGGGTAACGGCATGACGGAGAATCAGGACCGTGCCACATTCACGATGTGGTGCATGATGGCTTCTCCCCTTATTCTCGGCAATGACATCCGTAATATGTCGAAAGAGACAAAGGCTATACTCACCAACCGGGATGTTATCGCCATAGATCAGGACACGCTTGGCATACAGGGTCTCCGTGTGCTCCGCGACCGCGGGGTGGAGTATTGGGTGAAACCTCTTGCCGGCGATGAATGGGCCATGTGCATACTCAACCGCGACACCGAACCGCGTGATTGTCTCCTTGACTGGCCCGTGCTTCAGGTGTATGACACGGTGGCCGACCGTCATCTTAACTTCAAGGTGCAGACCTATGACATGAAGAACCTCTGGACCGGCAAACAGGACGGCACAACCGAGAAAAACCGCACGGTAAGGGTGCCGGCGCAGGATGTGGTGCTCTGGCGACTCACTCCGGTTAAGAAATAAAAAAAAGACAGGCTTTGCCTGTCTTTTTT
>CAZMHE010000146.1:0-5636 GCA_964566015.1 uncultured Sangeribacter sp. | reverse complement strand
ACATAGCCCCGCTATGCTCCATCACCAAAAGCCGAAAATCCCTCCAACCCAGCGACCCCAGGAACTTTCAAATATTATGAGACGGACTCTAAAAAACATCCACCGATGAACTACACTCTAATCGACTTCATCTCCCTGCTCGGAGCCGTCTGCCTCTTCCTCTACGGCATGAAGGTCATGAGCGAGGGCCTTCAGAAAGTTGCCGGCGACCGCCTCAGGAATATCCTCGGCATAATGACCAAAAACAGGGTCACAGGCGTACTCACAGGCATTGTCATCACCGCCCTTATCCAGAGTTCGAGTGCCTCCACCGTGATGGTGGTCAGCTTCGTGAATGCCGGCCTTATGAGCCTCGCGCAGTCAATGGCCGTCATTTTCGGCGCCAACGTCGGCACGACCGTCACCACCTGGATCATCTCCGCCTTCTCCTTTGAGGTCAGCATCTCTGACTACAGCATCCTTCTCCTCGCTGTCGGAGTGCCGATGCTCTTCATGAAGAAAAGCACCTACAAGAGCCTCGGCGAGTTTCTCATAGGTTTCTGCTTCCTCTTCATGGGTCTCGACCTGATCAGCAAATATGTACCTGATCTCCAGTCGAATCCGGAGATGCTGAAATTCGTCACCGACTATACCACCCTCGGCTTCGGCTCGGTGCTCATCTTCTTCGCCTTCGGCATCATCCTGACAATGGTGGCACAAAGCTCGGCAGCCACTTTCGCCATCACCCTCATCATGTGCTCGCAGGGATGGATCAATTTCGAGCTCGGCTGCGCCATCATCCTCGGTGGAAATATCGGAACGACCATCACCCCGATCCTTGCCTCTCTCAGCGGTAACCTCGCCGCCAAGCGCACGGCGATGGGCCATGTGCTCTTCAACGTGATCGGCTCAATCATAGTGCTCTTCATCTTCATGCCGTTTGTAAAATTCGTCGGAGACATCACTGAGTGGTGCAACGGCATCAACCCCATCGACATCTCCAGGGCTGAAGAGGCGAAGATGGCATCATCCACCCTGCTGACCCCCGCCGGCGGCCTCACTGCAAAGGCGCAGTCTTCCGTGGCTTTCGGCCTCGCGATGTTCCCGACTGTCTTCAATGCCTGCAACCTCCTCATCATGATCTGGTTCACTAAGCTTTACGTTAAGGCTGTCTGCTGGATAATGCCCGCCCGCCACAAAGACGAGGAGGAGGAATTCTCACTCAAATTCATCGGCCGCGGCATGTTGTCGGCTTCCGAACTCAACATCACCCAGGCCCAGAAAGAGATTGTGGTCTACGGAGAGAGGGTGGCCCGTATGCTCGGTATGGCGCGTAAGCTCATCCATCTTCAGGAAAAGGAGCCGGAATATAGCGAGACCTACAACCGCCTCGAGAAATACGAGGAAATCTCCGACCGCATGGAGGTCGAGATCGGCAACTACCTCAACCATGTCGCCGAAGGTCGCCTGAGCCCTGAGGGCAAGATGCGTGTGGCCGGTATGCTCCGCATCATCAGCGAGATCGAATCTATCGCCGACGGCTGCTTCAATGTGGCCAAAGCCCTCAAGCGCCAGCATCAGAACCATGTGGAGTTCGCCCCCGCAGTGCTTAAGGAGATCGACACGATGTACGACCTCGTCGACCAGGCCATGCAGAATATGCTCGGCATCCTCCGCGAGATGGAGACCCCCGACGATTCCCGCATCATCCAGGCCTACAACCGCGAACGCGAGATCAACAACCTGCGCAACTCCCTGCGCGACTCCAACATCTTCAATATCAACAATAAAGACTACAACTATCAGGAAGGTATCTTCTTCATGGACCTTATCGCCGAGGCTGAAAGGATCGGCGACTACATGCTCAACGTCGTGGAGGGTGTGAAACATCAGTTCCGCCCCACGGAAGAGGCCTGACTGTCAACTTAACGCTTGCCCTATGAACGACTCAAACCGTCTCCCCTCCTCCCATCGCTATTGCGTCATAATGTGTGGTGGCGTCGGCTCCCGTTTCTGGCCCTTCAGCCGCAACGACCGCCCCAAACAGTTTCTCGATTTCTTCGGCACCGGCCGCTCGCTCCTGCAGCTGACCGTTGACCGTATCGCGCCAATTGTCGGTGCTGACCATATCATCCTCGTCACCAACCGCTCCTATGCCTCCATCATCCGCGAACAGCTCCCGGAAGTGAAGGAGAGCAACATCCTCCTCGAGCCCGCCCGCCGCAACACCGCTCCCTGCATCTGCTGGGCCGCTCACCATATCCATGCCCTCGACCCGGAGGCATCGATCGTCACCCTCCCCTCCGACCATCTCGTGCTCAAGGAGAGCGAGTTTCACCGCCGCATAGAAGAGGGGTTCCGATTCGTCGAGGAGGGAGACCGTCTACTCACTCTCGGCATCCAGCCCACAGGCCCCAACACCGGCTACGGCTACATCCAGCAGGGGGTCGAGGCCGAAGGTTGCGGAGGAATCCGCAAGGTGAAGTCTTTCACCGAGAAACCTACCCTCGACGTGGCCCGTCTCTTCCTTCAGAGCGGAGAGTTCTTCTGGAACGCCGGCATATTCCTCTGGAGCGCCAAAAGCATCCTCGAGGCTTTCAGCAAGTATGCCCCTGAGATCGGGCAGCTCTTCACCGCCCCCGCCGGTGTCTATGCCACACCCGAGGAGACAGCTTTCATCGATTCCGTTTTCCCGGAGGCACCCTCCATCTCGATCGACTACGCCATCATGGAGAAGGCCGACAATGTCTACGTCGAGACCGTCGACATAGGATGGAGCGACCTCGGCACATGGAATGCCCTCTACGAGGCTTCCCCGCGTAATCAGGAAGGGAATGTGACCCAGGGTTGCAAGGTGCTCACCACAGATTGCGCCGGGTCAATGTTCGCCGTAAGCGGCGACAAGATTATCGTGGCCGCCGGGCTTAAGGATTATATCGTGGCCGACAATGGCAACGCCCTACTTATATGCCCTCTCGCCGACGAACAGAAGATCCGCCAGATAGTGATGGAAGTGAAAGACCGCTTCGGCGAGAAATTTGTCTGAAACGATGCCGATTCCGCAACGCTACATCCGTCTGCTCACTTTCCTGCTCCCGCTTATCATCTGCGCCTGCAGTAAGAACGAATTCCGCCTGACCTTCTCCCTCCCGGAGGAGGTCACGGCTAATTATACGGCGGTCTATTACGCCACTGCCAAAGATGGCGGTGTGTCGGTCGAGACTGTCGTCAACATCTCGTCGGGGAAAGGTGCGCTCACCTGCGCGACACGCCTCCCCACCCTCCTCTACCTCTACGCCGGCGGTAATATCCCGACCGTCATCTATGCCGAACGCGGAAAAGAGATCTCCGTCACCGGCTCTTCGAAAGATGCCGCTTCATGGGAAATCAAGGGGAGCGGCGACATCAACACCGACCTCTCCCTCTGGCGCAATGCCCACGCTCCGACCCTCACCTCCGGCACACCCCTCGAAATCAACGAGGCTGTGGCCGATTTCGTGGTCTCCAATCCCTCCAATCCCGTCTCGGCGATACTTCTGCTGACCGCCTTCTCCCGACGCGAGGAGGAGACGAAATTCCGGCGCCTGTGGAACTCCCTCACACCGGAGGCCGACAAGGAGAAATGGGTCGCCATGGTGGGACGCTCCGACATGACCGACCCCTTCGCCAACACTCCGGGACGCCTCATTTCGATGGCTCTCCGCTCACTCCGCGGGGGAGCCGACACAATCCGCCCCGCCGGCCACTCGGCCACTCTCCTTTTCTTCTGGAACAACGGTCTCGAAGGGCGCGACTCCCTGATAGACTCCATCCGCTCCCTCTCGAAGGAGTTTCCCGACTCCGCGTCTCGCATCATCGCCGACATCTCGCTCGACCCGGATTCACTCGGCTGGCGAACACCCCTCCGCAATGACTCCCTTGAAAAGGTGACCCGTCTCTGGATTCCCGCCGGACTCGCCGACCGCCGACTGATTGATCTCGGCGTCGCCCGCATCCCCTTCTTCATCGTCGCAGGGCCCGATGGCCATCAGGCCTACCGGGGCTCCGATGTCAGGGAAGCCCTCTCCTCTTTCCGACGCATCGCCGCCGACTAAAAGACACTATCCCGCCATGCTGACAAAAACTTATTCCGCTGCCATACACGGCATCGACGCCTTACCCGTCACTATCGAGACCGACGGCACCAACGGCGCCCTCTTCACCATCGTCGGACTCCCTGACACTGCCGTCAAGGAGAGCCATCAGCGCATGGTCTCGGCAATCACCAACAGCGGGATAAAGTTTCCTCATAAAGGCACGACTATCAACCTCGCCCCCGCCGACATCAAGAAGGAGGGAGCAGGGTTCGACCTCCCGATGGCTATCGGCGTGCTCTCAGCCCACAACATCATCCCCTCCAGCAATCTCTCCGACTACATGATGATGGGGGAGCTCTCGCTCGACGGCTCGGTGCTCCCCGTCCGCGGTGCCCTCCCGATGGCCGTCAAGGCCCGCGAGCTCGGTTTCAAACGCCTCATCGTGCCCGAGGCCAATGTCACAGAGGCAGCCGTAGTGAACCGCATCGAGGTCTTCGGAGTCAGGACACTGGTCGATGTCATCAATCTCATCGGAGGAGCATCCGATCTGCAACCCGTCGTCATCAACACACGCGAGATCTTCGCAGCCGAGTCCGGGAGCTTCGATTTCGATTTTTCGGAAGTTAAGGGTCAGGATTCCGTCAAGAGAGCCTTTGAAGTGGCCTGCGCAGGCGGCCACAACCTCCTCATGATCGGCCCTCCCGGAGCCGGCAAATCCATGATGGCCAAGCGACTCCCCTCGATCCTCCCCCCGCTGAGCCTCGGCGAAGCCCTCGAGACCACCAAGATACACTCCGTCGCCGGCAAACTGGAGCGCGGCTCAATGCTGATGACGCGCCGCCCCTTCCGCACACCCCATCACACCGTATCCCCCGTTGCCCTCGTCGGCGGAGGCACCAATCCTATGCCCGGCGAAATCTCCCTGGCTCATAACGGTGTCCTTTTCCTCGATGAATTTCCCGAATTTCCCAGACAGGTGCTCGAAGTGATGCGCCAGCCCATAGAAGACAGGGTCATCACCGTGTCTCGCGCACGCTACACCATCGACTATCCCGCCTCCTTCATGCTGGTAGCCTCCATGAATCCCTGTCCCTGCGGCTATTACGGACATCCGACAAAAGCCTGCACATGCCCTCCCGGGGCCGTTGCCAAATACATGAACCGCATCTCCGGCCCCCTCCTTGACCGAATCGACCTGCAGATCGAGATACAACCCGTCAGCTTCGACGACATGGCCGACACAGCTCCGGCCGAGAGCAGCGCAGCCATACGCGAGAGGGTGATGAAAGCCCGGGCAATACAGCAGCAGAGATTTCAGGGAGAGAAAGGGATCTACTGCAACGCACAGATGAACTCCCGGCAGCTGCGCAAATACGCCTGGCCTGATGAAGCCGGCCTCGCCCGCCTCAAAGACCGCATGGACAAGCTCGACATGAGTGCCCGCGCCTTCGACCGCATCCTCCGGGTGGCGCGCACCGTCGCCGACCTCGACGCCTCCGAAGGGGTCACCGTCTCCCACATAGCCGAAGCCATCGGCTACCGCTCCCTCGACCGCGGCACCTACGGCAAAACCTACTGACC
>CAZMHE010000145.1:0-5659 GCA_964566015.1 uncultured Sangeribacter sp. | reverse complement strand
TGGGAAGCGGGAAGATGTTTCTCCCATATTGAAGCCGCCTCATTATCACGCTCCAGACCCTCCGGAGCATAACCCTCGAATACGGTTGCGTAGAGACGGTTAGGGTCAAGATGAAGCACATCCACAAGATATTCCCAGGCCCAGTCGATAGCCTCTTTCTTGAAATAATCGCCGAAAGACCAGTTGCCGAGCATCTCGAACATGGTGTGGTGGTAGGTGTCATGACCCACTTCCTCAAGGTCGTTGTGCTTTCCGGAAACACGGAGGCACTTCTGGCTATCCGCGACACGACGGTCTGTGGCGGGACGGTTGCCGAGAATGATGTCTTTGAACTGATTCATGCCCGCATTGGTGAACATCAGTGTGGGGTCATCCTTGATCACCATAGGTGCGGAGGGAACTATCTTATGACCTTTCTCACGGAAAAAGGTTTTGAACGATTCTCTGATTTCGTTAGCTGTCATATTGTCAGATTGTATTTCAAGTTGCAAAATTAGTGGTTTTCTACTAATTTTGCAACTACATATGGGGTTCATCCTCTCAACTTCCGCTCATGGAGGTCTGAGGGAAATGGAATCAAAACGGTCATGGCAAAAAACGTCTACTATAAATATAACTCCGAGACAGATAATTTCGAGCGAGTCTATCCGTCGCTGAGGATGCGTCTCGCTTCGTTGGGACGCACTTCCCTGATTGCGCTCGGTCTTGCCATCGTGATGTTTTTCATAGTGTTCTATTGCTTCGATTCCCCGACCGAGGAGAATCTGCGCATAGAAAATTCGGAACTGAAGATACAGTATGATATTCTCAACCGAAGGCTTGAAAATTCCATGAAAGTATTGGCCAGAATACAGGATCGCGATGACAATTTCTATCGGGTGATGATGCAGATGGATCCGATCACCGAGAACCAGCGTCTTTCAGGACTGGACAATGAGGAGAGATACCGCGAACTGCAACGCCTCAGCGATGCCGGACTCGTGACACGCATGGCTCAGGGACTGGATCTTCTCGAGAGGCAGATAGCGACACAAGTGCAAAGCTTCGACCAGATTCGGTCAGCAGTCGGGGAGCAGAAGGAAAAGATCGCACATATTCCATCAGTGCTTCCTATCAGCCTTGCTGATTATACCATGTCTTCCGGTTACGGTTATCGCCGAGATCCTGTGTATGGATTCGGGAAATTTCATGAAGGTCTCGATTTCGCCGCTCCTACCGGAACGCCTGTTTTCGCTACTGCCGACGGTGTCGTCGCTGTCGCTCACCGCGAAGCGGGATATGGAAATTGCATCGACCTCGACCATGGATATAATTACCTGAGCCGATACGCCCACCTGAGCCAGATACTCGTCAAGGAGGGTGAGACGGTAAAGCGCGGTCAACTGATCGGTAAAGTTGGCTCAACCGGTAAATCAACGGGGCCGCACCTTCATTATGAAGTGAGGTTCAAAGGGGAGTCTCAGAATCCCGTAAACTATTATTTCATGGACCTGACACCCGAGGAATATGCCGAAATGATTCAGCTCGCCGACAACGCAGGGCATGTAATGGACTGACAAGATGAGAGAACTCACTAAGAAATATTATAAGATAAGGGATGCCGCCGAGATACTTAATGTATCCGAAGCAACACTGCGTTATTGGGAGCGTGAGTTTCCTGAGGTGAAGCCTATGAGAAGCACTTCCAATCAAAGGTATTATACCCCGGATGATATCGAGGTGCTGAGGATAATCTATTACCTCGTCAAGGTGCGCGGACTCAAGATTGAGGCGGCCAAAGAGCAGATGCGTCTCAACAAGACCAATATCACGAAACGCATGGACATAATCACGAAGCTTACCGACGTTAGGGAGGAACTTGAGGAGATGCTCAAGGCCCTGACGAAACGTAAGAGCTGATTGCCTCAAGAGCGTCAGAAGGAGAAGTGCAGGGAGACTCGAACACCGCTTTTGTCTATGCCGGGATTGTCACGATATGTCAGTCGCCATACATAATCCACACGGAGAATTGTAAGGATATTGTCGATTCCCGCGCCTATCTCCATATATGGAGTCTTACCCATCTTCATTGCTGTGGCGTATTCCGGGAATCTGTATAGATCCGGGTTATACTCGGGATTGTTGCGGTTGCTTAGACCTCCGATCAACCCCTTGAACGTAACTGCCTCGCGAAGACGGAGTTTCTTTAGTAAAGGGATATGATTGAAGAGCACTCCGTTTCCAAAATAGGTCAGGTCTATTGAGGCGTATTTGTCATTGGCAAACTCCATCGGATTCATAAGGGAATAACTCTCCGGCTGAATCGTATAGGAAAGGTTGGCGTTAGGCCACAAAAGAGCCGGATAATAGACCGAATCCCAGATCTTACCGGCTTTCAGGATGATGTCAGTGTACCCGAATGCCGACAGCCACAGGCGCTTCTGCACCGAAAGCTCAGTCCGGTTGAGTGTGAACCGCGAACCAAACAAACCTTTGGGACCATATTCATGAGTCAATTGGAAGATCCAGGCATCCATATTTACAGGAGAACGTTGCGTTCTGCCCTGGATAAATCTCTCCCCCGGAGCCCAACGCAATGAGAGTAAAAATGACGACTGCCAATAACTCGGATCATGCCGACCGTCTGCAAACACGAAAGGCACCCATTGAGTCGCCTCCTGTTTCTCATTTCGGAAACTGAAATCGACTGAGAAATGGTTGGGCAATTCAAGAACGTAACCGACTTTGGCAAGCCTGCGATAGGTGACGAGTATACTCTCCATCCTTTTGAAAGAGAGGAAAGCATTGTCGGAGTTTGTGAAGAGGTAATGCTGACCGAGCATATCAAGGTCGTAGGAATAACTCCCGTAGAAACCGTGACGCGGCCATTCGTAGGAATGGTTCTTCTTGGGAGTGAAAGAGTATTCGAGAGCCCCCTCATATTTGAATTTGCGGTCTTTTGTGCCATAAGCAACATACCCTTTGGCAAACAGGTGCTTATTAAGCGGAGACATGGTCATGCCGCCAAGTCGAATCCGGAGACCCTCGACTGTGTTTCCACTGAGAAGAGTGTTGATAGGGCCGAGGTCAACTTTGCTCTTACCCGGAGGCCCGGTGCGCACATATCCGCTCTCCAGGAGAGCGAGCACCTTCTCGCCCCAATAGAAGAGAGGTATCTTTCTCATCTCACCCATCATGTTGCCCATCTTAGACTCTGCCACGGTCATAGGCACCATCCGGTTTACATCCCAGAAACCATCCTCCGGTCGGTTCTGGGCTTCATCAAGTGAGAAATTTCTCCCCAACCGAGTATAGAAATCTCCGAGATCCTCACGACGTTCATAGCTGAAATTGTCATATGCAGTGGTCTTGCGACCATAAATGCGGGGTGTGCCGGGAGCAATCTGCAACTCCAGACAGACATCGTCGTAGGTTTTATGGCGGTTGCCTAATGAGTCTTTTGAGAAAGTCTGGTTCACATAGATATTTTCTACATAATTGAGATTGATATCTGAAGGGGTGCGCATGGTGATACGCTTTACAAACATGGTGGTGTCACCGACGGGAACATATATCTTGCCATTGAATCCCATAGTCTCCGGGTTACGAGGCACGAAAGAAAGCTCCACACAACGATCCGAGCCGATGTAAACCGTGTCACTTAAGTAATATTTATAGACATCAGGTCCGAGCATGGAGAGGGGACTGACAAAACGGTTCTGTAGAATCGTAATGTCATTGCCATATATATCTATCTCACGGATAGCATCCTCGAGAATAATCTGCATGTTCTGCTGATTCAATACCTCATCAAGGCCTGCGCTGCGGTATCCTCTCGTGATTTCCTTATCGGCATTGGGATTTCGGCTATGCAATTTCGTCGACGCTTTCTCCTTGATCATGAGGTCGAGGAGACGTTCACCGGTCCAGGCGGAGGTATCGACATAATTCTTCATGAAATTGCCTCTCTTTCCTAAGAATCCCGTGGAGAAATCTCCATTGAAACCGTTAAGGGCAATCAGAGTCTTCTCATATTTATCATAACTGTAATATGGTTGATGCGTAGGGTCGTAATTGTGAGCCTGCTTCCGAATCCGTGTAACAAAATCAACGGCCGGGTTGTTACGTTTTGAGTATTTCACCTTACCCGGAAGTACAACTACCTCCGCAAGATCTTTTGATGAGGGGAGGAGACGGATTTCCAGATTCTTACTATTATTGGAGAAATCAAGTGGATGAGGTGCGTATCCGGCATATGACACTATCCAATCTGAACCGTCGCCCCTTGTAGTTACAGAGAACCTGCCGTTAGTATCTGCCACGGCATTTTCCTTTGGATTCTTATTATTTATGATATTTGCAAAGGGAAGAACTTCTCCGGAGATAGAATCTGTAACAACACCCGAAACCCTCTTAATATGAAATGCATATGCCGGGGTAGCCGTGGATGCCTCTATCGACGCGGGGAACGACAACAGTGATATTATAGTAAAAAGGAAGATTAAGATTAATTTCACCTTAGTAATTTTTACCTGAAAGAGTTGTCTTCACAACAACAAATATAACGCCAATTACTCACTTATTTGTGTATGCTTAAGTTTTTTTTAGAAAATATACATAACTTTGCAACCGGTTTAAACATGGTAAACCCTGTCAGCAAAACAAAGAACCGTCAAACGCCGGGACATGGCGTGCCATGTCCGCAAAATCAGGAAATAATGGGAAGAGAAATCGAATATAAATATCTTGTGACAGACGCTTCATACCGAGAACTGGCTACAGAAGCAAAAGAAATCAGACAAGGTTATCTTTGCCGTGATGCCGAAAGGGTAGTGAGAGTCCGCACAAAAGGGGAGAAAGGTTATCTGACAGTCAAAGGGAAGACCGTCGGTGCCACACGTCCGGAATTCGAATATGAGATCCCTTATGATGAAGCCATCGCCATGCTTAAGCTTTGTGAAGGCAACATTCTAATCAAGACACGGTTTCTTGTACCATTTGAGGGATTTACTTGGGAGGTGGATGAGTTCCATGGTTCAAGAGAGGGGTTGGTGACAGCTGAGATAGAACTCCCCGACGAAAACACAAGGTATTCCCGTCCACCGTTTGTCGGAGAAAGCGTCACCGGCAATCCCGCCTACTACAACTCAAACCTCTAACACCCGATACCCCAAAAAAATATAGGAACATGGCGTGCCATGTCCCTACAGATTTGACGGTTACATTGCTAACACGCCGAAGGGATGTCTCTACGAACTGTGTTTTGATTTTCTGAAACATAAATTCGGGATGAATAGTTTGTTGCACAGGCTTCCAGCCTGTAACATCTCGTCAGCCTGTTTATTGTCGTTGGCTGTAACCGTCTGGGGCAGGCTGGAAGCCTGCGCTACAATACCTGCGGTGCAAGTATCGCAGACATGGCACGCCATGTCTGCAAACCGCACTTTGTCTGTATTAATCTGATTATATTTCCGAAATATAAAAATAAAATTAAACGGTTATTGGTTGATTCGTAATAATGTATTAAATTTGCAGTGCAGACCGTCTTGCAGAGCCCCGGTCAGGGGAATAGCGGGAGGGTAACTGCCGGGGATTGGCCGAATTGCCGCCCCGTAGAAATATTTGAAAGCGTTTATCCGCGCTGATTCTTGACACCTTGAAATTCTCGCAAAATTTCTAT
>CAZMHE010000144.1:0-5815 GCA_964566015.1 uncultured Sangeribacter sp. | reverse complement strand
TCAAGCAGTTACGACCCCATCTCGTAACTGCTTTTTCTTTTGCTTTGCCCCCACCACTATGATCATAAAGCATTTTTAGACAAAACACCTCTCATCGAGAAGATGATTCAACAAATGGTTGTGTCTTTGAGTTTCTGAACCCCTCCTCCAACGGCATGATGAACAGTAAAAGCCTTTCTCCTAAGATTGAAAGAGCAGAGCGAGAACCTTATGCAAGCGAGTGTTCGCCACTCTACAGCAACGGTCCGAACGCAACAAGCCCTCTCGGCAGGAGGCTTTGCGGAGAAAAGCGCAAAGCGATAACCGAGAGGTCTTAAGAGTTAGCGATTGAAGCACAATTTTATTTGAAATCTTGCTTAATTGCCTTATTGTTGATCAGTACTATATAAGTTCCGCTTGAAAGGTTTGCATGCGAATATCTACCTTCAAAAACCAACGCTCCAGTTAAAGAATAGATTCTCACATATTCATTCTCATTTTTTAATACATCGTCTATTCCAGCTGGTTCAGAAACGATTACAATACATTCTGATTTGACATTAGATCCGTCTGTGGAAGTTGCTGTAATCGTAGCGGCTCCTTTTGACAACAAACTTACCATACCATTTGAATCAACACAAGCTATATTTACATCGCTACTAAACCATGACAAATCTTTATTACTAGCATTTGCTGGAACTACTGTGGCCACTATCTGATAAGATGTATTCTTTCCTCCTACTATTTTATCAGGATTAAGAATAATGGATGAGATGAAAATAAATTCGTTGTAAACTTCAACTTCACAAGTTGCGGATAAATTAGAACCATCTTGAGTTGTTGCAATTATAACTGCTTTACCCTCTCCGACTCCATCAACCACTCCATCCTGAGAAATAGTGGCAACTGAATTGTTTGTTGATGACCATATCAAATTCTTATTCGTTGCGTCCGCTGGTGATAATATTGGTAAAATTTTATGATTATCACCTACGGGAATCCTAACTGAATTTGGATTCAAGGAAATAGAATTAATTAAAACAAATTGTTTTTCAACAATAATATTACAAATTGCAGATAAATTACTTCCATCTGTTGTGGTAACAATAATTTGAGCCTTTCCTTCGGAAACAGCAGTCACTAATCCAGTATCTGAAACCTTAGCAACAGAACTATTAGTAGAACTCCAATGTAATGTTTTGTTTGTTGCATTGCTCGGCGTCAATTCTGCTATGAGTTGTATTGTTTCTGACACTGTTAACGTAGCTGATTCTTGTGACAAAATTAGATTATCCGTCAAAACTGTTTTCGCTTTAACCGTAACCTTGCACAACGCAACAAATCCACCATCCACAGTTGTAGCCATTACTGTGGCTTGACCTTCTTTAACTGCAAAAACAGTTCCATCTGGAGAAACCATAGCAACGCTCACATCCGAACTTGTCCAATTAACATTTTTATTAGTTGCATTTTCTGGATGCACTGTTGCGATAAGTTGTTGCGAGGTGTCTTCAACAAGTTCAATATGCGATTGATGTAAACCAATGCCAGTTACGGGCTGAATAACTGTTACAAAAGACTCATCTTTAATGTTTTCATTTTCTAATGAAATAGCAATTATTTTTGTTGTCCCACCTTTTATCGCCGTAACTCTACCGTTGGCATCTACGTTTGCAATTTCAGGGTTAGAAGATTGCCAAACAACATTCTTATTGTCAGCAGTTGCTGGGGAAAAAGTTAATGAGAAGGCATCATATTGTTGACCTGCATTTAAGTTGACACTTTTGGGATTTAGCGCTAACGACTGAAGCGGTTGATGTACAGCCACTTCACAAGTTGCAAAAATACTAGGATCTTCTACGCTTGAAGCAATTATTGTTGCGTTACCACTATATATAGCAGATACTATTCCATCACTGTTAACACTAGCAATATTAGGGTTAGTAGAAGTCCAATTTAGAGAGGAATTATCTGCATTGCTTGGCAGTACAGTTGCGATGAGATTCAATGTAGAGCCAACATTCAGGGATGCGGAATTTTGGTTAAGTAAAATATTCTCTACTCCTACATGAATCGTTTTAATTTTTGCGTGAGAATATGGATTGCTCCCACCTGACGGTATTGATGGACCCCCAACAGAGTTATATTCAGGATCTGCGTACATTGAATAACCCTCTTTGGGTACATATAGAGTACACCCAGATAGTTCTTTACCGTCACTGTATGAATTGGCACCTGCCCCTTTTTCGAAAATAGGTGGCGTAACCTTATTGATTACAAATGTTACACTGTCAGTCTTTCTGAGATACCAAGAACGATTATTAAAATGAGTAATACCATTCTCTAACACTATAACTTGCCCATTCTTAATCGGAAAAGAGTTGGTATAATATGTCTTAAGGGAGTTTGGGAGGTAAAGTGTATCAGGGAAAATACTTGTATCTGCAAAAGCGCCCTCACCTATAGAGTGGAGAGTATTGGGTAAATTTACGGAGACTAAATTTGAACATCCTTTGAATGCGTTATTGCCAATGCTATCTATACTCTGTGGCAAAATAATGGTTTGAAGCCTTTTCTCAGCACCCTCATCTTGGCCAAACAGTTGTATTATAGTCAGTCCATCTCTCAGAATTAATACTTTTGGGGCATAGTTTGTGCCGTAATATCTATTAGTTACAAGGAATTTAGTAAGAACCTGACAACGTTCGCTTCCATAATCCAATGTGTCAGCCTGTACTCGAGCTAACAGATACGGAGAAATTTCAGGTAAAGATTTTGGAATAGAAAATCGTTCAACTGAAACCTTATTGTTTACCTGAAACATTGTAAGTGACTCACCACTTGAGGTTGGAGAATCCTTAAATCGGGTATCAACAACTTCAACATCTGTCAAATTTAAATGTCCATTAAGATTGTGTTTTGACATTAACTCACCTATAAATTTGAGGTCTGTTAGATTTAGATACCCTGTTACAGTGAGATTTCTAACAGTTTGTTGATCTCCATAGTTTATTTTACTGGAGAGCCACCCCGGCGTTTGGTTGTCGACCGTCAGGGAGGTCGCTTGTGCTCCGCACAGCAAGTAGCTGCTCATAAGCACAAAAGATGCAAGTAATTGCTTCATAGATTTGTATTTAATTTTAGCTTTCTACTTATAGCGTCCACTAATCCAAGTAAACTTTTTTCATCGAAAGAGTTCTTGTCTTCGCCGTATAACCTTGATTTGACATAAGGCGATATTTCGGTGTTAATAGCAGTCTTTGATGCTGGGCTTACGACCAACTTCTTTATAAAATAATTCTCGTCGAGTAACGACTCAAATCGCTCCAATAAAAATGATTTAGGGATTATTGAGAAGAATCCGTTTTGCCTAAAGCGTCGTAAGCGGCCTAACGGCATATTTATTAATCCTGCGTTTGATGGCGTAAAGTCATACTCTTTACAAATCAACTTGGGTTTATCAAAATCAAAAGGAGATTGAGATATTGGTTTGTCGTTTAAATGCTCTCGGCAACCAAGAACCCAAATAGCTCCATCATAATCGGGTCTATTCAAAGAGGCGAAGTGGAGAGCAGTCTCTAAGCGAGCAGTCCAATCTATAAGATGACATGGAAACCCAAGATGTCTTGCTATTGAAAGATAGAACAAGTCCGGATTCTCTGTATTCGGTTTGTATTCACAAAAATTGAATTTTGAGGCATATTCCTTAAACTCGGAGTAGTAAGTAAGGTAACAATTCCATAGAGTTTCAATAGCGTTTGCTCCACCAATGCACCGACTAAGCGTTGTAACTATTGGCCATGACGCATCTGATTGTCCTCTATAGAACAATCTCCATCCTGACATCTGCTTTCTTTGCAAACAGTCTATTTCTTTATCTGAAATGTTCGTGTATGACCAAATTCTAGCCAAGATATCATGTCGACGCCTCGGTCTTCCTCTCGTTGGCGAAATAATTGGTAATACAATAAAAGCGTAGGAATCTGTATCTGTTACCGTCCTACCATTTGAGGCTTCTCGCATTGCCTATTTCCTGTCAGACGGCAACGCAGAAGCCCTACGCTGTATATGCAACAATCGTTTTCGGCTACACCTTTCTCAAGGCATCATGCCAAAATATTGATATTACATATCCACGGGCATCTACCGTTGCTCAACCCTTGACAGGAAAAAGAAATTTTGCGAGAATTTCAAATGGTCAAGAATCAGCGCGGATAAACGCTTTTCATTATGTCTGCCGACCCACCCGCATAAACCCGCGACCGGGCTTCTGCAATTCAGTCTGCAATTGCAAAGTTAAGCATATTTTTTGAAATTCAACGATTTACTTGCGAAAAATTTGTACCTTTGCGGCAGGGATGGCAAAATTAACATCGACCCTACAAAAATCGGCTGCTCTACCTAAGGAAACTGACTGTGTAGAGTTCATGCATAACTTTCACTTACCCGAAGAAATCGACGAGCGAATTTATGCTTTGGCAAAAAGCGCTATTATACTGGGTGGTTATGATATGTCCTACGGCCAAATCATTAGGCAGATTTAAAATATCTCCAACTGAAATAATCTACAAGTCACTTATGGGATTTCCAATTGAGCAAAAATTAGTAATTGCTGTGGCTTCAAGCGCATTATTCGATTTAACTGAATCGGATAGTATCTTTAAGTCGCAAGGAGAAGATAAATACCGTGATTATCAGAATAAGAACATTAACCGTCCCTTCCCTAAAGGTGTAGCATTTCCTTTTATAAAGAGGATGCTATCACTCAATATGGCTTTTTCTGGTGACAAGCCCGTAGAAGTAGTTCTTATGTCGCGCAATAGTCCTGAGACAGGATTGCGTGCATTTCGCTCTATCGAACATTATGGGCTAGATATTTCGCGTGCCTCCTTTTCATCTGGAAATTCAAATTATCAATACCTTCCTGCATTTAATGCATCATTGTTTCTTTCTGCAAATCAAAGAGATGTTGCCGAAGCGATAGCTCATGGATTTGCAGCTGGACGTGTTGTAAACGATGAAGTTATTACTGATGATGAGAATGACAAAGAACTGAGAATTGCATTTGACTTCGATGGTGTATTGGCTGATGATGCTTCTGAAAAGATATATAAGGCCAATGGGTTAGATGATTATATGGCACACGAACACGAGCATGCTGATGAACCACTTAATTTAGGTCCTATAGGCGATCTTTTGCGAAAGATTTCTTTCCATCAAAAACGAGAGAAAGTCATAAAGAAAGGCAAATCTGACTATTCCCGGATTATTAAAACATACATAGTCACAGCACGCAATGCACCTGCGCACGAACGAGTCATCACATCCTTAAAAAACTGGGGTGTAGAGGTTGATGAAGCATTCTTCTTGGGAGGCATTGATAAGTCACGAATATTAGAAATCATAAGACCGCACATATTCTTTGATGATCAAATGACCCACTTGCAGAATCTTAAAAATGTACCAGCAGTTCATATTCCATTTGGAATTGCTAACTCTTGAAATTGAATGAAAGAGTTGAAATATTTTGAGATCGCACGTTTCAAGGTGGCTGAGAAAGCGAAACTATCTGTCGCGTAGCTAAATGGCACCTACTGACTACTCTATATAGTCCTCTTTACACATTTTTTAATTATACTTTATTCAGAATAAGACATGACAATTGACGATATAAAGGCACTGATTGCGGCGGATGAGTCGAGGACTCTGGAGCTGAAGAAGAGTACCGGCGAGTTGAAGGACGGTATGCACGCGGCGTGTGCGTTTCTGAATACTGATGGTGGCTGGCTGATTTTCGGTGTTACGCCTAAGTCGCTGAAGATTGTCGGGCAGCAGG
>CAZMHE010000143.1:0-5973 GCA_964566015.1 uncultured Sangeribacter sp. | reverse complement strand
GTCTGTGGTTGGTATAGGGCGAGAGGAACTGAGAGATGAGGTAGCCATGTCCGGCATGAACTTCCACGCAGTCAAATCCGGCATCGCGTGCGGTGCGCACCGCATCGGCGAAATTCCGGGCCATCTCCTTGATCTCGTCGCGCCGGAGAGCGCGCACCACAGTGGGTGAGTAAAGATTAAAACCGGTCGATGCGCCTACGGGTATGCCTCCCGCAGTGGCGATATGGGTCATGTTGCCGCAATGTCCGATCTGAATTGAAGCCTTTGCCCCGAATCCGTGTATGCCGTCGGTGATTTCCCGCAGTTGCCCGATGATTTCCGGACGTAGCCAAAGCTGAGTCTTGAAGGATAGGGCGGAGCGGCATATGCCGGCATAGGCGAGGGTAGTCATTCCCACGCCACCTTTTGCCACACTGAAATGATAATCGCGCAACTGAGGGGTGGGGTTGTTGTCCTTACCCATACCCTCGAAGGCCGCGGAGCGGATAGTGCGGTTGCGGAGTGTGACGGGACCTATTTCAGCCGGTGTAAAAAGCTTCATTGTCAGTAGATATAGGGGATTATATAACGGAGATTCAAGGAGCGGAACTCGTCGCCGAATTCAGCTGTATAGCGTTGGTGGAGTGTGCGGGCACGGGGCGCGAGGTTGGAGAAAGTCCAGAGTGCGAATACGGCTCCGGCCGACGACCATGTCAGTATGGCGAAACCGATCCATTCAGTCACCTCCCCGAAATAGTTTGCGCCGGCCACATAACGATACATGCCGCGCCGCGGAATGTAATGGCGTGTGTCTCCCGGTTTGCGGAGGGTGCGGATCACATGGTCGGAGTGGATATTGATAGCCATCCCGGCGAAGAAAATCAGGGTGCCTGCGATGAATTGGAGCGACCACAGCCAGTCAAGAGTATAATATCCGGGGGGAGACACATGGAAGAGCCATCCGCCGATGAGGTAGACATTGATGACGTTGAAGACCAATCCCATGACCGGTATCATGACAGACATCCGGCTTCTTCCGCGCATCAGGAAGGGGAAGATGAATGTGCGCTGGAAATAATGTAGAAGAAACAGCGAGGCCATCACACACGGCACGGTTTCCGAGGCGCGTGAGCTTGTGGCCCAAATGATCACCATAGTGATGAAGGCGGGAGCTTCCATCAACACCCAGCCGAGACGGTTGCCCACCGAGGGTCCCCACTTCGTACTGAACGATATGCCATAGGGTGCCTCGATGCGTTGCAGCGCAAAGAAGACTATCACGGCCATGATGATCATGGCTGACATTACCGTCCAATATATTTCGGGGTTGAAGAGGGACATTTTTGTAGGTGTTAGGTATGAGGTGTTAGGCCTTAGGTTTTAGGGGGTTATATCAGGGATGGGAGAGGCGTTTGGCGGCTTCCTCGGGGGTGAAGACGCTGTAGAAGTGTTCGCGGCCGCGTTTCCAGCGGTTGTGGCTCCAGAGCCAGAGCTCCGGCCTTCTGCGGATTGTCTCCTCGAGCATCTTGTAATAGGCTGCGGTCAGTTCAAACTGAGGGAGAGTGGCCGCATCATCAGTCATCTTGATATACCGGCAGACGTATTCCCCGCGCTTCGGGCGATAGATGTCGCAATAGAAAACGGCCGCATGAAGCATCCTCGAGAGTCGTTCGGGACCTGTCATGGCTCCCGTATCCTGATTCAGGAAAGGCCCGAACCAATGGACACTCTCCACAAGTGGCACCTGGTCGGCGATGTATCCTATCATGAACGACTTCTTGCTCCTTCGCCAGTCCATGATGACAGGGAGTGTGTCGCGCATCTTTATGGAGTGGGCCCCGAAGCGGCCGCGTATCTTGTGGAAAGCCGCATCGGCCCCCTTGTTTTCAAGCGGATGATAAATCTGACCTCCGGGTATACCTTCCGGCATATGGAGCGGTATCGAACTGATCCATTCCCAGTTGCCGTAATGCCCGAGCAGGAGCGACACCGGTTTCCCTTCTTGCAGAAAACTGTTGACCTCTTCGGTGCCTTCGAATCTCATGCGCCGTCTGATCTCCTTCTCGCTCATCCGGCCGAGACGCAGGGTCTCGACAAAATAATCGGCGAGGAAACGGTAGAAACCCTTTTCGATGGATCGCAATTCCTTCTCCGATTTCTCCGGGAAAGAATTACGCAGGTTGCGGCGTATCACCTTGCGACGGTAGCCCACGAGATCTCCGGCAAGGAAAGCCACGAAGTCGGAGATGACATAGAGGGCACGCAGCGGAAGCGAGCCAACCGCACCGAAGATGGTGTTGAGGAACAGGGCGTTCAGTCGGTCAGAGAATTTCATCAGCGGCGGCGTTTCTTACGCGAGGAAGACTTAGAGGAAGTTTTCTTTTTTGTAGAGGTGCCGGAAGATGCTTTGGCGCCCTTCTTGGCCGGTATCTTGATAGTCTGTCCGGCTCGGAGCGCGTCAGACTTCATGCCGTTGGCTGCCTTTATCTCGGCGATGGTCACGCCATACTTCTTGGAGATGGAAGAGAGGGTCTGTCCGCTAAGGACTTTGTGGGTCGTGGCGGCAGCCGGAGCCTGTGCGGCAGACTGTTTCTGCTTTGCCGGGGAGGTTTCACGTGCCGGTGCAGACTGGCGAGCCGGTGCGGCCTGAGCCTGAGAAGCCTGAGCATAGTCCGAGCCCGGCATCGTGGTGGATATACGCAACTGCTGGCCGACCCTGACGGCATTGCGCCGCAGATTGTTGCTACGCTTCACATCTTCCGGTGTGACTCCATATTTCTCGGCAATCGAGGCGAGAGTCTCACCAGCGGCCACCTTATGCACAATCAGCGTCGGTTTGCCGTGTGTGGCGGCCAACGCCACATCAGCCTCACCCATGTCGGAGGGCCAGTCTTTACCCTCTTCAACGGCAAGCATCGAGTCAGCCGGAGTGTCGCCCGGCTGAACAGTGCCGCGAACGCCATATTTATCCGGTTCGAAATTGCGGATGTCGTTCTCGCTCATCAGATAAGCGTGGATCTGCTGTGAGGGAAGGATCAGTGTGTAGCTGTCTTCGGGAGTGCCGGGGATGATGTCGGCGCGGAACTGAGGATTGAGTATGCGGAGTTCCTCCACCGGTATGTCGAGCACTTTCGAGATCTGGTTGAAATGGATGCGTTCACCGATTTGGATAGTATCCACCACGAGTGGTTTGACAGGGAGCACCGGGGAGATATTGTGCTGCGGATAATACTTCATCACATAGTTTGTGGCGATGAAGAGGGGCACATAGCCGCGGGTCTCCTCGGGGAGGTAATTATATATCGACCAGAAATCATGATCCTTGGCCTCACCTCCTGCGCGGCGGATAGCCTTGTTGACCGTGCCGGGGCCGCAATTGTAGGCTGCGATCGCGAGCGACCAGTCGCCATACATCGAATATAGATCCTTGAGGTATGAGGCGGCACGCTGCGACGACATATAAGGGTCGCGACGCTCGTCGACGAGGGAGTTGACTTCCATTCCGAGTCCTTTGGCCGTGCCGAGCATGAATTGCCATAGTCCGGCCGCTCCGTGGCGAGAGACCGCATTGGGATCGAGACCGGATTCCACGACCGGGAGGTATTTCAGCTCCAGCGGTAGACCCTGTTCCTCGAGAGCCTGCTCGAAAAGGGGCATATAATAGAGGCTCAGTCCGAGGATAGCGGCCACGCGGGCGCGCCCCTGCTTCGTATAGCGGTCGATGTAGGTGCGCACGATCTGGTTGTAGGGCATCTCGATCACCGTCGGGAGGGCCGAGAGTCGACGCACCATCTCGGCGTCGCTGACGTTGGCGTCGGGTTCAGTCTCATAGCGGCGGTCGGTGGCTGTATAATTCTTCACAAACCAGCTTTCGAGAAGTTTGTGGGTATCTGATTCGAAACTTTCGGGATAGACGATATGCGAATCGGTTATGCTCGTTTTGAGATCGAGCACGTTGGGATTCTTATCATTTTTCGCCGGGGCTGTAAGTGCCGAGGCGGCGAGGAGGGTGATTATTATGGATCGTTTCATGATGATGGGGGGAGTGGCGTGTTAGAAGGTGAAAGCCCAGTTAAGACCAAGACTGACCTTCCGGTCGGCGGAGCGGTCGAGCATTATTGCCGGGCTCCAGTCGATGGAGAGATCGGGAGATATGTCGAAATGTGCGAGAGAGGCGTCGACATAGGCGTCGATCATGCAGACGAGATACATGCCGACAAGGCAGATGATGCAGAGGTCGCGGTTTCTGCGGTAGAAGTCGCGGCGCGAGCGCATCGTGCTTGTCAGCCAGGCCTTGTCGAGATCCTCCTCCTTCACGGTCGGGGGAAAGAAATTCATGTAGGACTTGGTGGAGGGATCGCTGTCCGATAGATCGCGGTATGCCTGGGTATATTCAGTGAGCTGCTTGTTGTTCCAGCTTGTGGCGTAGCCGAGACCCATGAAGCCGCCTACGACTATGGGGAGTTTCCAGTAGCGGCGGTTGTAGACCTGTCCAAGTCCCGGGAAGAGGGCCGAGAGCCAGATGGCGCGGTCGGGCGATGGGTTGAAAACCTTCTTGCCGTCAAGACCGTAGGGGGAGTCGGAAGCCGTGACTACAGTCGGCACCGTGTCGGACGCCAGATCATATTCCCCCGGCTCGCGCACGAGGATCTCGGCGTCGAGATAGGCGCTTGAATCCTGCGGGAGTTGGGCGGAAGAAGAGGCGGCACTCTCGAAGACGCCGAAAGTCAGGGTCAGCAGAACACACAGAAGCAGAGCCTTCATATCAGGAATTCTGAAGACGGTTGAAAAGGTCGACAAGACTCTGGAGCTCTTCGTCAGATCCGAACTTGAAAGTGATAGTTCCCTTCCCTTCGGCCGAGCGCGACACCTTCACCGGGGTCGGCGATACGGAGGAGAGGGAATCGGCGAACCCTTTGAAATGTCCGAGGTCGGAGGCCGGCTTAGCGGGTTTTGGTTGCTCCGGCTCCTCGCCTGACTGACGGGCGAGCTCTTCCACGCGGCGCACGGAGAGGCCATCCTTGAGGATGAGATTGTAGAGTTTGAGCTGGAGTTTCGGGTCAGCAACCGAGAGAAGAGCGCGTGCGTGCCCCATGTCGAGCTTGCGGTCGCGCAGGCCGAGCTGAATCTCTGCGGGGAGCTTGAGCAGACGGAGATGGTTGGCGATAGTGGCGCGTTTCTTTCCGAGACGTTCCGATAGACGCTCCTGTGTGAGGTCGTAGGTGTCGATGAGTTTCCGGAAAGCGAGGGCCACCTCGATCGCGTTGAGGTCTTCGCGCTGGATATTCTCGATGAGGGCCATCTCCGTCACTTCGGAGTCGGAGGCCGTGCGCACATATGCGGGCACGGTGGGGAGTCCCGCCATGCGAGCAGCGCGCCAGCGGCGTTCGCCGGCAATGATCTGGTAGGTGCCGTCGCCTGAGTCGCGGAGAGACAGGGGCTGAATTATCCCGAGCTCGCGGATCGAGGACGCCAGTTCCTCGATAGTCTCCTCGTCGAAAGTGCGGCGAGGTTGCCCCGGGTTGGGGACGATGAGGTCGACAGCGATCTCATTGATGGCGGAAGATCCGCCGGTCTGTATGTCGGTCATTGAGATGAGGGAATCGAGTCCGCGTCCCAATGCGTTTCTTCTGAGTGCCATATGGATGTCGGTTGTTTAGGGAGAGTGATATCAGGCTTTCTTGCGGCGGTTGCGGGCGATTAGTTCGCGGCTGAGCTGCCCGTAAGCAATAGCTCCGCGGCTTTCCGGGTCATAGAGTATGACGGGGAGGCCGTGGCTGGGCGACTCTGAAAGCTTGATGTTGCGGGGAATCACCGTTCCGAACACCATGTCGCCGAAGTGCCCCTTCAGTTCCTCGAAAATCTGGTTGGCGAGGCGGAGGCGCGCGTCATACATGGTGAGGAGGAAACCCTCGATCTCGAGAGTCGGTCGGAGCCGGCTCTTGATGATGCGGATGGTGTTGAGGAGCTGGGAGATGCCCTCGAGGGCGAAAT
>CAZMHE010000142.1:0-6055 GCA_964566015.1 uncultured Sangeribacter sp. | reverse complement strand
GCGATGCCTCGAATTCAGTAGACAGTAAACCATCGTCCCACGCTTTTTCTATGCCCGATTATTATTTACTAACCGCCACTCAAAAGGGATCAAGTTTGGCACTATTTTTTGCTATTTTAAAACATAATGACAACAATTCCAATAATCCATAGGTATCTTGATTGGGTAAATAAATGTTACGAACATTGGCCTAATAATCATAAAATGCTTTTCTTTCGAGGACATGCTGACAGCAAATGGAAATTGCTGCCATCGGCGTTTAGATCTTCGTATGATGGATTGGAACGAGATTTAATTCTTGATTATAAGCAAACTGAAGTTCCAGAAATGGAATACCAAACTAAATTAGAGAATATGCTTGTGGTTATGCAACACAATAGCATTCCAACAAGACAACTTGATTGGTCTATGAATCCTCTTGTCGCTCTTTACTTCGCTTGTAAGTCTGGTTTTACAAAGCAAACAGGACAAGTCTATTGTTTAAATCCATGGACAGCATATAAAACAGTTGTCTCGAGATTGCATTCTACTCATTCTCAATTGATGGATATTTTAAAGGAAAGCCGAATGAAGCTCGCACAAGGATGGTCATACCGTGATATCTATAATTTTATAAAAGGCAAATACAATTATGATTTAGAATGGGAGGCATTAAGAGCTCCAATACCTTTTGTAGGACGCTACATGACAGAACGGATAGATGCTCAAAAAGGTGGATTTGTTATTTGGGGTGATGGTGACTGTCATTCCTTTGCTCCTGGATTACATGTCGAATTGAAAGATTATCCGGACTATTCGAATGCTATATTAGAACCATTTTCAATTCCTCCTCAACATAAGAAGAAAGTATTAGCTTTTCTTAGAAAACTTGATATTACACACTATACAGTCTTTCCTGATCCGTATGGTTTCAAAGAGGATGTGAATGAAGCTGGAGGAATATTTAATGTAAAACGATAAGAATAATATAGAAATGAAAATTTTAATTTATATTGGTATTGCTATTGTTTCCCTCTTTATAATCTTAGTTATTGGAGTTGGAATATCTATGACTTATAGCGAATGGAAGAAAAAGAGGGCTCACCAGAAAAAGTTAATACTTGAAAATAAAGCAACTCAATTCTGTGGTCAACAAAAGAGAGGTAGTCTGTTCGATTCCGAAACTAATAGAAGACATCAAGCTGCAAAAAGGATTGAAAAGAATCTGAAAAATCAATTTGACAAACAGTCTCAAAATATATCTTCATTTAAATCAAATCTGAAAAAAAGTTTTTCTGATACAAAGAAAACATCTGTTAACGTAACTAAAAATTCAGATCCCGAATTACACAGTAGATTATGTGGAATGTTTGGGCTTAATAGAAATGAGTTAATTTGGTATTGTAGACGTACTACCTGTTGGTTAGGAAGTGACGATTTTTTTATCATTTCTGAGAGAGGATTTGGATATGCACCATCAAGTGAATTCTCTGGATTTATTCCATTTGGGGAAGTAAGAGAAGTCAATGTCTATAATTCTTCTTTCAGATTAATTATGAATGATGGAGACATTATCCCATTAATTCTTGATCAAACCATTTACGATTTGTCAGATACTGATGTCTTTATTAACATTGTTAATAAATTTTTAAAAGATTATCGGGCTGATTTAGATATTCTTTGTGAAGCTCTTGATGAAGCCTTGGATGAAATGGCATTGGATCTTGCAAAAAGTTTGATAAATGAGGTAGAAAAGTTAAGTGAGGAACTGGGAGCATTTTACAATGCTCGACTTAGAATTGCGTGGGCAAGTGATAATATCAATAAAGCAGACAATTTGCAAGAAGCTAATTATTATGTCATAGACCTTAAGAAACAAGCAAAGGGAGACAAATTTGTTGAAAGCCTTTGTCATATCTTAGAGGCTCAGATAATGTTAGAGCGTGGGGACGATCATTATGAGATAAAAAAGATTATTGATGCTATAGATGGGGATGAAGAACGATATCTTCGTAACCAGATATTGAAATTACGTAGAATGCTGACTCTTGATTAATGAATTAAAATATTAGTTATGGCTTACTTAGACAAACCGTATCAGCAACGTCAATTCCTTATGGTTGTAAATGATGACAGGGGTACATCTAATAATGAGATTGACGTTTTTACACCTTCTTCTTTACCCAAAGGAGTGAATTTCGGAGGGAAAAAATGGACTCTTAATACTTTATATATTGCTCATCC
Organism: uncultured Sangeribacter sp.; assembly: GCA_964566015.1. Classification (GTDB taxonomy): domain Bacteria; phylum Bacteroidota; class Bacteroidia; order Bacteroidales; family Muribaculaceae; genus Lepagella. The sequence goes on along the minus strand of CAZMHE010000142.1, from coordinate 3,832 downwards.
CGCAAAAGTCGGCCTTTATATTCCGTTTGAGGATCATGAAATGGCCTTCTTCAATGACAAAATGCATGAACTATCTAAATTGTGCATGGGATTAGGTGCTACCCAGATAGACCTCATATGGGAAAAAGGAGAAAAAATAAATGAATCTTTAAATACTTCAGAATCTTTAGGAGGTTCTATCGGTGTTGGTGGTAAAGGCAATGGTTCAATGGAGTACTCGAACAGCAATAGATCTTCATCAAGTAATTCAAGCGAAAAAGGTATATTTCTATCAATAAAAGGAAATCCTATTGGGTTTCCCAAAATACCGGAAGGATTAGAGTGGTTGCATTCTGAACTCGCATGGCAAAGAATGGCGGAGTTGAGAATGCTCGGCACTGAAACTTATGAATTGAAAATAACCTCTAAAAGTTCATCAAGTCTTAGTAGAAGCGAAACAGAGAGCCTTAAGGCATCCTTAAAAGTGCTTATGGTGAAAGCGAGTGCCCACTATGATTCTTCAATGGAAAAAATGTTTGATGAAATGATGGAAACGGTTTGGAAAGTTAGAGTCTTTTTCAAACCCTTGTCATCATACTCACAAAATGACTCAAAATATCATCAGAAACAAGATAAATATTCAAATGAACATGATGGTTCAACAAACAGGAGTCTTTTTAAAAGGATAAAGTCAATTTTCAAATAATCAAATTTAAAGCTTCTTGGCTTCTAAGAATTATTTTCTTTAAATATGGGTTTCTTTGATTTAATAAAAGATATTCTTGATAATTCAAGTGAGTTGGATAATCAAGAAGAAATATCAATCTCCGACTCTGACATCCCTTCAGGCTCAGGTGGAATCAACCGCGAAGGATATACCTACGGCCAGCTTCGTCGTCATCCTATCATTCCCGAAATCATGCGCGGAATCTCCAACCCAATTGTCAAGCGGTGGGCTGAGGAATGCAATGCCCGAAACAGAAGTGGCTTTGTGATGACAAAAGTTGATGGCGAGTATTGCTTCAATGGACTTAGGGTAGGACCCAAGGTAAAGCTTCCAACGAAATCCGAACTATTAGCTTTAATAGGACATGCTCCTACAGCAGAAGAAATACGGGAAGTATCCTATAATCTCCTGCGTGAAGAAATTGCTAGGCAGACCGGAATGACTGTCGCCAAAGCAGCCTCGACCATCGGCAATATGCTCGACTGCGTTCCCCACGAGGACATCTCCGGCTACGTCTACATGGTCCCCAACTGGGCTCACCGCTGGTTCCGCCATCGCGGTTACGTAGCATCTGTTTTGGATAAATAAAAAATATTTTGTAAATTTGCAATATCGAAGTCAAAGAAGACTCTTTCTTGAGATTTCAATGATTTCGTGAGATAAATAAATAGGAAGCGTTATGCTCATCTTGTGAAGTGAAAACGTAGGATATTTTCATCGGATGCAAGAGGTGAGACATACAGACTTCACGTGTCAACACGTGAGCTGCTGTCGTTACATCTGCATCACTGGTTTTTCCTACGACCATCTCTTCAGAAGTACGCATAGTCGGCTCACGCTTTCTATTACAGTGATTGATAGTATATGATCCAGCTATCATCATGTTGTAAAGAGAGTTGTTGGATCAATAAGTATTACTTTTTCCATTTATATTATGAAAATTACTTATAATGTTAAGCCGGTTGCAAATGAGAAAATAGAGTTTGCATTTTGCTTTAGTAATTGTTGTAAAAGAACAATGGCTGGTGCTAGAGGACACCTGTAATTAATGATTTCTTGCAGCGGAGCTCTTTTATGATACCCGCTGCAAGAATTAACAAATTTACTATTGTGTAGAAAATTGGTGTATATAAATTTCGTTTAAAAACGTCATTTGCCTTAAAATTTTGATTATGGAAAATGAAATAAAAGAATTAGAGATTGATATTAACTCAATTTTGGATATTCCAACTAACATAAAATATGTAACATATCAAGACCTCACTTTAGGGATTTCTGTAGATACAGCTAATTGGATTGTTTTTGAAAATAAAATGCAATTAGATTTTTTTCAATTGTTATCATCTTATTCAATAAAAACTTCCATAGAAAAAATGGGCTTTTCTGTCGATTCTTTCCCAGATGAACTGAACAGGGTAATAATTCAGATTTTTGCTAAAGATTTTTGTAATACTACAGTAAATTCAAAACACCCAGGAAAATTTCTTCAATTGTATTTAACTAATAATTGCAATTTGCGATGTCCACATTGTTATTTATCTGCAGGTGATATTATTGATAAAGAAATTTCTAGCAAAGAAATTCTTGACATTTTTGACTCTTTCGTTAATAATTCTGGAGGTAAAATTATTCTCACAGGTGGAGAAATAATGTTGAGGAAAGATATTAAACAAATTATAAATTATTGCAAACAAAAGGGATTGGTAGTAGAAGTATTATCAAATGGTGTTTTGTGGACAGAAGAGTTTATTAAATGGGCTGTAGGAAAGATCGATCAGGTTCAAATTAGTATAGATGGATATAATGAACTTTCTAACCAAAAGGTTCGTGGAAAAGGAAATTTTTATAAAGCATTAAAGACAATCGACACCTTATTAAACTATGATATTCCAACTAGGTTAGCTGTCACTCCAATTTATAGAACCGATTTAGAAAAAGAAATAAACAAATATTGCGATTTTGTTAGATCTTTGTTAGAACATTATCAAGATAAGCCCTTTGATGTAAGTTTTAGTGGAGATCTATTAGACGGACGATATGGTAAACTTTCTAAGGAACAACATGAATACTATTCGCTATGTATAAAAAAGATAGAAAGTGAATTATATGGAATTTCAGAAAATTCATCCTTCATAGAATCAATTAAAAATCATATAATTGCTGATAACTGTGCATTTGGTCAACTTTCAGTAGCTTCTAATGGCGAGATATATCTATGTCCATATATTACTAATATCCAGAGCATTGGCAATATTAGAGATTTGAAAAAGGATATTATTTTTGATATTTCTTCCAAAGCTTCAAGGATTTCTCATATTAATAATCTTTGGCCATGCAGAGAGTGCGAATTAAAATTTATATGTGGTGGAGGATGTCGAATTAAACATTTTTCTTTCCTAATTGAAGGTAAAATTCCTACTGACCAGCAATTAATAAGTAGAAAATGTTCTGAGGAACATAAAAATTATTTTTACAAGCTTATGATTGAAACCAACGAAGCAATTTTTCATTGAGGAGATGTTAAATACATTGTCCTTTATGAATTCTTGATATATACTTAATTTAATCTTGATTTTAATACTTAGAATCTTTGTAAAAAAGTTAAATCAATGAAAATAATAGCTATTTGGGGTCCGGCGGAAGCTGGTAAATCAACGACTTGTAGAATTGTTTTAACAAATCTTAAGGAGTCAGGATTTATAGTACAAAACTATGATGAAGATGAAAATGGAGACTTTAAAGCTTTGATTCAATTTGGTAATATACTAATTGGCTTGTTTTCTGCTGGTGATGATGTTCACACCATAGCAGAATCTATTTCTTTTGCAGAAATTAATAAATGTGACGTGTTAATAAACACCATAAGGAGATATACAAAATATACTTCAGTATTAAAGGAAGAAGAGAATGAAGTTTATTGGATTGAATTAGTCAAAGAGAATGATATGGGTCGTAAATATGATTTAGAGATGCAGAAGGCAAACGAGATCTTAGATCTTCTGAAAGAATCTTAAACAATTACATCCAGAAAAGCGTGCGGCCCTCCGCATTGCCCAAAATGCGGCTCCTCCAACTTCAAGCGCCTCTCCCTATGGGGCAGCCTCCTGGATCTTTTCAGCTGACAAA
>CAZMHE010000141.1:0-6095 GCA_964566015.1 uncultured Sangeribacter sp. | reverse complement strand
CCTGGCTCCGCTCCGGGGCGGACGGCTGGCGGCTGGACGTAGCCGACGAGCTGCCTGACGAGATGGTCCACGCCCTCCACGAGGCCGCCCGGGCGGAAAAGCCCGACGCCCTCATCATCGGCGAGGTGTGGGAGGACGGCTCCATCAAGATGGCCTACGACGTGCGCCGCAAGCACATCTGGGGCGGCCACTGCGACGGACTGATGAACTACCCCCTGCGAAACGCCCTCATCTCCTACCTGCTGGGGGGCGACGCCCAGGGCTTCCAATGGGAGATGGAGACCATCGCCGACCACTATCCCCCCTTCGCCTTCCACAACGCCATGAACTCCCTGGGCACCCACGACACCCTGCGTATCCTCACCTTCCTGGGCACAGGCAGCGACCACCGGGGGGACTGGACGAGGGAACAGCGGGCCGGCTACACCATGACCGGGGAGGAATACGCCCGGGGCGTTTGGCGGCTGAAGCTGGGCTTTGCCCTTCTCTTCGCCTTCCCCGGCGCGCCTACGGTGTACTACGGGGACGAGGCCGGGGTCACCGGCTTTGAGGACCCCTTCAACCGCAAGACCTTCCCTTGGGGGCAGGAGGACAAGGATCTGCTGGACTTCGTCACCAAGCTGGGCAACCTCCGCAAGACCGTCCCCGCCCTGCGCCGGGGGGACATCACCTATCTGGCGGCGGAGGGGCCGCTGCTGGCCTTCTCCCGCTCGTGGAACAACGAGACGGTGATCGCCGCCGCCAACCGGGGCGACCACGCCGCCAAGGTGGAGCTGCCCTTCCCCGCCGTGGACGCCCTCACCGGGGAGCGGTTCCCCCAAAAGGCCTCCATCCCGCCCCAGCGGGCCGTTCTGCTCCTCAAAGCATGAGCCGCCGGCTGACTTACACTGTAAAGCCAGAGGAGGACGGTATCCGGGTGGATACCGTCCTTCGCCGCGCCCTGGGGCTGACAGGCTCGGTCATCCGCCGGGTCAAGTGGCTGGAGGACGGCATCTTGCTGGACGGTCAAAAAACCTACCCCAACGTCCTCGTACGGGCGGGTCAGGTGCTGGACGTGGCGGTGGACGACCCCCAGCGGCGCAGTCAAATTTTGCCCGCCCCCGGCCCGCTGGATATCCTCTTTGAGGACGACCACCTGCTGGTGCTCAACAAGCAGGCGGGCGTGCTGGTGCACCCCATCGTCCCCGAGCAGACGGACACTCTGGGCAATTTCCTCCTCTGGCACTATCAGGCCACCGGGCAGACCGAGACCCTGTTCCACCCCGTCCACCGGCTGGACCGGGGCACCACCGGATTGCTGGTGGTGGCCAAGCACCCCAGCGCCCAGACCGCCCTGAAAAACCAGCTCCACACCGACGATTTCCGCCGGGAGTATCTGGCCGTCACCGTGGGTACGCCCCAGCCCCTTGAGGGGGTCATCGACGCGCCCATCGCCCACGCCCCCGACTCCCCCATCGCCCACCGGGTGGACCCGGAGGGCCTGCGGGCGGTCACCCACTACCGCACCCTTCGCCCCGCCCCCCTGTCTTTGGTGGAGCTGGTGCTGGACACCGGGCGCACCCACCAAATTCGGGTGCATCTGGCCCATATCGGCTGTCCCATTTTTGGCGATTTCCTCTACGGCGCGGAGGAATCAGAGCGTATCTCCCGCCCCGCCCTCCACTCCCATAAGCTCTCCTTCCGCCACCCCGTCTCCAAAGAAATGTTGACGTTTGCCCAAGAATTGCCCCCGGATATGGCGGCCCTCCTCTTATCTTGAAACCGGATGGTAAAAATCACGCCTTGACAGTGGCGTGGAGTTATGCTAAAATACTTGCTGTATCTGGGCGGCCAACTTGGAGAGGTGTCCGAGTGGTTTAAGGAGCTGGTCTTGAAAACCAGTGACTCGAAAGAGCCGTGGGTTCGAATCCCACCCTCTCCGCCATATACCGCTATATTTTCGGCTTGCAGAAGTACCCAAGAGGCCGAAGGGGCTCCCCTGCTAAGGGAGTAGGCGGGTAATCCCCGCGCGAGAGTTCAAATCTCTCCTTCTGCGCCAAGATAAGTTGACAGACTTCTCTGAAGTCTGTCAACTTTCTTTTTTTAGATAATTTTTTAAACTTTTACTAAGGCCACAGCGGGCAACCGTTGTGGCTAAATTTATTAAGGAGATGTTAAATATGTTAGAAAAAAGTATCGCGATTAAACAGGGACTTCGGAATGGATTTCGAGACGGCACCTCAAAACTGGCTCGGCGAAAGTGCTACGGCTATGATGTGACTCCAGATGGTTCATTGGCAATCAACCCTGGGGAGGCCGAGATTGTGCGATGGATATTTGGGCGATATCACGCTGGGGACAGTTTGGGGCAAATTGCCGACGTCTTGGAACGCAAAGGTGTTTTGTCCCCAACCGGTAGGCCCAAGTGGAGCCGGGAGGCAATTAGTAAGCTGTTATCCAACGAAAAGTACACCGGTCGGGTGCTACTTCAAAAAACGATCAGTATCGGCGTGGCCCAAATTGAAAACGATGGTTTCGTAGATCGGTATCTGTATTCCGACAACCACGAGGCCATCATTTCTGATGAATTGTTTGCGGCAGTACAAGAAGAAAAGCAAAAGCGAAGCAAAAACCAAGAAATCGGATTTGCCCAAGCGCCCACTTTCTGGTAGAATATAGAAAAGCAACCAAAGGGGTGGTGTCTGTGGTAACTCGGAACCGTACTGACGGGGAGCGCCAACTACGGGTTGCCGCTTATTGCCGGGTCAGTACGGGTTTAGAGGCACAAACCACAAGTATCGAATTGCAAGAGCAGCATTACACCCAACTGATTGCCCAAAATCAAAATTGGATCAATGTAGGGATGTTTTGTGAGCGGGTTTCAGGGCTGAATATCAAAAACCGCCCAAATTTTCGAGCTATGATGCAAATGTGTCGAAAGGGAAAGGTTGACTTGATCCTCACCAAGTCGATCAGTCGCCTTAGCCGTAACACTTTAGATGCGCTACAAACCTTGCAAGAATTTCGGGAATTGGGCGTTGATGTCTACTTTGAGAAGGAAAACATGTGGCTTCACGATAGGCACATGGATCTTTTGATAACAGCATTTTGTGCCTTTGCACAGAACGAAAGCGAAACCATGAGCCAAAATATCCGTTGGGGCGTGCGGCAGGGTTTCCGGACCGGCACTTCTGGCTATGCCAATTTCGCCTGCTACGGATATAGATGCGGAGATGACGGCCAGCTAGTGATTGTGGAAACAGAGGCGGCTGTAGTCAAAAAGATATTCCAGATGCGGGTCGAAGGGAAAAGTCTTAGCGCAATATCCAATTGGCTCTACAACGCTCAGATACCCTCTCCACGAGGAAAGCCACGTTGGAGCCGGGAAACGATTAACAAGATCTTAAAAAACGAGAAGTATATTGGTGATGTGCTGCTGCAGAAAACCTTTGTGGGAGATGTACTTGTTGGAAAGCAGCTAAAAAATCAAGGAGAGCTGGGCCAAGTTCTGATACAAGGGCATCACTCAAAGATCGTAAATCGAGAGTTGTAAAATAAAATCAATGGAAATTACTGAATAACCTAAACAAAAGGGATTGATTTGTAGTGGCGAAAAGCATATACTTTTAGTTAGCTTTTAAAAGGAGATGTAGCAAACCTAGCACCCGGTAGCAACAACACCGTGTTCTATGGCTATGCCATAGATGGTTTGATGAGATGTAGCATTTAGGAGAGATAAAGATGAAGAAATTGGTCTTGATTCTTGGGAATGGTCTAACAATAGATTTAATTACACATCTAGAAACAGAAAAACCAAACATAGATTTATCTAACTTGTTTTCAAAAGGTGATACTGTAGTTTGGCCCGATGGAAAATGCGAACGCGGCTTTTTATCTTATAAATATTGTCCGTCGTTATGGAACTTAGGAGCTCGGCCCAATATGGACAAGCAATCGGCCAATGATTTAGTCGAGGACATTATTACCTGTGCGAATATGATAAGTAGCTCTAATGCGAATCTTAAAGAAGACAACATCTACCTTACTGCTTATTACGAACTGGTTGCATACTTGAAGCATCTATTTATACAGTATAATGATCAAATATCGGATCGCGATTTGCTCTCCGATGGTCTTAAACAATGGGGTTGGCTTAAATTGATTCAAGCTGCGGCAGAAAGCGATGAATATGAAAAAGTTATAATAATCACTTACAATTACGATATCTTTTTAGAGCGATTATTAACTCTGTGGCATATTCCATTTAGTGTGGGCGGCTTTGAAGAAGATAACAAAAAAATAGTTATTCTCAAACCTCACGGCTCTATTAGCTTTGCCCATAAGAAGGCAAGCGAGGCATCAACATTTGCCGTAAGAAAAAGCACCGATATGTACGAAGCATCTCTTACTGACTTTACTGTAAAGTATGATAATCTGGCTGCCAACTATTTGGTTAATGCACTCATTCCGCCAGCAGGTGATTCGTCTCGCCTAACATATAACTGGGCCAATGAATTGAGGACTTTGGTTGACACTTATGTTTCTCAGATTTCCGAGCATGATAGATGTGTAATTTCAGGACTCTCTTATTGGCATGTTGATAGAAAAGAAATAGATGCCCTCCTTGCCAAAATCAGCGAAAAGGATATTAACACATACATGGTTAACCCCCATCCGCCTAAAGCGCTAAGTGCTGTTTTAACCTGTGTCTTGCCAAAGCATATTACATACTCATCTTCTGAATGGATAGGAGGTCTTATCAATGGACAGACCTAGCTTTGCAAAATTGAACCGCGAATCTACTAAAATTACTATTTCGGAATTTTATGAGCGATACCAACTTGACAAATATGATTTTGATCCTGAATATCAACGCCGGGGTGATGTGTGGTCTGAAGAAAAACGGTCATTTTTGATTGACTCTATTTTAAAAAACTACCCTATGCCTCCAATATTTTTACACCAGGTAATTGATTCTGACACCGGTGCTACTAAATATAATATAATTGACGGAAAGCAAAGGTTGACTGCAATTCTAGGCTTTATAAAAAATGAAGTTGAACTACCCTCAGATTATGATGTCGGTGCATTTGGAGATAGTCGTCTCAACGGCAAGAAATTTGAAGACTTAGAGGGTGATCTGCAGGAATTTAAAATGCAATTCTGGCGATATATTTTGTCTGTTGAATACATTGAGGCTGATGATATTGATATAATTAACAATGTTTTTGATCGCCTCAATCGAAATGGTGAACCACTGGAGGCACAAGAACTTCGAAAAGCGAAATATTACAACACGGAACTTATTAAATTAGTTGAAGGACTCGTTAACAAGGTTAACTGGGAAAATCTTGGACGAATAAAAATCAACCGTATGCAAGATGAAGAATTTGTGTCAGAGCTAGTTTTTTTCTTGCTTGAAGAAACTCCTATGGATGCATCAAAGAAGGAAAACATTGATGAGTATTACAAAAAATGGTTTGGCCTATCACATGAAAAAGCTCTTCAAATCCAAGAGCTATTTTCCAAAACCATCCTGTATCTGGACTCTTTAACTATTGACTTTGAAAAATATAAAATAAACGGCGTCAGCCATTTCTACGCTTTGTTTGCACTGGCTCACTACTGTATAAATCAACAAGTAGATTCAGAAATAGTGTCTCAAAAGCTAAGCGAATTTTATAACGGATTGAGAAATGCCGACCAACTTGCTCCCGAGGTAAATGCATACCGCGAAAGTATGCAAGCAAATACACGCTCCAAGGCACAGCGGGTAAAGCGTATTCAAGCTCTCATTAACTACTGTGGGATAGGATAAATCTACTTTTTGAATAGTTTATAATGTTGAGTTTTTGACAGCCAATGTGACAATAAATTATCTGGCATCCAAAGTGACCACCAAGGCCAAAAGAGGCGCCGCGAAAGCGGCGTCTCTTTTTGTGTCTTTTTCCTTGCCCGTCCCTTTGGACCGCTATCCCTTCCGCCGCCGTCCAAACACAAAAACGGCGGTCACGTCTTTTCGTGGAAAACCTTTTGCTCCGGCCCCGACGTGCCGGGAATGATGGGGTTGGCCTTCTCCTTGCCGTGCTTGGCCTTTCCCTGCAGCTCCGGCACGG
>CAZMHE010000140.1:0-6097 GCA_964566015.1 uncultured Sangeribacter sp. | reverse complement strand
CACGACCTTTTCGTTACGAATGAAATGCTCTACCAACTGAGCTATTGCGGCTGATGCTCTACGGATATGTTCTTTGGGCCCGTATTGCTCTGCAAAGTTAATACTATTTTCACTTCCTCACAAGTTTTTCGGAATTTTTTTAAGTGAGGTTTGCCCGATTATGTCACGGGGATTTGTTAATTTTGCCATTGCAAGTAATGTCTGTTCCTGTGTGTCTTGATGGATGCCCCCGAGGCTCAGGCACTTCCTATATGTTGCTAAACGGATAGATTTTTCCATGGTAAGCTATCTACAGATTGAAAAACTGACTAAGTCTTTCGGCGACCGCATCCTTTTCGCCGATGTCACACTCGGTATATATCAAGGTGATAAGATCGGTCTTATCTCCGCAAACGGTGCGGGTAAGTCTACCTTTCTCAATATCATAGCCGGTCAAGAAGATTATGACAGCGGCAATGTTGTCTTAAGGAATGACCTCAAGGTCGGTTATCTTCAGCAGAATCCCCCTTTTGACCCCGAAGAGACCGCTCTCGAGTATGCGACTCCTGCACCTCAACGAAGTGATGACTACACCTGTGCTGACCGTGCCCGCCAGATGCTATCACAACTTCGCATTACCGACTTTACCCAAAAGATGGGAACCATGTCGGGGGGACAGATCAAAAGGATAGCTTTAGCCAAAGTTCTCCTTTCGGAACCTGATATGCTGATTCTTGACGAGCCTACCAACCATCTCGACATCGAGATGATCGAATGGCTCGAAAATTATCTGACAAGACAACGGGTCACTTTGCTGATGGTCACTCATGACCGCTATTTCCTGGACCGTGTCTGCAATAAGATTATCGAAATTGACCGAGGAGAGATCTTTTCATATGACGGTAACTATGACTATTACATTGAGAAAAGGGATGAGCGTCATGAAGCCATCAACTCTGAGCTGGCAAAGGTAAAGAATCTTCTCCGTACAGAACTTGAGTGGATGCGTCGCCAACCGCAGGCACGTGGCTCGAAGGCTAAATACCGTATCGACAACTTCCACGAGCTTGAGGCCAAAAGCAAGGTGAATTTCCGTACACGTAAACTTGATCTCGGCAACGGTGCGAGTTATATCGGTTCAAAAATCTTTGAAGCTCACGATGTCAGCAAGTCGTTTGGCGACTTGAGGATACTCGACCGCTGGAACTATACTTTTGCCCGCTATGAGAAGGTAGGTATAGTCGGAGATAACGGTGCCGGAAAGTCAACCTTCATAAAGCTTCTCCTCGGGGAACTTCAACCAGACTCCGGACACTTCGATATCGGCGAGACGGTGAGATGGGGTTATTACTCTCAGGAGGGAATGACCGGTTTTGATGAAAAGAAGAAGGTGATAGATGCGGTTCGTGAGATTGCCGAGGAGGTCAGGATAGATGACAAAACGCGCCTTTCCGCGTCGCAGTTCCTATCAAGATTTCTCTTCACTCCTGACACACAACAGAAATATATCTATAAATTGAGCGGTGGAGAAAGACGACGTCTTTATCTTGCCACCGTATTGATGCGCAATCCCAACTTCCTCATTCTCGACGAGCCAACCAATGATCTTGATATATTGACATTGACCGTGCTCGAGGATTATCTTGTCAATTTCAAGGGATGCGTGATTGTCGTTAGTCACGACCGTTTCTTCCTCGACAGAATCGTCGACCATCTATTCGTCTTCAAGGGTGATGGAGTCGTCAGGGATTTCCCCGGAGATTATTCCACCTATCGTCATTGTGTGCAGGAGGAACTCAAGGAGCAGAAGGAGAAAGTGGCCCTGAAATCTAAGGGCCCCGAGGAGAAGAATGAGAATCAGAAGACACGTCAACAACGCAAGCAGAAACTATCCTTCAAGGAGAAGAAAGAACAGGAGGAATTGACGTTGCTCGTCGAGAGACTTGAAAAGGAGAAAGGGGAGCTTGAGGAGAGGATGTCTTCAGGTTCCATGGATGTTTCCGAGATTACGGAGGCAGCTAAAAGAATGGAGGAGATTCTTGCAGGGATAGATGAATCCGAGATGCGTCTTCTCGAGCTGATGGAGAAAGAGGAGGGTTAAAGAATTTGATTATGAGGAAAATTATTTTGAATCTTGCAGTTATCCTGACTGTGATAGGGACTGCTGCCTATTTCCCAACCCCGATGAGAATGAAACTTTCTGAAAAGGAGAGTGCCGCCATGCTCAATGAGGCTGACGATTATATTGATGAGATTGCCGAGGGTCAGCAAGACCGACAGGCAGACGCAATCTATCACTCCCTTCATGGCACTGGCGGTGAACTCGCTGCTTTAAGAGAGAGGGAGAATAAGGATGAGCCGGTTGCTGACGGAGTGGTAAGAAAAGATATTGCCGGCGAAGGTGAGACACGCGGAATTAAGATGCGTCTTTATTCACCCTCTTCTCCAAAGGGGAAACTTCCCCTGCTTGTCTTTTTCCATGGTGGGGGTTGGACGACAGGGGGTATTAACAGTAGTGCCGAATTTTGTGATGCAGTCGCAGCAACGGGTGATGCGCTTGTCCTTGCGGCAGATTATTCCTCAGCACCTGAGGCCCCTTATCCCGCTCCGGTCGAGGATGCCGGTGCCATAATCAGATATGCCATTGATCATGCAGGGGAGTTCGGTTCCTCTCCGGAACTTGTGAGTATCGGTGGCGAAAGTTCCGGTGCCAATATCGCCCTATCCGCACTTTTCAATGAGGAAGAGAGTGGGAAAGTGAAATCAATGGTCCTGTTTTATCCTATAGTGAAAGTTGGTAACGACCGGTCTTCGTCATGGAAGGAATATTCACGTGGCTACGGATTAGACGGCAGACTTATGGAGGCTTATACCGCCGCCTATCTCTCCAATGGAAGTAGAAACGATGATCCGGGGGTGTCTCCGGCATTAGCTGAGGATAGTCATCTCAAATCCCTGCCACCCGTGCTGATGGTGTCAGCGGAGAGAGATATTCTTTCCGATCAGGGAAAGGAGTTTGCCGAACATCTTGAGAAACTTGGAGTCAAGACCGTAAGGATAGAATTACCGGGTACTGTTCACGGGTTTATATCAAAAGAGGGTCAGCCGACAGCCTTCCGGAAAAGTGTCGAACTGACCCGTTCATTCCTGAAATGATTTTTGATTTTATTTAGAAGAGTAGGGGACAAAAGAGAAACCGAGTCGCATCACATTGGTGCGTTCGATGGCCTTGGGCAACAGCTGCAAGGCCTTTTCCATTTCCGGGAGCAGAGGAGCGAAATCGGGGTTAGAGGATATGTAAGCAATAATCTTTTTGACTGTGGCATCATCAGCAAGCAGTTTGGGAAGAACTTGTGATGCCATTGTCATCATCATATCTGTATCGATATACAGGGACATCCCGGAAGTGTTTGCGGAAACCTTCACGGGGAATCCTTCCGATAGCATGGGCACGAGTGCCTTCATGAGTGTCCCGGCTATTTCGCGACCGAGTTCAGAGTCCAGAAGGTTTCCGGTCGTTGAAGTGTCGGTGGATTTGTCAGTGTTCCCGGTAGGATAGAGGCCATTACCTATGATTGCAACCTGATCGCTCGGTGTGCCCGGTGAGGTCTGCACGAGAATCGCTCCCAAAAGCGACATAGGGTCTATGAACACTTTCGCTTCAGTCGGAGAAACCAAAACGTATTGATAGCGGTTTGGATAAGTCTGAGCCAGATGTGCTGCACCACCTACCTGCGAGATGTAGCTGACCACAATATTGCCGTCAGGATTGAAAGCGACTGTTTTCAGAACCTGAGTCAGGAACTGGCTTACAGACATATATGCAGTATTATTATATACCGGTATTACAGGGAGAGTGGCGAGAGCACTGACATAAGGGGTGAGGTCAATATCCACTCCCGGAATAGGATCATATTGCCAGTCGATATAGACGGGAAGTGATTTGTAGGAACCGTCGCCTTTGATAATCGGGGCAGGTGTCCAGACAGCGGGTGATATGCCACCCGTTTTGAGGCGTACATCATCAATAAAAAGTTTCAAATGTTCGCTATCGGCATAGCCGGCATAACTGAAAGTGCAATAAGGAGTCTCGGAAGTCCCTGTGAAATTCCATTCTCCGTCGGCCTCTTTCATCGGGAAGTTGAGCGTGACTTTGGGTGAGCCGGGCAAAACGCCGGGGCCTGGGACATTGCCATGTCCCCCTAAAGCCGCCAATTGCGACATATCAAATTCAGAGAAAAGAATGGCTGAGCCATTCGAGCCATCCTGAGAGAGTGTAACTGACTTCGAGGGCATCTCCTGACCGTTGAAATAAAGAGAGAGACCGGTGGATGCGTCATAGGTCTTGGTCTTCAGTGGTTCTATAGGTGAAGATTTATCATCGCTGCATGAACTGAAGTAGATAGCCGGGAGTAATGCCAATATGGAAAGGAGGCTACGTGTCGCTGTGATTCTCATAATATGTGGAATATCTTGATTACACAGATACAACACGTAACCCCCCTTAAAGGTTACAGAATATGTGGTGAGAGTTACTTCTCGGGGCGAGTAAAGCCGTCGGCCATGCATCTTTTGGTCATAGCCTCGATACGAGCTTTGGTTTCCGGATGTGAAGAGAACATCTTGCTCATGTAGCTCTGTTCAGCGCCACCCTCCATGCCCTGGAATTTCTCGAAAGCCATCACCATGCCCCAAGGATTACGCTTGTTGGCAACAAGAAAATCATAACCGCAGTTGTCAGCCTCATTTTCCTGTTTCTGAGAGTATTTTGCCGAGATAAGAGACTGTCCGAGAGTCGAGAGCTGCGAGTCGGTCAGCTTTGCAGCCTTATTACTTGTTGAAGCGATCGCATCCTTGAGTGCGCCCGTGAGCAACTCATTCTTGAACTGGTTCTTTGAATGATGTTTCATCACATGACCGATTTCATGACCGATAATTCCCATCAGCTCATCGTCAGACATGATATCCATCAATGATGAAAATACCCTGACACTTCCGTCGGGACATGCGAAAGCATTTACATCAATCACCTTATAGACCTTGAAATTCAAAGGTATGCCGTCAGCTTCCGTGATTCCCTGTGTGAGCCGGCGAAGGCGTTGGGTGTAGGGATCGTCTTCAGCGGCCACCGGATTATTCTTGTCCATCCATTCTACGGACTCCTTGACATAGTCGGCCATCTGGGCATCAGTCAGCGTTAAAGCCTTGGCTGCCTTTGTTCCGGCGGATATAGCCTTCTTGAGGTTGAACTGAGCAAAAGAGGGGGTTGTGAGGGTCATGAGAACTACCAGACCCAACAATCTAAAAACTGATTTCTTCATTTTTATTATCTCACAAAATCAACATGTATAATCCACGCAAGCTCTCTCTTCCTTATAGGGCGCCATAATGGCCACGGCAGCCACATGGGCAGGATGGGCCGAATAGGCAGCGACGTCGGCGAGTGAATCAGCTGTGGCAGTCAGCACGAGATCCCAACTCTCGGCCGGATTCTCGTTGATGCCGACTTCAATAGATTTAAGCTCCTCGATCTGGTCAGGGAGAGCATTCAGGGCGTCGGCAAATTTCTTTGCAACATCGAGGCGCTCTTCAGGAGTGCCTTTGAATTTGAAAGTCACGATATGTTTTACCATAGGACAGTAAGGTAGTTATAATTCAGGATTCTTTGGGGTAGAGACGTTCGCGGGCGGCTGCCACCTTATCATCGGTGATATAGTCGTCATAATCCATGCGCTTGTCAATGATGCCGTTCGGGGTGAGCTCGATGATACGGTTGCAGACCGTCTGGATGAATTCATGGTCATGGCTCGACATGAGGATGACACCCTTGAACGCCTGAAGCGTATTGTTGAAGGCCTGGATCGATTCGAGGTCGAGGTGGTTGGTGGGTGAATCGAGCACGAGAGTATTGGCATCGGTCAGCATCATGCGGGCAATCATGCAGCGGATTTTTTCACCACCGGAAAGCACGCTTGCTTTCTTAAGCACCTCCTCGCCGCTGAAGAGCATCTTTCCGAGAAAACCCTTCAGATAGATCTCTGATGAGTCAGAGCTGTACTGGCAGAGCCAGTCAACGAGGTTAAGATCGGTGTTGAAGAAATCGGAGTTGTCGAGTGGA
>CAZMHE010000139.1:0-6221 GCA_964566015.1 uncultured Sangeribacter sp. | reverse complement strand
GTCACGCCCAAACAGAAATGGGACCCCGCCAAAGTAACCTGGAACGCCTTCTGACCGACCAGCAACGCGCATGCCCGCCAGTAGGGACGCGATAAATCGCGTCCAAGAGTCCCTCCGGGACTCAGTCCTTGGGGGTTTGTAACCCCCAAGCCTAGATTTTTGGTGGGGGATTTGGTGGGTGAGATTTTTTTGCTAACTTTGCTGGCAATTCCTCGCGGAGTCATTCTGTTATTTTCTTTAACGGTTGATTTTATGTCCCATTTCGCTACATCCTCCTGTCGCTTCTCGCTTCCGTCGGAAGGGAGAGGAATGATGATGATGTCGATGATGTGGGTCCATACTTGAAACCGACATTGATTTGACACGTCACTACCCCCCAGATTTTTCAAATCCTTCATATACGCTCGGTTTCATTCCCTGAAACCGAGTTTTTTGTTTTCTCCCCCCTCAAAACTCTTTCCCCATTTCTCCCTCACCCTCCAATCTCTTTCCCATTTCTCCTCCCCCTCCTGACCCCTTTCCCTCTCACCCCCTCTTACCCTCAATATCCGAATATTCATTTAAAAACTAAAATATTATGGATTTCAAGAAATTAAGATTCGAGACCCGTCAGATTCATGCCGGTTTGAACCCAGCCGAGCCGACCGGCTCACGCGGAATTGCCATCTACCCTACCGCCGCTTACCGCTTCCGAGATTGCGAACATGCCGCCCATCTCTTTGAGCTCAGCGAGGCCGGAAATATCTATACCCGTCTCCAGAACCCGACTTCTTCGGCCTACGAGGAACGCATTAACGCCCTCTACGGCGGCGTGGGGGCCGTGGCGACATCTTCCGGTATGTCGGCAATCCTCGTGGCCTTGACCAGCCTTGCGTCCGCCGGACAGAACATCGTGGCTTCCCCCTTCCTCTACGGCGGAACCTACAATCTTTTCCGCCATACGCTCCGCCGCCTTGGCATCGAACTGCGGATCGTCGAGGAAAACAAGCCCGAGGCCTACGCCAAGGCAATCGATGAGAACACGCGCGCTGTTTTCGCCGAAAGCATGGGAAACCCGACCTGCAATGTCTCCGACATCGAAGGCCTCGCAGCAGTAGCCCACAGCCATGGCCTCCCGCTCGTGATCGACAACACTTTCGGAGCCGGCGGCTATCTCTGCAACCCCTTCGACTGGGGCGCGGACATCATCGTCGACTCCGCCACGAAATGGATCAACGGCCACGGGACAGCCATGGGAGGCATCCTCGTCGACAGCGGCCGATTCAATTGGGGGAACGGTAAGTTTCCCTTAATCGACGGTCCGTCGGACGGTTATCATGGCCTTAACCTCCGCGAGGCGTTCGGGCCGGCAGCCTTCATCGTCAAATGTCGCGTAGACGGACTGCGCGACCTCGGCACTTCCCCCTCGGCCTTCGACAGCTATCTCATGCTGCTCGGCCTCGAAACGCTCTCCTTGCGCGCCAGCCATCAGACGGCCTCCACGCGGCGCCTGGCCGAATGGCTCCGCGAGTCGCCGTTTGTGGAGCGCGTCAGCTATGTCGGCTTTCCCGACCATCCGAGCCATGAACTCTGCAAGAAATATTTCCGTGACGGAGGGGGCGCCGTGCTGACAGTCGAACTGAAAGGAACTCTGGAGACAACGGTCAAATTCGTAGAATCCCTGCGGCTGGCCGCCCACATGACGATGATCGGCGATTCCATCACGGTCGTCACCCATCCGGCCTCGACAACCCACAAGCAGCTCAGCGAGGCCGACCTCGCCCAGGCCGGGATCACGCCCACCCTCCTCCGCATTTCGCTCGGTCTGGAGAATGTAGAAGATATTATCGGAGATTTTCAACAGGCCTTTGAAGCCTCCGCTGCGTTATGACAAGCCCTTCCCCTATCCATTTCTTCCACGCTCCCGGGCGCTTCCCCCTTGAAAAGGGAGGGAGCCTCGGAGAGCTGACGATCGCCTACCATACGCTCGGGCGACTGAACGAGAAGAAAGACAATGTCATCTGGGTCTGCCACGGCCTGACGGCCAACAGCGACGTCGCGGATTGGTGGACCCCCGCCACGCGCCCCGGCTCCTTCCTCGACCCGGAGAAATATTTCATTGTCTGCGCCAACCTCCTCGGTTCGCACTACGGATCGACCGGTCCGCTCTTCACGAACCCGGCAACCGGCCGGCCATACTACGACCGCTTCCCGGCCCTGACCATCCGCGACATGGCTCGCGCCAACTCCCTGCTCGCCGACCACCTCGGCCTCCGTTCGATCCGGACGCTCGTCGGAGCATCCGTAGGCGGTTTCCAAGCCCTCGAATGGGCCGTCATGGAGCCGGATCGGTTTCGGCAGCTTGTGTTGGTGGCCACTTCCTGGCAGGCTTCCCCATGGAGCATAGCCCTCAACGAAACGCAGCGCATGGCGATCCGCGCGGACGCCACATACGGGGAGCCCTCCCCGGAAGCCGGACAGGCCGGACTTGCAACAGCCAGAGCCCTCGGCCTCCTCTCCTACCGCGGCCCGCAAGGCTATAATCTCACGCAGGCAGACCCCGGGGAACGTCCTCTGGCACAACTTCCGCGGGCCGTCACCTATCAGCACCATCAAGGCCGGAAACTATGCGACCGCTTCGACGTCTACTCCTACATGGCCCTTCTGGACGCCTTCGACACCCACGACATCGGCCGCGACCGTGGCGGAGCGGAGAAAGCGCTCTCCCTCCTGGGGATGCCGACCATCGTCGTCGGCATCGACTCCGACATAATCTTCACGCCCGATGAAATCCGGCGCCTCGCAGCCATGATTCCGCAGACCGAGCTCGAGTTCATATCCTCGGAGATGGGTCATGACGGCTTCCTTATTGAGCACTCCCAACTTGAACAGATAATCAAACCCTTCATAGAGCACTCTCAACTTGAACAGATAATCAAACCCTTCTTTGACAATGGACCGCAAAAATAAAATCAACATAGGCTTGTTCGGTTTCGGAACGGTGGGCCAGGGGCTATATAAAGTGATTCGGAAAGCCATCAACGCCCATGCCGAAATCCGTCGCGTCTGTGTCCGCTACCAGACGAAGCCGCGCGAAGTCACGGTGCCCCCGGGGCTGTTGACTGACAACCCGGACGCAATTCTCAACGACCCGGAGATCAACCTAATAGTGGAGGTTGTCGACAATCCCGAGGCCTCCTATCGGATTGTCACCGCCGCGCTGAAGAAAGGGATCGCCGTTGTCTCAGGCAACAAAGCCATGATCGCGCGCCATCTCCCCGAATTGATCGAAATCCAACGCCGCTATGGCACGGCGTTGCTCTACGACGCCTCCTCCTGCGGCTCGATCCCTGTGGTCCGCAATCTGGAAGAATATTACGACAACGACCTTCTGCTCGAAGTCAAGGGTATCTTGAACGGGAGTTCGAATTATATTCTTTCCCGCGTCTTTGACCACAACGAAGACTACGACTCCGCGCTACGGCGCGCCCAGGAACTCGGATTCGCGGAGAGCGATCCCTCCTTCGACATCGAGGGCTATGACTCGCTCTTCAAGCTGATCATCATCACGGTCCATGCCCTTGGCGTCTACGTCGCCCCGGAACGGGTCTTCACCTACGGCATCTCGACGCTCGGAGCCTTCGACATCCGCTACGCGCGCGAAAAGGGGATGAAGATCAAGCTTGTGGCGCAGGTGGTCAAGGTAGACCCGGAGCGCTTCACAATGTTTGTCTCGCCTGAATTCGTCAGTCCGTCGCGCTATATCTACAGCGTTGACGACGAATACAATGGTGTCGTCATCCGTGGGGAATGCTACGACCGGCAGTTCATGTTCGGCAAAGGGGCCGGGGGGTTGCCCACGGCCTCCTCGATTCTGAGCGACATCATGGCTCGTCGCCACGGCTACCGCTATGAATACAAGAAGATGGGCTACATCGACCTGCCTTCTTACACGACCGATATCGAGTTGCGGATCTACCTGCGGTCGACCGACCGCGACCCGCCCGGGCGGCTTCCCTTCACGCGCATCCACGAGAGCTACACCTCGGGGGAAGCCAGCTACGTCATCGGCGACATCCCGCTGACGGCGCTGATCGAGCACCGGACGCTGCTCTCGGCGCCCGGCACGTTCCTTGCGAACATCCCGCGCTTCTACCTCGACCGCGACTGAGCCGCCGGGGGCGGCAAGTTGCCGATTTCCCGCCGCAGCTGGGGCGCGATAAATCGCGTCCTGAGTTGGTACAGTAGACGCGATGTATCGCGTCTACTGTACGGAATTTAACACCTCAGTTGGTAGGGTGCACACCCGGTGTATAGTCCCCAATAGCCCTCACCCAAAGAAGACATCTAAGCAAACCTAACATTATCGAAAAATTTTTTAATCTATGGGGGTCTCCAATTAAGTCATATGGTTTTAAGAGAATTTGCTTTATATTAATTTAAAAAGCAAAAACCGCACATGGCAAGCATTCAAGTAAAATTTCGTCTTTCTTCCCCCAAAGGGAGAGAAGGAATAGTCTTCTATCAGATTTTCCATAAAAAATCAGTCAGTCAAATACCAACCCCCTATAAAATTCTGAAAACAGAATGGGATAAAAAAAGAAAGAAAGTGACTGCCAACGGAAAATCCTCTCGACTTCTAACAATTCTCTCAATCCAGGAGATGATCCAGTATGATACGGAATTACTAAACAGGATTATAAAAAAGCTAGAGAGGGAGGAAAGAGATTACACATCTACGGACATCCTGGCTGACTTCGAGGAGTATGCTCAAATTTTTTCCTTGTTCAACTTTATGGAAAAACTTATCCTCCAACTCTATCATAACGGACAGATTCGCACATCGGAAACATATCAGGCGGCTCTCAACAGTTTCAGAAAGTTCCGCAAAAACGAGGATGTCAGGTTAGACCAACTAAACGCTACGATTATGGAGAGATACGAATGTTGGTTAAGGGATAAAGGTTTAATCCCTAATAGCATAGGTTTCTACATGCGTATCCTCAGGGCAGTCTATAACCGAGCAGTAAAGGAAGGGAAAGTAGATGACCGCAGACCTTTCCGAGAAGTATATACAGGGGTAGATAAAACAGCAAAGCGCGCGTTACCGTTGGCCACTTTAAAACAAATTCTCATGGTGGACCTTTCGAATCACCCCCAAATTGATTATGCACGAGATATGTTTTTGATGAGTTTTTATCTACGAGGAATGAGTTTCATTGATATGGCTTTCTTGAAAAAGAGTGACCTTAAAAACGGTATTTTAACATACCGGCGCAGAAAGACGGGACAACCCCTTACCATCAGTTGGGAACCTGAAATGCAAAGTATAATTGAAAAATATCCTGCAAATCCTACTCCTTACCTTATGCCCATAATAACTCGGCTTGAAGATAACGAACGCACCACCTACCGGAATAAGAGTTGCACCATAAATCGTAACCTTGGAAAGCTAGCCAAAATGATCGGGATAACCGGGTCTATAACTCTATATGTGGCTCGTCATAGTTGGGCCTCCATAGCAAAAACTCAAGGAATCCCCATCAGTATAATTAGTGAAGGTCTGGGACACAGTTCCGAAACAACCACCAATATCTATCTTGCCAGTTTAGAATCCGCTGCAGTAGATCGAGCGAACAACCTTATCCTCAGATCTCTGAAATAAATTAATATCGTAGATAATTCAATCCCAACTAGTTAGGCAACGGAGCAAATAAGGGCAACGAGAGAGGCAATTCCCAATAGTTTAGAAGAAATGGAACTCTCTTTATTTACACCCAAATAAGTCTCCTTTAAAAGACCAATAAGCATTTCACGTGAAGAAGGATCTTTCATCATTTGATATAACTCCATATCAATCAATGCTCCTTCGTAATCCCTTTGAAGTGCTTTTACCGTGGAATATTCACGCTGTTCTTGACAATCAGGACGCTTGATTAGTTCCCAAAAAGGAGAAGATGATAAATGGAAAAATGGATATGCCAACCGAGGCACATATGAAGTAGGAAGAGGAACATAAGCCTTCCAGACCCGCTTGAAATTGCGGATAAGATTATCACTCAGCGGAATAAAAGAAGAATCTATTTCCTCCCTCTCTATCATCTTCATTATAGTGATCAGCAAGACTGCCTTATGAGGAGCGGTCTTGCTCTTAGTTTTATTGACAGGGAGATTAGAGAATAGGTCAATATAGTAATCCAAGGAGGCCATGCGAGTTGTTCTATCGCACTCTACGTAAGAGA
>CAZMHE010000138.1:0-6265 GCA_964566015.1 uncultured Sangeribacter sp. | reverse complement strand
GCATGGGCGGCATGATGTGATGAAGACCACATCTTAAGAACTTTTAAAAATATGAAAAAATCATCGTCAGAAATGGCGGTGATTTTTTTGTATTTGGCAATGAGCGGAAAAATTGCTAATTTTGAAAATCTAAACTGACACCTATGAGGAAGATTCACACCATCGCCACCGCGTTACTGATTTTTTTGTCGGCGTGTGGTTCGGGATTCAATACGGATGAAACCAAGTCTTTACTTGAGAAGAAGTCGCTTACAACCGAGGACATTTCGCGCCTTCTCGAAATTTACGAGGATGGCATTGACGATGCGATTGAATTCTCCAAGATGGACAATGACAAACTCTCGGCCAACCAGCGTGAGGAAGTCATGCTGATCTTTGGAGTTGGTATGCGTCTGAGCAAGGAGGAAGGAAACATGACTCCGGCACAGAGAAGTGAATTTGACCGTATAAACCTTAAGGGCACGGAGGAGATAGAGAAATGATTTCAGTCAATAATCTGTCGGTCGAGTTCTCGGCCCGTCCACTGTTCTCCGACATCTCTTTCGTGATCAACCCTTCCGACAAGATCGCTCTTGTCGGCAAGAACGGTGCTGGTAAGTCTACCATGCTTAAGATCCTTGCCGGACTTCAGTCTCCGACATCCGGCTCCATATCACGCCCTAATGACGTGACTGTCGGCTACCTTCCGCAGCAGATGAAGTTGGCCGATGAAACCACCATTATCGAGGAGACGCGCAAGGCATTCCGTGAGCGTCTGAGCATGGAGGCTGAACTCAAGGAAATCACGGCAAAGATGGCTGCTACCGAAGATTTCGGCAGTGAGGAATATCAGAAACTGTTTGACCGCATGGAGTTTCTCAATGACCGCATTTCTGTTGATGACACCCAGAATGTCGAAGCTGAGATAGAAAAGACACTCATAGGACTCGGTTTCTCCAGAGATGATTTCAACCGCCCGACAAGCGAGTTTTCCGGCGGTTGGCGAATGCGCGTCGAACTCGCAAAGATCCTGCTCCAGCGTCCCGAT
The DNA here is from genome assembly GCA_964566015.1 of uncultured Sangeribacter sp. Lineage (GTDB taxonomy): Bacteria > Bacteroidota > Bacteroidia > Bacteroidales > Muribaculaceae > Lepagella. The sequence goes on along the minus strand of CAZMHE010000138.1, from coordinate 5,238 downwards.
GTGCTTCTTCTTGATGAGCCCACCAACCATCTTGACATAGAGTCAATCCAATGGCTCGAGCAATTCATGCAGACAAAGGCTAAGGCCGTCGTATTGGTAAGCCACGACCGTGCATTCCTCGATAATGTCACCAAGCGCACCATTGAAATCAACTGTGGGCGTATCTATGACTACAAAGTGAGCTATACCCCTTTTGTGCAGCTCCGTGATGAACGTATCGAGCAGCAGATGAGGGCTTATGAGAATCAGCAGAAACTTATTGCCGACACCAAAGCATTCATAGAGCGATTCCGCTATCAGGCCACCAAGGCCGTACAGGTGCAGAGTCGCATAAAGCAACTTGAGAAGATTGTCCCGATTGAAGTGGATGAGGTCGACACCTCCCATCTTCGCCTCAAATTTCCCCCATCTCCGAGGTCGGGCGATTTCCCCCTCATTGTCGAGGATCTCTCCAAGAGTTATGGGGATCACAATGTATTTTCCGGAGCGAATTTCACTCTCCGGAGAGGAGACAAGGTTGCCTTTGTCGGGAAAAACGGCGAAGGTAAATCTACCCTTGTGAAATGTATTATGAGCGAGATACCGTTCGACGGTCATCTTAAACTCGGACATAACGTCAAGATTGGATATTTCGCCCAGAATCAGGCACAGCTTCTTGACGAATCCCTGAAAGTGTTCGAGACTATAGACAACGTGGCAACCGGAGACATGCGCACCAAGGTGCGTGACATCCTCGGAGCTTTCATGTTCGGCGGTGAGGCCTCCGATAAGAAAGTGAAGGTTCTATCGGGAGGAGAAAAGACTCGTCTCGCAATGATTAAGCTTCTCCTCGAGCCGGTCAACTTCCTTATCCTCGACGAGCCTACCAACCATCTTGATATGCGCACCAAGGATATCCTGAAAGGTGCCATAAAGGATTTTGACGGCACCGTCATTGTAGTGAGTCACGACCGAGAGTTTCTCGATGGACTTGTGGATAAGGTCTATGAATTTGGGGGCGGTCAGGTGAAGGAGAATCTTGGGGGCATCTATGATTTCCTCCGCAAGAAAAAGATGGAGAATCTTAACGAGCTGGAGAAAAAGACTGGTTTGTCTCGCGCCGGTTCCCCTTCCGCTTCCGACGAAAAGAAGATGGAACCCCGTAGTCAGGAATCTGACAGTAAGGATGAGCCGGAGGCCAAGAGTGTTCGTCAACTGTCATATGCCGAGCAGCGGGAGCGTGAGAAGATGATAAAGAAGGCTGAAAAGGCCATTAAGGCTGCCGAGGATAAGGTGGCCAAGCTTGAGGAGGCACAGGCACTCCTCGAGGCCAAACTTGCCGACGGCGACGCTTCGCAAGAGGTGCTTCAGGAATATGAGAAGACTACCCGTAATCTTGAGAATGCAATGTCAGAGTGGGAACTCGCACAGATGGAACTTGAGAATTTTAATGACAAATGAAAGAAATCAACAATAGTGATATGAACTTCAAAACATTTCTGTTGGGAGCAGCCGGTCTCCCGATGATGGCCTTCGCGGCTTCGCATCACGGAATCGACAAGGCCAACCTTGATCCTTCCGTAAAACCGGGTGAGGATTTCTACATGTATGCTTGTGGCGGATGGATGAAAAACAATCCACTCACTCCGGAATATTCCCGTTTCGGCACTTTCGACCAGCTACGCGAGAACGCGAGGGTTCAACTTCAGGACCTCATAACGAACCTTGCCAATAACCCCGACTCAAAAGTGAAGGGCACGAATGCCCAGAAAGTGAGTGATCTCTATACGATGGGTATGGACATTATACGCCTCAACAAGGAAGGAGCATCTCCATTGATGCCTTTCCTAAAGAAGATCAACGAATCAAAACCGGAAGATTTCGCCGCTCTTCTCGCTTGGGAACATAACGGCGTCTCAGGATCTTTCTTCAACACCGGTGTCGGCACAGACGCTAAAAATTCCGACCGTAACATCATGCACATCGGAGAGGTGGGTCTCGGACTCGGTGACCGCGATTACTACCTTGAGAAAAACGAGACCAATGATAAGATTCTCGCCGCTTATGAGAAATATGTGAAGCGCATGATGGAGCTTATCGGCTACACCCCCTCTGAACAGCAGAGGGTTTGGGAAAACGTCATCACTCTTGAAACTGAGTTTGCTAAAAATAAGATGACACGTGAGCAGCGTCGCAATCCGCAGTTGCGCTATAATCTCCGCTCCTATGATCAGATAAAGAAGGATTATCCCAATTTTGATTGGGATACCTATTTCAGCGTGCTCGGAGTTAAGGATCTGAAGGAGGCCAATGTCTCTAATCCCGCTTTCATGGAGTTCATTAATTCCTACCTCCCTACCCTCACTCCTCAGCAGATCAAGGATTACATGACATTTGAGGCCGTTTCCGATTCGTCAGGACTTCTCAGCGACGATTTTCAGGATGCCAACTTCGAGATGTTCGGCAAAGTGATGAGTGGCAAGGAGGAGCAGGAGCCGCGATGGAAAAGGGCTATGTCAATCCCCAACTCCATGCTCGGCGAGGCTGTCGGCGAGCTCTACGTCAACAAGTATTTCCCCAATGAGAATAAGGAATACATGGTGACTCTTGTTGAGAATCTCCGCAAGGCCCTCGGCAAGCATATAGATAATCTCACATGGATGAGCGAGGAGACCAAGCAGAAGGCTCACGAGAAACTCGCCACATTCACCGTGAAGATCGGTTACCCTGACAAATGGAAAGACTATTCAGCCATCACTATCGATCCCTCCAAGAGTTATCTCGAGAATGTCTACAATGCATCCGTATGGTACACTCAGGATAATTATTCCAAGCTTAATAAACCTGTCGACAAGTCGGAATGGCATATGACTCCCCAGACTGTCAATGCCTATTATAACCCGACAACCAACGAGATCTGTTTCCCTGCCGGAATCCTTCAGGCTCCCTATTTCGATCTCACTGCCGACGATGCGCAGAACTATGGCGCCATCGGAGTGGTGATCGGACATGAGATGACCCACGGATTCGATGATTCCGGACGCCAGTATGACAAGGATGGAAATCTTGTGAACTGGTGGCAGGAGGGTGACGCCGAACGCTTTACCAAACTTGCCGACGCACTCGCCGATCAGTTCGATAAGGTTGAGGTGGCTCCCGGTGTTTACGCCAACGGGCGTTTCACACTTGGTGAGAACATTGCCGACCAGGGTGGCCTCCGCGTTGCATTGACCGCTTATCTCGACTCAATGGAGGGGAAGAAAATGGAGGCGATCGACGGTCTTTCCCCATTGCAGCGTTTCTATCTTGCCTATGCCAATGTATGGGCCGGCAACATCCGCCCCGAGGAGATACTCTCGCGCACAAAGACCGACCCTCATTCCCTCGGAAAGAATCGTGTCAATGTCACTCTCCGCAACATTGCACCCTTCTTCGAAGCTTTCGACATCAAGGAGGGCGATCAGATGTATCGTCCTGAAAACGAAAGAGTAGTCATCTGGTAATCATAATGTACGGCCTTATAGGTAAAAAAATCGGACATTCCTTCTCCGCGAATTTCTTCAACAGGAAATTCGCGGATGAAGGTATTGACGAGACTTATAATCTGTTCCCTCTCGAAGATGTCGGGGAGTTGCCGTCGCTTATTGCCGGACACCCCTCTCTGAAGGGTCTGAACGTCACGATACCATATAAGCAGGTTGTGATTCCATTGCTCGATGAAATGGATTCCTATGCGGCTGCCATCGGGGCGGTAAATGTCATAAGCATATCCCCGGCCGGAAAACTTAAAGGGTATAATACCGATGCCGTAGGTTTCCGCGACTCAATCTCTCCCCTTCTTAAACCTTACATGAAGAAGGCTCTTGTCCTCGGCACCGGGGGCGCCTCGAAAGCTGTCTGTCATGTACTCCGCGAGTTAGGTCTTACCCCTACGATAGTGTCGAGAAAACCCGGTTCCGGAAAAGTGGTTTACGGGGATCTTGATGAGAAACTAATGGCCTCTCATCAGGTTATCGTGAACTGCACGCCTCTCGGCACTTGGCCCGATACGGATTTATGTCCCGACATCCCTTATAATCTGGTTACGGAAAATCATATCTGTTATGACCTCGTATATAATCCGGAGGTGACTTTGTTCCTTGAACGTTGCGGCAGACAAGGAGCAACCACGAAGAATGGTCTTGAGATGCTTCATGGTCAGGCAATCGCCGCATGGCATATCTGGACGGCAACCGATTCCAATTCTCTCTCTGAATGAATTTTCTTATTCCACTTGCAGGATTGATAACAGGTATCCTTGCAGGAATGATACTTAAAGAGCCCTTCTGGGGAGCGATTCCGCTCCTCGGAGGGCTCGCTTTTTATTTCGGAATACTGCGGCGCAGCGTCACTCCTGTTGCGTCTTACCGTCTTAATAAGCGCCATGTCATCTGGATTTTTCTTCTTTTTGCAGGTATAGGTATACTCGACATCACGTTGCGTCGCCCTATGGAAATCCCTGATGCGGATCTCGGGAAGTATTCCCTCGCCCAGGGTGTGGTGAAGAAAAGCACGACTTATGCCGACGGTGATAATTTCAGGGTAAAGGTCACTCACCTTGTGGACACTCTCGGCCGAGTCACCGCAGTAGACAAAATGCAGATTATTCTTTCTACAGATGGAGTCTCGGCGCAGTCCGGGAGTGTCATGGTTTTCCCGGCTCATTTTTCTGTCATCACCGATAATCCTGATTATCGGCCGAACGGTTTTTCCGACCGGATGAAGCGGGAAGGGATACTTTATAGAGTTTATGCCCGCGCGGATGAGATAAAGATAAAGGGATTTGACGCGGGTCCGGCATCGCTTGCATCGGAGTGGAGAGACAGGTTGGTGACGGCAATAGAATATTCCTCCCTCAGACGGGAGACCGCCGAATTCATCTCCGCCCTTCTTCTTGGCGACCGTTCACTGCTCGATAATGACGTGAAGGAAGATTTCACAGATGCCGGGGTGGCGCATATTCTTGCATTGAGTGGTATGCATGTGGCGATTGTAACCGGAATATTCCTTATGATTCTTTTCCCCCTCGAATATTTCCGTTTGCGTCGACTCAGGATGTGGCTCGTAATCCTTCTCCTATGGGGATTCGCTTTCGTCACCGGACTCGGGACTTCTACCGTGCGTGCCTGTATTATGGCAACTTTTGTTGTCGGAGCCATGTCACTTCAAAGAAAAAATTCATCAGGCAATGCACTGCTTGGTTCGGCATTTATAATCCTG
>CAZMHE010000137.1:0-6272 GCA_964566015.1 uncultured Sangeribacter sp. | reverse complement strand
TTTCCTTTGATTAACATTAATCACCCAAATATCGTCGGTTGAGTGTCCCGGTGATACAAAAGAAATATGAAAAAGATTCTTTTTATCACTGCTACGCTGCTCTGCTCACTCTGGTGTTCAGCACAAGGCGGACAAGTTGCTGTTCTTTATCACGACAACGAAATTAAAACATTCTACTCAACAACCGCATTCAAAGAAGCAATGGCTAACGCAGCCGATGGTGATGTTATTACTCTGTCGCCCGGTTCGTTTGAAGCAGCCGACATAACAAAAGCCGTGACAATTCGTGGTGCCGGCATTGGCGCAGTGGATGCCAACTCATCTGAATCTGCGCAACTTACGTCAATCAACGGAAATGTAAAAGTGATTGTCCCAACTAACGATTCGGGGTATACTCTATCTGTGGAAGGCATTGATTTCAAGAATAGTTTATCAACAACCGATGTTCAAGACGCCATCTTTTCTAAAACAAGATTTAATACACTAAAGGATGGTTCCTTTGGTGGATCTAATCCAGAACCGTGTGGAAGAAATCTCACTTTTTTTCATTGTATAATCAATGGCGATGGGAATTTTCGATTTGGAGGGTTTAATTTTTATAATTGCCAAGTATATTTTCACAATACGTTGTCTTCTCACCGCAAAAACGAAACATTCCAAAATTGCATTATATCAATCTCAGATGACAGTCAATCTGGACCAGCGACATACAATAATTGCGTGTTTGTATCAACAAAGATTGGCGCCTCTGTAAAAAGCGGACAGGATGCATTTAACTGTGTATGGGTCGGCCCACACGCAGATAAAGGCCCATTCAGCGACGGGAATAACAGTAAACCGGAAAGACATAATAGCGTAGTGCCTGAAGGAACGGAGATTTTTGTTGATGGCACGTTTTATGTTCTCAATGAGGCCGGGCTTAAATATCTCGGGAACGATGGCACTCAGGTTGGGTTGTATGGCTCAGACCTTCCATTCTCAACTAAGACAAGCTACCCACGGATTAAGAAACTCCGCGTTTCACCCGAATCGACAAATGACGGCATGTTAAAAATTGAATTCGAACTCGATGCGGATATTTGATTTGCAAAAGATAAAAGATTCGGCAGTTATCTTTATTCTCCTACTGTGGGGCATTATGTGTCGCGCCGAAAATGTAGAATTCCGTTACTGGTTCAATCAAAACGCAGATAATGCCGAAATAGTCACCTCCACGCCCGGAAGCAGTTCTATTAGTATTCCCTATAATGCTGAGAAATGCGGATTGGTTAACGTGTTGAATATTCAAGTGAGAAATTCAACAGGTCTATGGTCTGTTCCCTACCGATATTTATTCAACCCGCCTCAATCGGGAGATCTGAAATTTGAATATATCATCGACAATAACAACCCTAAATCGCTTGTGAACAACAGCATAGACGTTTATGATGTCAATTCGGGGTTTCACAAATTGCTCATTGTTGATAAGAACCAGGCCATACCACCGGCAACAGGAGTGTTTTATAACAACACATCAAGCAAACAGAATCTTAAACTGACATTTTCTTCCGTAAAGAACAGGGTGAAAAAAGAAGCCGTAATCAATGATTCTGATGGAGAATGTATACTTAACGTAAGCAATCTTACACCTGGGTTATACCCGGTAAGCATCGCGATAACCGATACCGTTTCCGGCGCATTGGTAGCGTTGAGCAATGCGAATGTTGAAATTAAAGCCCCTACCGGAAACAGACTCACAGACATCTATTATTGGCTAAATGACAGTATTTGTGATTACAGGCAGCTTTCAATTCACGACACCTTGCCAGTTGCAAGGAGCGCTGAACTACCTTTGGCCAACTGGGGCATTCCTTCACTGGATTATCACCTTAGTATTGCTGACGGGGTGCCATATATTGCCCCTAATTACGACCTGCGCCTATCGTTCAGAAACACCTATGGATTCGCGGCAGACTCCACTTCGATGATAACTGATAACAGCCAGCGCATTGAACTACACGCAACACAGCTAAGCAACTCATCACAACACGACACAGACAAATGGAGAACAGACAGTTGCTACTGGTATCAATTTAATGCTATTGATGGTGACAACATTTCTTTGTCGACCCGACTTAGGTGCAAAGTGAAACTGTATTCGCCAGACGCGACGCTGATTGATTCAGCAATTTTTAATTTCGACAAATTGGAAATTCGCAAGCGTCTCGATGAAACGGGCACCTACTATGTCCAGCTGTCGGAAATTGAGCAATCGCGCAGGGAGTTTTCTGTTTTGCTAACTTATCTCAGCGGGCCATCAGCGAACCTCCAGAACCAACCAGAACCAACCTACGAAGGAATTCCAATCGAATGGCGGAAATCGAGCGACTGGAGCGATTCTGGTGGCTCCATAAGTTATGGCACGAGCGGCGTAATGATGACCGTTGACGGCCAGAATTCCGAGCAGAAACCCTATGTGGCAGATAAATCACGGCTATGCCGCGTTTACGGCGGTAATGAAGTCGGGTTCAATACCGACGGCTATATCGAAAAAATCACGCTGTGCCTGCCTAAGATTCCCGATTACGAGTATCCGCATATAGTAACGCCAAACGGCACCATCAGTATTGATTCGGTCGCCAATATCGTTATATGGAAAGGTTTTGCCCACTCGGCAAAAATCAAAATCGAAAATCACGCCGACAACGTGATGCTTCCGCTGACAAAAGCATACGTTAAGATTTCAGACTTGACAGATAATGAAGTATTGTTATCGGACACAGACGGCACATCTTCACTAATTGAGTATATGCCATATAACATTGTGCGCTTGTGGCGCTCGGGCCAGCAAGAAGCATATTATTTTATTGATAAGGACACGAAAATCACATTCGATAACGGAGACTTGCTGATTGCGACCGGTGGTAATGAATTCAGGCATTCAACCGCCAATCAAATTATTCTAACATTCGACTACGACGGATTCACTATTTCAGAAGGTACCGAAAATGTTGATGTGGCTGATAATTCCGCCCGGGTCATCATAAGCGGCGAAAACATACGGGTTTCAGGTCTGCCGTCAATGGTTGGAATTTATTCGGTCACAGGTGTAACGTATTTTGAGGAATATATTGATGATGTTGAGTTCTCTTATCCTATTTCTAAGTTGCACACCGGGATTTATATTATCCGAGTAGGTAACAAATCAACCAAAATAATTATTCCATGACATTTCGAAAATTATCTCTATTTCTCGCGATAATCTTTTGCCTACCCTTGCAGTCAAAAGGATATGAGAAAAACATATACATATACAGAAATGACGGCAAATTCTCGGCATTTCTTTCCAATGAGGTTGACAGCCTGAAGTATTCCAAAATAGATTTAGACGGAATCGAACACGAGCAGAACGTTGTTCAGGAAATCTGGACACCCGACAGCCTGTATCGTATTCCGCTATCTGTGATTGACAGTGTCTCAGTCTTTACCCCCGAAATTAAATATGCGTCAAACGTCAAGCATCTTAACCCAAACTACACGCCCTATATCGATAAGGTTGATGGGTTAAACCTCGAATTCTCTCAGAATTTACCATATAATCTCAGAATAAACAAAGGGGATATATTGCTTTATGATAAATTCGATGAAGTTTTCGAGGATGGTTTTGTCGGGCGCGTGATTTCCGTCACAAACAATGATGGAATCACTGTGAAATGTGAGGCAGCAGATTTATCCGATGTATATGACCAATATATCGCAGTCGGTGAAGCACAAATCAACCCTGCGATTAACTCAGGCACCACGTCAAGAGCCAGTGGATCAATAGGCGGGAGCATTGGCGTTGGATTTGAGACGGACTCTTTTTATAAAGAGGGGATTATTCGGGGGAATGTGTCTGCCTCTCTAAGAGTAAAAGTCACGGCTTTCATAAACAAAGACAATAAATATATCGCTCTTGATATTATCAGGAACAATGATTACCAAGTTAGTACGACATTAAAGGGTGAACTTAAAACAAGTAAGGAAACGCCTCATAAAGAAATTCCCCTGTCTAATCCCATTTCATTCATATCGCTCTCGGCAGATATTTATGCAGGGATAAGTGCGTCAATAGAGGGTTCCATTAATCTGCAATTATCGGGTAACTGGGAATCTCAACGCAGCATTGTCTATGACAACGGAACATTTAAGATTTCAGGCTTAAAACGTAATAACACCCCTATTAGTTTTGACGGTACTATTGAGGCAAACGGGACTTTAGAAGTGGATATCCCGTTGGAATTGAAAGTAAAGTTTTTGGGTAAAGTCTCTGAAATCATCGCATTAGGGTCAGTAGGACCCGTCCTTGAACTGGAATATAGCCGGAGCATTCCTGAATTATTGCCCCAAAATGGCTATAACGTGTTGAAAGACGCGTCAATCACGGCTGCTTTGCAATTCCAATCAAAACTTCAGGCAGAATTTTTATTGAAGAAAGTGCATGAAATAGAAATCACCCCCAAGTTTCGGATTTGGGAGCAGAAGTTCAATTTGGTTCCAGAATTCTCCAACATAACACTTGAATCTGATTCAAAGCAGATTAAAGCCAAAACATCAGCATCGGGATTACTATTCTTGCCCTGTAAAGTTGGATTTAGCATCTTTGACGAAGATGAGAATACAATTGATACATGCTATGATGAAGAATATAATGGCCTTCTTGATACATCAGATATCCACGAACTGAGCGCGACATTCTCAAAGAATCTGCAATCCGGGATAAAATACAAAGTCAGTCCCATTGTTAGATTTCTCGGAAAAGATTTTATCGCCGAACCTGATGACGAAATCTATCTTGACTGTTCGATTATTACGGGCTCAGGGGCTGCTACAACTTATAGCGCGGAAGTCACGGGTAGCACAGAGGATGAATTAAGGCCGGATACCGAAGTCGGGTTCGTCTATTCCGCAACTAACAAAAATCCGACAATAGAAAATTCACAGCATTGTGTCGGTCAGATGACATCCGATAACATTTTCAAAAGTGGCTTCAGCGGGCTGCGTGCGGGAACCACCTACTATTATCGGGCGTACGCACACTATAATGACAAGTATTACTACGGAGATTCGCAATGCATAACCACCAAAAGGAATTGCGACCATTCACCTGAGGACAATTTCGGTGGCGACTTCAAAAAGGGCAGAAAACCCTATGCTTCGACTGGAATGTCATATGAAGTTGAACAGCGCAAGGCTCAAATCGAATTAACTTTCAGCTGTGTAAATCCTGAAACCGAATGTGGGTACTACCTTGAAGCGGATGATAAAAGAGGGTCAAAAATACTCTCAAAGTATTATTCTCTCGGAACAGTGACCGGCGTTCAAACAATAGAACTGGAAGACCTGATTCCGGGAACCACATATCGGTATTGGGCAGTAGAGAAGAATTCCTTGGGATCTTCGTCGGGGAATCAGCGTTCATTTAAAACCAATCCATCGCCAGACCCGATTGGTACAATAATTGACGTAAATGATATCACTATGGAATCTGCCAAAGTCACATGCCACTTTGAAAATTTGGAAAGTGATTTCACTTGCGGAATTATTCTGACAGATGGTAAATGGAATTACACCAAAACGGTAAAACCCGACGCTGACGGAAACGCAACAATTAAAATTGACCGATTAGTAGCTGAAACCGATTATAATGTAAACACCTATATATCAACAGATCCAGAAGAAGAATTGATTATAGAGAAGAAAGCAACGAAGTTCTCAACGGAAGGGCCTGACATTACAGGAATGTGGGGATTTACAACAAAAGATGTTTTTGGTGGAGGCGATTATTATGATTTGGAAATTCGCTCGAATGGGCGGACAAATAACTTCTACGGCGTAAATTATTGCTACTGGGAAAGAAACGGGCGCAATATAACTCTGAAACTGAATAATGTAGTCGGAGGTTATGAATCTCCTACTTACTATCTATTCCGTGGCGAATTCAATGAAGATTTCACTGTCGCAACAGGGCGCGCGTATTATATTCAGGATGCATATTGGTTAGAGATTTACGAAGAATTATTTGATGCCGGCCCTTTTACCCTGCGCAGAAAGTAGAGCTTTTCGGAGGGGCACCCGGAGACAAACCGCAAGAGCCGCGTTGCGGAGGTTGAAGAGGTTGAGTTGGCCGGGGGCCAAAGGTTGAGAGAGGGAGGAGGTTGAGAGGGGGATGAGGGACCTCGGCTGACGCCTCGGCACAGTGGTTTTTTAGTTTAGGAGGGGGAGTTTGGGAGTTTAGGAGTTTGAGAGGGGGG